>JAYFRI010000379.1:0-8769 GCA_034926015.1 Paludibacter sp. | reverse complement strand
TTGAAATAATTCAAATCCCAAAGAATGGAACGTTCGTTGAATTCGGGTTGTGGATAGCAAACCGAGAAATCGAAATCTTCAGCGCCTTTCACCTGTACCATTGGCAATATTCGCATTGTTTTCCGGAGCATTTCTTTCTCCGGTTCACAAAAAACACCCGTTTTCCGTCCTTCAGCTATATAATCGAATAGTAAGGTGTCGCCTAAATCTTCCTGAATATAGAACAATCCATCGTTTGTTTGATTCAGAAATTGCGGAACAGGCAAACCTTTTGAATAGAAATGCTTTGCCATCTGAATGAAGGCTCTGTTTTCGTCAATCGAAGTGCCGGCCACACCAATAATTGATGTTTTTTTACTCTCGAGCCGAAAATAACGACGATTGGATCCTGAAGCCGAAAGTTCTTCTTTCGACAATAGTTTTTCGCCTGTACACTGTTGGAATAAGGTTTCTAATTCGTTCATTTTAAGAGCATTTAATTTCAAATTGGTGGAATCGACAATTGATTGGCCATTATCACAAAAGTACAAAAAAAAGATTGAAATACCGTCCTGCACCGACGAAAAGGATAGCGACCCAAAGCCTTCGGATGTGTAACATCAAAAAAATTGCAGGCAGCATTTGCTACGATTCAATTCAACTACATTTTGAATATCTCGGCAGCAGCCATTTCAGCAGCTTTACCATTACCATACAAATCTATCGAAAAATCTGATTGTTTATTTCTGAAAAAGTCAAAAGCATCTCTTAGTTTATCAATATCGCTTCCCACAAGGAAATTGAAGCCCTTATCCACAAGTTCAACCCACTCTGTTTGTTCACGCAATGTAATACAGTGTTTAGCAAAAAAGAAAGCTTCCTTCTGCACTCCACCACTGTCGGTGATGACCATTTCGCAGGATTTCAGCAACATAATCATATCAAAATAGCCAACAGGATCGATAATTGTGAAATCGGGCAACTGATAGTTCTGAGCCAGTATATTTCTCGTGCGGGGATGCATAGGCACCACTACAGGTATTTCTTTGTGTATGGCGTTCAAGCCTTCGATTATATTTTTCAAATTTTCAGGATTGTCGGTATTTTCCTGACGATGAATGGTGGCTAACACAAACTTATTCAATCCGGCCTTGCGGATAATGTCCGATTTCAGTTGTGCTTTATCGGCATAATACATGGCAGCATCCTGCATCACATCACCATTTTTGATAATTTGAATGGGCATATTATCAAACCCTTCACGCATAAGGTTGCTCACCGCCGTATCGGTCGGGCAAAAGAGAGCGTTCGAAATCCGGTCGGTCAGGATTCTGTTTATTTCCTCCGGCATTTCCATATTGAACGAGCGCAAACCAGCTTCGACATGAATGACCGGAATGTGTAGTTTTGCTGCCGACAACGCACCGGCAAGTGTTGAGTTGGTATCGCCATACACCAAAACGCCATCGGGCTTCTCGGTCATCAAAATCTTTTCTATTCCTTCGAGCATCCTACCGGTCATAGCGCCATGCGAAACGCCATGAATATCGAGTTGGTAAGCCGGTTTCGGAATCTCCATTTCATCGAAAAAAATTTCGGACATATTGGCATCGAAATGCTGGCCGGTATGAATAATTTTTTCTTCGATTCCCAACAATTTAAACTGACGACTCAATGTGGCAGCCTTAATAAACTGAGGACGTGCACCAACTACTGTAATAATTTTTCTCATAAAGTGTTTAATAATTTTGCCAATTCTCCCGTTAATGAACGACGTGAAAAGCGCTCTACCGATTCGGTTTTCACATTTAACGATCCGGATTTAAATCGCTTGTAATATTCTAAAACAGCTTGTTTTGTGTTGATTTTATCTTCAAAATCAATAATTTTTCCGGCACCTGTTTCGGAGAGAACAGCTGCTACATCTCCATCGGTAGGCCCAATGGCCAATATCGGACGTTGCGCGGCCAGATACTCATAAAATTTCCCGGTCAGAATTCCCTTCGCATTTCCCGAATTATTGATCAGTAAAAGCAAAACCTGCGATGTTTGCTGTTTTTCAATCGCTTCGGTATGCGAAAGATAGTCAATTTTGAGCAGATTTTCGGACAAACCAAAAGAATTTATATCTTCCAATACCGAAAAATCAACTTTGCCCACTAACTGAATTTGCATATCAGTTTTGAACTCAGGATATTCTGAACAAATTTCGCTCAACGCTTCCCAAACTGCTTTCGGATTCCGGGCAGCATTCAGGGTGCCAATGTGCGATATCGTGAATTTTAGGTCTAATTTTACTGTCGTTGCTTTCACATCATCAGCATCATATCCGTTAGAAATAACCTGAATATGCTTTGGTTGCATCAATTCGTATTCTTCCTTCATTCCCCCGGACACCACCACTACGCTGTCGGCATTACAGATGACTTTTTTCTCAAAATAGTGATGAATTTTATCAGCCATCGGTGTAAGATTCAACTCTTTGTAAAAATCGATATTCGTCCATGGATCGCGAAAATCGGCTACCCACGGAATTGTCGGGAAAGCTGATTTTAACCCAAGCCCTATCAGATGCATAGAATGAGGCGGACCAGTAGTAATAATGGCATCAACAGGATTTTTCTTCAGATATGCAGTCAGATATTTCACCGAAGGCTTTATCCAAAACCGACGTGGATCTGGAATCAGGAAATTACCTCTGATCCATATCGAAAGTTTGTCTTTCCAACCCTGTTTTTTGTTTTCGGAAATAAACCCGGCATTGATCGCTTCGTGTTTTTTACCGGTAAGGTTTCTGTACACATTATAAGGTTCCCAAATCGGCGTTTTAATCACTTCAATATTTTGGGGAATATCACGTTCGAAAGAAGTATCGACGGATGGATACTCAGGATTTTCGGGGGTGTAAATCACAGGTTCCCAGCCAAAATCACGTAAATATTTTGTGAATTTCACCCAGCGTTGCACACCGGCACCACCGCTCGGAATCCAGTAATACGTTACAATCAATACCTTTTTCATTTTCATTAACGCAACTTTAACACATTCACAATCAGACTTACTATTATTTACTGAAAAGAATAAATTTCTTTGCTACAAAATTCCAACCCATAACAATACCTGTTGTCAGTATTTTAGAAAACAAATAATGCAACAACAGCACTGAGGTGAAAAGCCACATAAATGCCGAAGTAAGCAACAATCCAACCAAACCAATTGTGACAAAAATCGTTATTTCCAAAGTCTTTTTCTCAACGCGACGTTCATCAAATATCCAAAAAACACTTAACAGGTAGGTTATAATTAATCCGGCCAGAAAACCAAGAGAGGCTGCTAACAAATAATGAACAGCAAAATACTCGGTCAATAAAAAAAGAATACAAAAATCGACTACAAAAGCAATTCCCCCCGAAAAACAATACCTGAACAATTGTATATATGCATTCTTTGTTGGTACTTTGAACAGTTTATAAAAACTATTTCTCATTCGGCAAGAATTTTTCGATGGCCTTTTTACGATCAAATTTCAACAAATAAGTATCCGGGGTGGACATTAATTCAAAGCCAACACCTCAATTGCTTTTTGCAGTCGGGCAATCGTTTCCTTTTTTCCGATGATCGAAATAATATCGAACATATGTGGCCCCTTACCTTCGCCTACAATCGACAAACGGAAAGCGTTCATAATTCCACCCATATTATATGCTTTGGCAGCAATCCATTCTTTTACAATTTCTTCGGTGTTTTCCACGCTAAAGTCTTCGATCCCATCCAACAATTGAATAAGTTCCTGCATTTGCTCGGGAGTTTCGGCTTTCCAGCGCTTTTTCACAGTTTTTTCGTCGTAAGCCGTTGGAGCTATAAAGAAGAACGAAGACTGTTCCCATAAATCGGTAATGAAGTTAGCACGTTCGCGTACCAAATTCACAATTTTCTTCACTTTTTCCGAATCTTCAACTATGTCTTTCTCAATCAGAATATGCTGAAACAAATCTGCAATTTCTTCCAATGGTTTACTTTGCAGATATTTGTGATTGAACCATTTCCCTTTTTCATAATCGAATTTAGCCCCACTTTTGCTAACGCGATCGAGACTGAATAATTCAATCAATTCCTGCATCGAGAAAATTTCCTGCTCAGTTCCGCTGTTCCAGCCCAGCAAGGCAAGGAAATTAACGACCGCTTCGGGAAAATAACCAGCTTCGCGATAACCTGATGAAGTTTCAGCAGTTTTAGCGTCTTTCCAGTTCATAGGGAACACAGGAAAACCAAGACGATCACCATCACGTTTGCTTAACTTGCCATTCCCGTCCGGTTTCAAAAGCAAAGGTAAATGAGCAAATTCTGGCATCACATCAGTCCAACCCAGATAACGGTAAAGTAAAACATGAAGCGGAGCCGATGGTAGCCATTCTTCGCCACGAATCACATGCGAAATTTCCATTAAATAATCGTCCACAACGTTAGCCAAGTGATAAGTCGGTAATTCGTCGGACGATTTAAACAGAACTTTATCGTCGATGACAGAGGAGTTGATAACCACCTCACCACGAATTAAATCCTGCACTTTAACTTCTTCATTCGGTTCAATTTTAATACGCACCACGTATTGTTCACCACGTTCGATGCGCGCTTTCACTTCATCTGCAGGTAAGGTCAACGAATTGGCCATTAGTTCACGTGTTTTGGCATCGTATTGAAAATTGGCAATTTCGGCACGTTTAGCTTCCAAATCGATGGGGGTATCGAAAGCGATATAAGCCAGACCAGCATCAAGCAATTGATCCACATATTTCCTGTAAATGACTTTACGTTCGCTCTGGCGGTAAGGCGCATGTTTTCCGGGCTGCTTCACCCCTACTCCTTCGTCAATCGTAATTCCTAGCCAATTGAGGGCTTCAACAATATATTCCTCGGCACCGGGCACGAAGCGTGCCGAATCGGTATCCTCGATACGCAAAAGCATATCGCCGCCATTTTGTTTTGCAAAAAGGTAATTATACAATGCGGTACGTACGCCGCCTATGTGTAAAGGTCCTGTGGGACTGGGTGCAAATCGCACTCTGACTCTTCTGTTCATTTTAATAAAAAATTTAGAACTTGCCTGCTGCAAGCAGCTGCAAATTTACGCAAAAAACATATATCCTCAATAAATAAATTTGAATTGCAAAAAAAACGATGCTATACTCCTGTTGGTAAACTAACACTCTGGAATAAATTGTAGTACTTTCCTTTCAAATCCATGAGTTCCTTGTGGTCACCCGACTCAACAATTTCTCCTTCGTGAAACAAATAAATTAAATCGGCCCATTGAATGGTAGTGAGTCGGTGACTTACAATGACAGCCGTTTTATTACTCGACAATTGTTGAAGACTTTTAATCATTTGTAATTCCGAAACAGCATCCAGCGCACTCGATGGTTCATCCAACAACAGCAGCGGCGCATCGCGATAGAAAGCCCTGGCCACCGCCATTTTTTGCCACTGACCAATACTCAGCTCCTCGCCGCCTTTAAAAAGATTTCCAAGCAAAGTATCGTAACCATGAGGTAATCGGTCAAGTACATCGTCAATACCAGCAGCCTGAGCGGCTTTTCTTATCCTTTCTTTATCCGGAATTTTCTTTATATCTCCTAAAGCCAGATTATCCATGGCCGGTATATTATAAAGTACAAAATCCTGAAAAACAGCACTTATATTTTCAAGAATTTTTTTCTGCCCTATTTCGTTTATATCTTTTCCATCAAAAGTAATGCAACCTTGATGAGGCTTGTAAAATCCGCATAACAATTTAATCAGTGTGGTTTTCCCCGAACCATTGGCACCGACAAATGCAATAGTTTTTCCGGCTGGCAATACCAGATTTATATTTTTTAATGCATTGCGCTCACTGGTTTCGTACCTGAAACTTACATTTTCGAACCTGATTTCATTCTTCAACGAAAAGTCAACACCAGATGCAACAACATCTTTACTTTCAGGAAGATGGAGAAACTGAATAAAATCTTTCAAAAAAGTATTGTCTTCGATGATTTGAGTAAGCGAACGGAAAAAGTCATTGAGCACCGAATACCCACGTTGAAAAGCAAAGAAAAATAAAACAACTGTACCTATTGATATGGCGCCATTTATTTTCAGAAATGAAATAAAACCTAAACTCGCGAAAATTAAAACTACCGCAAAAGTCTGCGAAAGAACACTTAATCGGATTTCTGATTTTCGAAGTTCAATTTTTTCTTCAAAAATTCTTTGTTGGGTTTTATTGAATCGTTGCTGAAAAAAATCCGAAAATCCGAAAAGTTTCAACTCTTTGGCAAAAGGAAACCCAGTCAGGATGCGATTATAGTAATACATTTCACGTTCTTTGGTGCTTTGCGAGTCTTTAAGCTTGTAAAGCCTCCTCGAATATTTTAGGCGCACATATACGTCGGGCAACACAGCAAACACAAGTATCAGTACCAGGTACCAACGTATGCTTGCAAAAAGAACGAGCAGAAACAGTACTGAAGCCGAAGCTTTTATCCCGGTGAGCAAAGCATTCAGAATCTTTACGGGACGGAATGATGCTTCCTGTACAGCACGATGCAAACTGTCCTGCTTTTCGGGATTTTCGTAGTTCGACAAGTCGAGAACGCTGTGTTTTGCCTGAAGAAGTGAATAAACGTGTCGGGTAACCGACTGCGACAGCTTTTCGGAAAAATAAGTTCGTAGCTCGGCAAGCAACACGTTCAGCAAAAAAACAAATGCCGTACCTGCCAACAAAGCGATAAAAAAGTACTGTTGCTGTGAATCACGCAGAGAGGATGCACTCAGTTCATCGACAAGCAATTTAATAAGCAGTATAATCAAAAATGGAATAACTCCCTGCAAAAAGGAGATGATTGCATTGATAAAAAATAGTTTACCCGAACCCTTGGAAATAATCGTCAGATTGCTTTTTAGCGATCGAAAATTTGAAAATAACGATTTAATTTTAAGTTTGATTTTTAAATCAAAATCGTAAAATCCGACAAGCTGTTTCGAAAAATGTAATGCCAAGTATCGAAAAACGTTCATCCCGGGACTTTCTATTGTTTTATTTTCACCTCTGCGTTCGAACGAAATTATTTTTCCAACAAAAGCATCTGTGGCAAACGGAGTATCAAAGAATTTATTTTTATCCCCTTTGGTTAGAAATGTTCCTGCTACATCATCTATTGCCACAAGGCGATGTGCAATAAGCTTACCATTCGATTTGAAAACAACAACATCTCCAACTTTAATTTCAGTCGGCATACATTTTTCAATATGACCAATGTCACCCGGTCGAAGTGCAGGATACATGCTGTAACCAGTCGTACGAATGCCTAGCGTATGATTGTTTTCTAATATTGATTCAGCAAAATCAACAATCAGTTTTTTATTTACAAATCCATTATTCATTGTCCAAAACGAAGTTAACAACACTTTCATCGGGCACAAATCCAAGTTCATAAACCCCAACCAGCGAACACAGTTCTGTGAATAAATCAAGTCTGCCTTCGATAAATCGACGGTCGAAATTGTTCTGAATACTAAAAGCCATTACGCGAGTTATGGACATAGCGCCTGAAAGTTTTTTTATTCTGTTTTTGGGAGAGTGACTTATAAGAAAAATGGACGATAGAGGCGCCTTCTTGGGTATATCTTTATAATACATGGGCGTATTATACACAAAAAAAACACCATCTTGTTTACGCACTATCAAACGATCGTCGTTAATTATCTGACGGCCAGCTTTCGACCAAAGCATAGACATAGTGCTTTTTCCAGCTCCTGAGAAACCTGTGAACAAACGCGCTTTCGTTCCATCGAAAGCACATGAGGCATGCATCATCACCGCATTGGTTTTGAGCGTAATATAGTGCATAATAATAGGCCCCATAGGATAACGAAGCGGTAGAAACAAACCATTTACAACTTCACAATGAACAGTCCAGTGCTTAAAACTTTCGTCTAAAAAAGCAATTTGCTGAATCTCGTTATTTGTTTGCTGATTGTAAATTACAAATGCCAACTGACTTCCTGCGCTATAAACTGAATAAAATTTCTGAAATTCATTTTCGGCCTGAAACAAGAGATCAGAAGCATCTAAATCTATCCCGGGCATATGTTCTATACAATGAACTGTAAAATCGGGTTCAGCCACGTCTCGTGTTTCTACAAAAGGCAGATAACCATCCTCGAGTTGTATTTCACGATCCGAAAAAAGCCGAATACTAAATCCGCCAATAGCCAAACAGATAGAATTCAATTGTGCTTCCATTGTATATTTTTATTTCTTCAACATAGCTTCCAAAGTTTGCAGAAAAACTGCAATATCCTTTTCGGCGGTTTGTCGATCTATATCAAAAGTATCTGTAATCGTCTGAATTAGAGTTGACATATCGATACCTTCGTTCAAATTTTCCCATATCACTTTTGCTGTTTCGTTCAAGGTAAACAATTCGTTCATCTGCGCTACATTAGCACTTAAAGGAACTACTATCAACTCATTTCCCACTTCACGGGTCACAAATTTTGATTTCAGTTGAAAAAGAGATTCTATTTCCATAAAATATATTGATGATATAAGTTGTTTTATTTTTTAGCTAACTGCACAAAGATAAGTTTTTTTTTAAAATTATAAGCTAAAAACCGGATTACATTAACTTTACAAAAAAGACAATTCAAAATTCTCCTTGAGCAGGTTGAAGCAAAAAAAAACTTTGAGACAACAGCCTCAAAGTTTTTCAATATATATATTTCTGAATTTGAAGATTCAAATCTCAG
>JAYFRI010000021.1:0-6886 GCA_034926015.1 Paludibacter sp. | reverse complement strand
AAACAATTATTATTATTAACGATATGATTTTCAAAACTTTCATTTAACTGATCAAGCAAATTATTGCAACTTTTACTCCAGCAATGATTGTGCCAAAGAGCAAAATCAGCTTCTTTCTATGCAGGAAACAAAACCGGTTACAAATATAGATGTTTTTTGAAATAGATGCTTCATAATAAGAAGTTAATATAAAAATTTCCTACCTTTGCCCTAACACAGATTCAACCGCTTCAACGCAATTTACCGGACACTTTCGGCGGTCATCGGGCTGTAATAAAATTTATATTTTTATCAATTACATTCATCAACTCAGTATGTCGCGCTTTATAAAAAAGAAAAAAGAAGATATCGGTTTATCGCCGTATGCCCTTGTTTTCAGGGGACTTAAAAAGATGGATAAAATCTTTTTGAGCGTTATGAATTTCGATCTTGATCAGGTTCGTGAGTATGAAATTAAATCAGATGATCAACTTCTTGAACTGAAAAACAATAAAAATGTAAGTTGGCTCAATGTAGACGGCCTGCACGACGAATTGCGCATGGAGGGCTTGGCAGCCATTTTCGAAATTCCTGTTAATATAATTTCAGACATTATGAATCCATCATTGCGCCCAAAAGTGCAGGAGTTCGACAATGGGATTTTTGCAACGATTAAAATCCTATCATACAACGAATCGACAGAGCAATTGTCGGTTGAGAACTTAAGTTTGATAATGATTGACCATGTTTTAATATCGTTTCAAGAACAGAAAACTTCGCTTTTTGAGCCTATACGCGAACGCATCCGTAAACACAAGAACAAAATCCGGACTTCGGGTTCCGATTATCTGGCTTTTACAATGCTTGACATTGTCGTTGATAATTATATATACATCATTGGTTTGCTTGGCGAAAAAATAGAAAACCTGGAGGAACGAATGACGAATAATCCCGACAAAAACCTTCTCGAAGAGATTAACAGGTACAAGGTAGATATGAATTTTTTACGGAAAAACATTAAGCCTGCCAGGGAGATGATGCTTACCCTTGCGAAGATGGAAACCGAAATGATTAAAGACGAAAACAGGGTTCACTACAAGGAACTGCAGGATAATATCAACGAAGCTACTGAGCTTTCGGATAGTTACCGTGAAATATTGTACGATCAAATCACTATGTATCACACAATGATGAGCACAAAACTGAATGACATAATGCGAACGCTAACTGTTTTTTCGGTTATATTTATCCCGCTAACGTTTATTGTAGGGGTTTATGGTACTAACTTCGACTATCTGCCTGAAATTCACTGGCAGTATGGCTATTTTTTAATGTGGCTGGTGATGCTTGTTGTAGCTGTTGCTATGCTGCTGGTATTCAAACGTAAAAAATGGTTTTAAAAACTCAGGACAACTTATGCGTGGCATAAAACTATATTGCAATAGGCTGCGACTATAAACAAATAAGTCAGACACTTGTTATGTTTAAAATAGATTCAGATGAGAGAAAAGCTGTTGAAGTAATATGTAATATTAAAAAAAACATGAAAAAAAATAATATAGAAAGTCAGATACTTGTTATTTTCGGCTCGAATGGAGATTTGTCGAAAAGAAAACTGCTACCTGCTGTTTTTCAGCTCTATATAGACAATTTATTGCCTGAAAATTTTGTAGTTGTAGGTGCCGGAAGTCAGGAAAAGGATGAGGTAGCTTACCGCGTAGATGTGCGCGAAAGTCTTAGCATCTTTTCAAAAAAAACAATCGCCGAATATCCCGAAAAACTAGAAGAGTTTTTGCTAAAAGTTTATTACAAAAAGGTCAACAATCAGCAGGAGAGTGATTTTTCTGAATTAAAAGATTACATCGACTTACTCTCAGAGCAACTTGGCATTACTAAAAATATTGTTTTCTATTTTTCAATTCCTCCATTCCTTTACGAAGTTGTGGCTGCACATCTCGTTAAATATGGATTAAACAAAGAGGAAGAGGGCTGGAAACGTATTATAGTTGAAAAACCTTTTGGCTATAGTTACGATACAGCACTGGATCTTGACAAAAAACTTCATGCAGGTTTTAACGAAGAACAAATTTATCGAATCGACCATTACCTGGGAAAAGAAACAGTCCAAAACATTATGGTGACACGTTTTTCAAATGGTTTTTTCGAACCCATTTGGAACCGCAAATACATACAAAGAATTGAAATAACCGCTTCCGAAAAAATCGGGGTGGGAAATCGCGGCGGTTATTACGACACATCGGGTGCCATGCGCGATATGATACAGAATCACCTGCTGCAGGTGCTTGCTGTGGTAGCCATGGAACCTCCTGCTGTTTTCGATTCGGATTCTATACGCAACGAAACCGTAAAGGTACTACAGGCGCTCCGACCTATTAAAGCAGGCGAAGTAGCCGAAAATGTGGTGCGTGGGCAGTACATTTCGAGCCAGATTGGCGAAGATATTCAAAAAGGATACCGACAGGAAACCGGAGTGGCCGCCAATTCGAAGACTGAAACTTTTGTGGCAATGAAAGTATTTATCGATAACTGGCGTTGGGGCGAAGTGCCGTTTTTTATTCGTACAGGCAAACAATTGCCCGAACGTGTTACCGAAGTGGTTATTCACTTAAAACCGGCTCCTCATCAGCTCTTTAAACAACTTTGTCTTACCGAGCCGAACAATATGATTATCCTGAGAATTCATCCGGATGCCGGTGTGGCCATCGATTTTGGAATGAAAATTCCGGGAGCAGGCTTTAAGGTACAAAACGTAAATATGGCTTTTCATTATTCCGATTTGGCAGAGAAAAAGATTTCGGAAGCATACGAACGCTTATTGCTCGACTCAATGACAGGAGATTCAACACTTTACGCCCGTGCCGATGCTGTGAAAGCAAGCTGGAAATTTGTTGACCCGATCCTTCAGGCATGGAAAAATAACCCTGATATTCCTTTGTATTTTTATGAATCGGGAACCTGGGGTCCTGTTGAATCGAACAATTTATTTGGCGACAAATACGTTAAATGGCGTCAGCCTTTCGAAAAATTCAAGACAGAATAGATCCTTTTTTCAAATTTTCAATGGGTTTGAGCTTTTTCTTATTCAGCCCATAATTACAATGAAACAATAAAACTAATATATTTTATGGGTCACAATCTTCACATTTACGAAAATGCGGAAAACACTTCACGCGCTGTAGCAGAATTAATTAAAGAAATGGCGCAGGCAAAGAAAATCACAGGCGAAAAACTGAATATTGCTATTTCGGGAGGAAGTACTCCAAAACAGTTATTTACACTTTTGGCTAATGAGTACGAAAAGCTTATTCCGTGGCAGGTTGTCAGGTTTTTTTGGGTCGACGAGCGTTGTGTCGAACCCACACATCCCGAAAGTAATTTTGGCCTGACTTACGACACACTTTTGCAGCGAACCTTTATAAAAGCTGAAAATGTTTTCAGAATGAAAGGTGAAGATCAACCCGACGATGAGGCAAAACGTTATCAGGATGTGCTTTGGAAGGAGCTTCCGGCAAAATCAGGTTTCCCGGTTTTCGATTTGGTGCTGCTCGGTATGGGCGAAGATGGACATACGGCATCAATTTTTCCTAATGATATGAGCCTTCTTACTTCCGATTTTTCGGTGGGTGTCGGTATACATCCACTTACAGGCCAGAAACGTATCACGCTTACAGGAAAAACAATTAATAATGCAGCAAAAGTTGTTTTTTTACTCACCGGCGATAGCAAAGCAGAGATATTGAAACAAATTATTAACAACGAACCACTTGCCCAGTCATATCCGGCTTCGCACGTTCATAGTCAGTCAGGAATTGTCGATTTTTATATTGACAACACGGCTGCGAAGCTTTTGTAAATCAAATCAACTTTCCGGATTTTCAGCTATAGATATTCTTTAGTTGAAATCCGTGAAGGTATTTATGATATAAAAAAACCGCAACTTTTACAGAATTCCTCAGTTATTTGGTTGCTAATAAATCCATTCCGGATTTTCAATGATCGCTCTGTGTGCAAAATCTCAGCAAGATCGGAATTGAATATATTTCCTAAATTCATGTTTCCGTCCCCATCTAGACAACAGGGAACAACTGTTCCATCCACCAGAATAGCAATTTGATCGCGCAGTGCATAACAGGTTTTGGTGGCTTCGGAGCGGGTTTTTTCACCATCGGGCCACTCGAAACGCGGTGCGTGTTGCAGAAAAATATGATCGGAGAGTTTTATTCCGCTGTCTTTCCCTTTTAGAGTAATTTCTTCTATCGTTTTGTCGTAGTTAAATGCAATTTTTTCAAGACAAAAGCGATTAAAATCAGTGCTTGCATTGACGCCCGCATTCCATAAACGCAGGTTAATATATGTTTTGGACGAAGCTTCGGTGGCATACTCTAAAACAGAATTCAGATAATCACTCCATTTCTCAGGAAGAACATTTTCTTCGGCATCGTGTAGTGAGATGTTGATCTGACGTATGGAATGCTGTAAAAGAATTTCCTTTCTTTTCTCTATTAAACCTCCGTTTGTGGTTATGTTTATGTTGAGCAATGCGTTTTCGGCAATCGAAAGAATTTCTTCGAATTTTGGATGTAAAAGTGGCTCTCCCAACACATGCAAGTATATATAATTTGTATACGGACGTATTTTTTCGATCACTTTTTGGAACTCATCCGGAGTCATAAAACGGCTGGCTCTTTCCGTTTTAAAACAAAAGCTGCAATCAAAATTGCAGCTATTTGTTATTTCGATATATATTTTCTTGAATTTCAATGTACAGGGTTTCTGAAGTCGATAATACTGTGAATTGACAAAATGCCAACTACCTCATCGTTCTGTTCGGTGACTGCCAGCGTCGTTATTTTATTTACATCCATCATTTCGAGGGCTTCGGTTAGCAACTCATTAGCATCAATTTTTTTAAATCCTTTTGTCATGAAATCGCAAGCCTGCAAATGCTTAAGCTCGTCGAATTTTTGTATGGCCCGCCGGATATCTCCGTCGGTAATAATACCTACAGCCTTGTTGTCGGCATTGTAAACAAGCGTCATGCCTAATCGTTTGTTGCTCACTTCATAAATCACATCCTTGAACAGCGTGTTTTCATAAACTTTAGGAATACCGCTTGTCATTTCGTCTTTCACACGACTTAGCAATTGCCGTCCCAAAGCACCACCTGGATGATACAATCCATAATTTTCGGCTTTAAAGTTCCGGCGTTCCATAAGACAAATGCTTAATGCGTCGCCCATTACGAGTGTTGCTGTAGTTGAAGTAGTTGGTGCCAATCCGAGTGGACATGCTTCTTTCTCTACCCCTACATTGATAACAAGTTCGGCTTCATTGGCAAGTGGCGAGCCAGGGTTTCCGGTCATGGCAATAAGGCGACTGCCTATTTTTTTCAAGGGAGCAATCACATTTATAATTTCGGACGAACTGCCGCTGTTTGAAATTAACAGGACAATGTCATTTTTTGCAATCATTCCCAAATCGCCATGCATGGCTTCGGCAGCATTGATAAAGATGGTGGGCGTTCCGGTAGATGCAAGCGACGAGGCTATTTTGTGACCAATAATGCCGGTTTTACCAATTCCCATTATCACTAATTTTCCTTTGCAGGCATAAATCATTTCTACCACGGCATTCATCTCTACTCCAATTTTATTGGAAAGTTTCTGTAATTCGCTGATTTCCTGTTCGAAAATTTCTTTTGATCGTTTTACTGCATCCATAATTCTTACTGTTCGGAAACACCGTTTATTTGTTTTAAAATCATTTCAGTAAATTCGCGAACACAGCCTTCGCCGCCTTTTTTGTTCAGCTGAATAATGCCCGGAATTTGTTTAATGGCTTCTAATGCATTCGCCGGACATGCCGCCAATCCTACATTCGACAGTAATTCAAGGCAATTCACATCGTCGCCCACATAGGCAACATTGGCGAGTGTAATTCCTTCTTTTTTGCAAATTTCGAGTGCCGAAGCCAGCTTTCCACCTTCTCTTTTGCCCTGATAAAGGTAATCGAGCTTTAGTTTTTTAAACCTTCTTTCAACCATTTTTGTGTCTTCGGAGGTTATAATTCCTGTTTTAATGCCCTTTTGCTGAATGAGTTGTAGTCCCATTCCATCGTGCGTATTGAATTTTTTTATTTCATCTCCATTTTCGGAATAATACATGCCGGCATCGGTCAGTACTCCATCCACATCAGTGAGTAAAAGCTTAATCCGGGGTTCTGAGTTTTGAGTTCTGAGTTCTGAGTTCTGAATCTCCTTGTTTCCCGGTTTCCTAGCATCCTTGTTTCCTTTAATTAAATCATCAATAGCAATAGCTTCTTCAAGTATTTCGCGGATTTTCGAAAGATAAATCTGGTTCGGTCCATCGCTGAAAGCATGATCCGGATCGGGATGCACTTCTGCAAAAATAGCATCTACACCTACGGCCAAAGCCGCACGCATAAGATAAGGAACCATTTCGCGGTTTCCTCCGGTGGAAGTGCCTTGTCCACCTGGTTTCTGTACGGCATGTGTGGCATCGAAAACCACAGGAAAACCATAGCTACGCATTTCGACCAATCCAGTCATATCCACCACCAGATTATTATACCCAAAACAAGAACCCCTTTCGCAAAGTAAAATGTTTTCATTGCCGGAATCGCGCAATTTATCAATCACATTTTTCATGTCCCAGGGCGCCATAAATTGGCCTTTTTTCACGTTCACTATTTTGCCGGTTTTTGCTGCGGCAATAAGCAAATCAGTTTGGCGGGACAGGAAAGCCGGAATCTGAAGCATATCAGCTACTTCGGCCACCGGGGCGCACTGCCAGCTTTCGTGTACATCAGTAACAATTGGCAATTGAAGTTCTGTTTTAACGCGCTGAAGTATTTGCAAGCCTCGTTC
>JAYFRI010000025.1:0-14306 GCA_034926015.1 Paludibacter sp. | reverse complement strand
ATTTTGGGTGTTAATCACTAAAAAATTATCTTTGTTTTTATGTTTATCAGAGAATTGCGACATAAAAACGGAAGAATCTATATTCAAGTAGTAGATAAAAGTTCCGGAAGATACAAAGTGCTCAAAAGCTTTGGGTCATCTTTGACAAGTGAAGGAGTTTTAGAACTAAAGAAATTGGCATCAATTTGGATCAATGAACATCAGTGCGTTCGAGAAATAGATTTTACACACGAGATTGAACAAATTGAACAAATGCTCAGTGGCATAACTCAATTAAAGTTAGCTGGAATTGAACTTGTATTAGGTCGGATATTTGATGAAATAGGCTTCAATAAGATAAATGACGAGTTATTCCGAAGTTTAGTTCTATACCGATTGGTTTATCCTAAAAGCAAATTAAAAACAACAGAGTATTTATATCGATACGAACAAAAAGAATGGAGCGAAGATGCTATCTATCGATATATGGATAAATTACACTCAACACAAAAGGAATTGGTTCAGCAAATAAGCTACGCACACTCATTAAAGGTTTTAGGTGGACAAATCAATGTTGTATTTTATGATGTAACCACACTCTATTTTGAAATAGACCAGGAGGATGAACTTCGAAAAACAGGATTTTCAAAAGAAGGGAAGCATCAAAACCCCCAAATTATCTTAGGGCTGCTTGTAAGTAAGAATGGCTATCCACTGGCTTATGATATTTATCAGGGGAATAAGTTTGAAGGGCACACTCTATTGCCCATAATTGATTCATTTAAATCAAAATACAAGATTGAAAAGTTGACTATAATAGCAGATTCCGGCCTTCTTTCACAGTCTAATATTGACGAGTTGCAAACAAAAAATTACGAATTTATTTTAGGAGCAAGAATAAAAAATCAGAAGTATACTGTTCAGCAAAAGATATTAAATCTTCAACTCAAAAATGGAGAAAGTCAATTGATTCAGACAAATGATTTAAAGTTGATTGTCAGCTACTCAGATGACAGAGCAAAGAAAGACAGGTACAATAGGGAAAAGGGACTAAGAAAGCTTGAAAAACAAGTAAGAACAGGTAAATTGACAAAATCCAGTATCAATAACAGGGGATACAATAAATACTTAAAGATGGAAGGCGAGTTAAACGTAAAGATTGATCTGGAAAAATTCAATCAAGATGCACAATGGGATGGACTAAAAGGATATATAACTAATTCTTCCCTCACAAAAGGGGAGATACTCGAAAACTACCATCATTTATGGAAAATTGAAAAGGCATTTAGGATTGCAAAAACCGACCTCAAAATAAGACCAATTTATCATAGGCTTCAACGTAGAATTGAAGCCCATATCTGTCTTACTTTTGCAGCCTATAAAGTCTACAAGGAGCTAGAAAGACAATTGAAAGAAAAACAGGTACCTTACAGTGCGACAAAAGTCATTGAAATTGCTCAAAGCATCTTTGAAATCGAAATTAAAACCACTAAGTCAAAAGAAATTGTACGAAAAATCCTATTAGTAAACCAAGAACAAAAAGATTTAAATAAATTCCTTAAGTTTGGGTGTTAAATCGCGGAACTCAGGAAAAAAGGGGATTCAGGAAATAGCTATCTGGGTGTTTCAACTGACGATCCTGCTTGTGGGGCTGCATTCCGTGCGTGGTTGTACCGAAGCTGAGAATGATGGGCTGTGTAGCGTGAATTTGTTTTATATAAAAGAGAAGGAAGTTGGTTACTGGTTCCCAATTTCCTTTTTTTATTCTGAATTCTTCTGATTTTAGCTCAGTAGATATTTACTCAAAACTAAGGTAAGGCTCAATTTTACCAACAGTTTCAGAGCTTAGCTCATTGATGTTCCGCAATTCCTGAATACCCTGGAGTTTGCCTTTTCGTCGGCGATATTCGTAAATTGCCTTGGATTCGTAAAAGTTGAGGTATGGATGCACGTTCAGCCGTTCTGTACTGGCCGTGTTTACCTTGATTTTTTGTACAAGGGCTGTGTTTATATGGCAATACGGACTTATTTTGTTGAAATTCTGATCAGTCATGCCATAAAGCTCATGTAGTTGATCTATGTTTACAAATCCTCCGGTTTGCTGACGGAAACGCACGATTGCTTTAGCATAAAATCGTCCGATGCCTACCACTTTCATCAATTCTGTGGTGTCTGCCGAATTTAATTCTACAATTACATGGGCGTTTTCGGTTTTTACTATGCTCCTGAGCGTATCTTTTCTGTCTGCTAAGGTTGGAGTTATTTCAATGTAAGGTTCAAGTTCGCTGAACTTTTCCGGTGTCAATCCATAAACTTTAGCAAAACTTTCCTTTGTTTTGAAAACTCCTCCTTTCCTTCTGAATTTAAGGATGTTTGAAGCAATATAATTTTTGATGCCGAGATTTGTGAGTGTAACGGAATCGGCTTTATTCGGGTCGAAGTTAAAAAGCGAATATGTGTTAGAGTTTTTTTGATGAAAGTACTTCTGGTTGTACTCTTTCTTGTATTTTTCTGACCATGCTATCTGGCGTAAACTATCACGCGAAACCATGGCACGCTGAAAGTCGTGTGCTTCGTTCAAAAAATCAGTACCATTCGGTGCTTTCTTTGAATAAAATAAAGGAAGTAGAACATTTAGTGCAACTGTACACAGAATCAACCCAATCAAAATTATAATACCTGTACGTTGCCCCCGGGAAAAATAAAAGAAATCTTTCCACATAGCCAAACAGATTTATATAAATAAAAGTACTATCCTTCGTAATCGACGGCCGCGCGTACTGTGCGTACTTTCCCAATGTAAGCAGCTACCCTTTTGTGTTCGGGGTGTACCTGGTAAGTGTCAAGATCGGCCATAGTTTTAAATTCTGAATATAAAGCAATATCGTAGTCGCCTGCTGGTGCATCCGGTAAATGGATACCTACCTCGATTTTTACAATTTCAGGAATCAGGTGTTTCAGGTTCTCAAGTTCGGTCTTGATAATCGCTGCATTTTCAGCTTTTGTTTTTCCTTCGGCGTTTTCGGCGAGTCCAAAAAATACAATATGTTTAATCATCGTTGTTTTGTTTTTAATAATGGACAAAGATATAAGAATAAAAATAAAAAAACAAAAAATGATGCACTTAAGTAGTTTTTGATTTGATAATGTCGCATTTACCACCTGATGAAATGACGATAGAGAAAGCGCATAATTAGCAAATGAGGCTTCGGTTGCGGGGTTGAGTTATTTGCAAATCACTTTGTAACTTTTGTTGTTGATGCGCAGAAAATAAATTCCCTGACGTGTCGGGATAAAGAAGCGTCCCTGTACAAGATTTCCACTCCAAACCACTTCGCCCGTAAGGGCAAAAAGCTTTACATTGCTTGTTGCCTTAGGAAGAACAATAAAAATGCCTTCAGCTGTAGTGGAATAAGTGATACCATCGGCAATGGACTGGACATTATTGCCTGAAGGTGCTTCCGTGTCTGCTTTGTTCCAATTGTTTTCGGGTTTTCCTACCGCCGTGCGAGGGTCGCCCGGATTTTTACCATCGGCAAAAATACAGGCAAAAAATAGTAAATTAAACAACCCTACAGCAATAATACGTTTCATATCGGTTTTAATAAAATATGTCAGGACTCGTGTCGCATCAATTTCGGATAATCTATTGTGTAATGTAAGCCACGGCTTTCTTTTCGTCGAAGTGCATGCTTGATGATCAGATAAGCCACGCTTATTACGTTTCGTAATTCACAAATCTCGCGGGAAACAACTGAGCGTTCGAATAAATCTTCGGTTTCGCGGAAAAGAATCTCTAACCGGTTCATCGCGCGCTTTAATCGAAGGTTCGAACGTACAATCCCGACATAAGCGTTCATTATTTGCTCCACTTCCCTGAAGCTTTGAGTTATCAATACCATTTCCTCCGGTAATTTTGTGCCTTCATCGTTCCATTCGGGTATAAACTCATTGTGTTCGATCGTTCCTATGTATTTTACAGCATCTTTTACAGCCGAATCGGCATATACAATAGCTTCGAGTAATGAGTTGGAGGCCAAACGGTTTGCGCCATGTAATCCTGTACATGTACATTCGCCTGCTGCATACAAATGATTGATAGATGTACGAGCATTTAAGTCAACAACTATGCCACCACAGAGATAATGCTGGATGGGCGACACAGGAATCATATCTTTTGTGATATCAATACCCAGTTCTAAACATTTTTTATAGATATTTGGGAAATGTTTCTTTGTTTCTTCGGCATCCTTGTGGGTTACATCAAGGTATACAAATTCATGGCCACGTATCTTCATTTCGTTGTCGATGGCGCGCGCCACAATGTCACGTGGAGCAAGCGAGCCACGTTCATCGTACTTTTGCATAAATTCCCGTCCATCCTTGCAACGCAATATGGCGCCATAGCCGCGTATCGCTTCAGTAATAAGATAGGTGGGACGTGCACCTGGCTGATACAATCCGGTAGGATGAAACTGAACGAACTCCATATCGGCAATCACCGCACGTGCACGTTGAGCCATCGCAATGCCATCTCCTGTAGCTATGCCTGGATTTGTTGTGGTTGCATACACGGTTCCAATACCTCCGGTAGCCAGCAGAGTGGTCTTAGCCAAAAATGTGTGAATGTGATTTGTTTGTTGATTCAGCACATAAGCACCATAACATTCAATATTGGGTGTGTGTTGGGTAACTACTTCGCCCAAATGATGCTGTGTAAGAATTTCGATGGCGAAATAATTCTCAAATATCTCAACATTGGGATGAGTTTTTACCTTACGCACCATACTTTGCTGAATTTCAAAGCCTGTATTGTCCTTGTGATGCAAAATACGGTGTTCGGAATGACCTCCCTCGCGATGCAAATCAAATTTCCCATCGTCTGTTCTATCAAAATCTACTCCCCAACTCAACAATTCTTTGATTTGATCAGGTGCTTCACGAATTACCTTTTCTACAGCGGCAAGGTTGCAATGTCCGTCGCCGGCAATAAGTGTATCCTGTATGTGTTTCTCGAAACTATCGGGCTCATAGGTTACGGCGGCTATGCCACCCTGTGCATACGAAGTGTTCGACTCTTCGAGGGTTGTTTTGCACAATAAAGCTACTTTACCATACGATGCGGCTTTCAAGGCAAAACTTATGCCTGCTATTCCGCTGCCGATGACCAAAAAATCAAATTTACGTGTCATTTTTTTAAATTTAAAATCCAAATAACAGAGATTGTTTTAAGTCTCAGAGCTGTCTCGGAAACCCTCAGGCTATCACAATTCTTAAATATGTTTTATGTAAACCCTTCTTTTCTTATGGTTTACATATTCGAAACTTCCCCATTGTGAAGACATGCGGGTGTTGGTCTCCAGTTCGGGATTAGATTCGGCAAATTTATAGCCATTCTTTGCAGCATTGGGCATGATGTCGGCAAAAATAACCGAAGTGAGTCCCCTGCTTTGATAATCGGGATGAACAGCTATAAGGTACAAGTCGATTAAATCGTTTTTCTTTAATGCCTTCAACATATAAAACCAACCGAGTGGAAAAAGTCGTCCTTTGGCTTTTTGAAGGGCTTTTGTAAAGCTTGGCATGGCTATACCCAGGCCCACTACATCATCTTTTTCATCAACAACAATTGAAATGGTGTCGAGCCGGAAGAAGCTGAAATACAGTTTTATATAAAAATGGATCTGTTTTTCGTTTAGCTTTGTAAATCCATATAAATGTGAGTAGCACAGATTAAGTAAATCAAAAATCTTATAGGCGTAATTATCAACAACTTCCTTGCGCGATTTAAATTTTTTAGACGTCACATTGAATTTCTGCTTTACTATTTCTGCAATACGAAAATATTTTTCAGGAAAAACATCAGGCACTGTGATCAGGTATTCATTCCAGTCTATGTCTTTCACATATCCATTTCGCTCAATGTGTTCAGGATAATAGGAATAGTTGTAGATGGTTGCCAGTGTGCCTGGTTTATCATATCCCTCGATGAGTGTACCCTCATGATCAAAATCTGTAAAGCCTAATGGTCCGTGTATTGCAGTCATTCCTTTTGATTTTGCCCATTGCTCGGCAGCGGCAAACAGAGCATCAACTACTTCAGCATCGTCGATAAAATCAATCCAACCAAAACGAGCATTTTTTTCATTCCAGGTTTTATTTGAAACCGGATTTATGATTCCGGCAATGCGACCAACAATTTTATTGTTTTTATATGCTAAGAAATAGGCTGTTTCACAGAACTCAAGCGCCGGGTTGATCCCTTTTGTGAGGTTAAGTGAATCGTCCATTAATAAGGGAGGCGCTGCAAACTCACAGTTTTTATATAAATCTATACCAAAACGAATGAATTTTTTTAATTCTTTTTTTGACTGAACCTCTTTTATTTCTACTCCCATATGTAAGTGTTTTTCATCTGTTTTTATTTCAAAATCCCGACAAAATAACGGAAAAAAAATACCACAGCCAACAAATCAAATTGATTTTTAAAGTCTGATCATATATCTTGCTGAAATACTGATGTCTGTGTAAAGTTAAATTTAGTTTCATTTTCTGATTTACAAATAAAATGAAGGCTGAATGCGTATGTTTATTTGTTGGTCAGTTATTGGAAATACTAACTTCAAAAAGTTTTTTTCGTATAAGAAATTTTAGTGATTTAGATTTTTATCTTTTGATTAATAATACAACATTTTCGACATGATGTGTGTGTGGAAACATATCCACCGGTTGAACAGCCTCTACTTTGTAAGTCGCGTCGAGCAGGCTTAAGTCGCGAGCCTGAGTGGCCGGATTGCAACTTACATACACAATGCGTTTGGGCTCGGCAAGCAAAATAGCATTGATCACATCGTCGTGCATTCCGGCACGCGGTGGGTCTGTAATGATAACATCGGGTTTCCCTTTTTTTTCTATAAAAGCAGCAGTCAGAATGTCTTTCATGTCTCCTGCAAAAAATAAAGTATTATCAATATTATTCAGTTTCGAATTAATCACAGCGTCTTCAATGGCTTCTGGCACATATTCGATACCCACTACAAAACGGGCTTGATGTGCCACAAAGTTGGCAATGGTGCCGGTGCCGGTGTAAAGATCGTAAACCAGTTCGCTTCCTGTAAGTCCGGCTAAATTGCGAACAATTTTATACAATTCGTAAGCCTGCTCCGAATTTGTTTGATAAAACGATTTAGGACCAATTTTGAATTGCAGCCCTTCCATTTCTTCGTAAATATATTCGGTGCCTTTGAACAATAGGATTTCCTGATCGGTAATTGTATCGTTGGCTTTGGAGTTTATAACGTACAGTAATGAAGTGATTTGTGGAAATTTATCGGCAATGTGTTGAAGGATTGCATTTTGTGCATCTTTGTCTTCGTAAAAGAAAACCATTATCACCATTAATTCGCCTGTGGAAGTGGTGCGTACCATCATGGTGCGAAGAAATCCTTCCTGCGCCCGAAGATCGAAAAAAGTGAGTTTTTTCTCGAGCGCATAACGGCGTACTTCATTTCTTATTTCATTCGAATCGTCGGTCTGTAGCCAGCATTTGTTGATGTCGAGCACCTTATCGAATTGCCCCGGAATGTGAAATCCAACGGCATTCATGGTGTCGAATACTTTTCCGTCGGCAATTTCTTCGTTTGTGCGCCAGCGTTTATTCGAAAAAGTGAATTCAAGTTTATTGCGATAGAACTCGGTTTTTTTTGCTCCAAGTATAGGCGTAATTTCGGGTAAGGCTATTTTACCAATGCGCGTCAGATGGTCAACTACCTGTTTCTGTTTGTATCGGATTTGTTCGGCATAAGGCAAAATCTGCCATTTGCACCCACCGCAGATGCCATAATGTTCGCATACAGCTTCGGTACGTTTTTCCGAAAAACTATGAAAATGAATGGGACGTGCTTCCATAAAGTGACTTTTTTTGCGCGTCACCTGTAAGTCGACCACATCGCCGGGGACAACAAAAGGAACAAAGACAACTATGTCGTTGACTTTAGCTATGGCTTTGCCTTCGGCAGCAATATCGGTGATTGTAATGTCAGTAAAAATAGGATGTGGTTTTTTGCTTTTAGCCATACAAGTCGTTTTGATCGTTTTAAATAGGCTGCTTTCTTTTTTTTTGCAAGGAAAGCAGTCTGGATTTAGCCTACAAAAGTACTACTTTTTAGCGTAAATTGCTGCATAATGTAGTAATTTCAGGATGTTGAACGGATGTTGCATGTCGCAAATCAGGTCTTTGCGATTGTAGCTGCCGGGCTTAAATACTCCCTGCGTGTGCTTTGAAGTGCGCATTAGCTGATCAATACAAACAAAACCGCTGCCCACTACTAAAATAACAAAAAGCCGGAATTTTTTTTTGTTTCGTGGTCGAAATGATGTTTCTTCCAGAATGCCAAAGATCTTATTTAGTTGTTTTTCGTAAATAGTTCTGAGCTGACTACTGATGTCTGTTTCGGTGGTAGCAAGTGTTTGTACTCCGGAATGATGATCTTTGTAAACATCGAAAATGTCGTTTTCAAGTTGTCCTATCGCTCCCAGATTGTATATCAGATTGTATTCTCTTTCGGGAATTTCGCCACCGAAACCACAGCGATAAAGTGGCATGGAAACGCCACCTTTTTCAAAAGTAATCTGCGTTATTTCATCTCGTGTTAATCCCGGAGCGTTTTGCCGAAGACTCATTAACTGAGCTTCGTATACTTTAGCTGCATAGGTTTTTATTAGCTCAGGCTTGTCGGAATTTTTAAGTCCAAGTGTGTATAATTTCACCAATAGTTTTTCATTTATATTAGCAGAGTTTTTCTCCGAAGGATGCTGAAGTAATTGATAGATATAGTCGGGAGATAGGTTTTTGCGGTCGAATAAATCGTCGAACAAGCCGGTAATACCACCCAAACATGTCACTGACATTCTTTCTTTTTCTGTCATTGGTTTGCCGCGCAGTGAACAAAAGGCTTCTCCTAACACAGCAGGAATGGCAAGTCCATATAAATTTATTTTTTTGAAATCGTCGGTATCCATGCTGCCATCGTTATGGCTTTGGGCATTATCAAGCAGGGGCTTGAGTTCAAGTGCCATGAATTTTCGCTGGCGTTTTAACTGACGCGCAACAATGAGATAGTAAATGAACGATCTTATAAATCCCGATAAGTAGGTCAACATGCTTCAGACTTAATGTTTGTTGGAACCATTTTTGCAAAAATAATAATTTTTTATCAAATAAGTGTTGAATGAGAATTTATTAGTTAACAATCAGTAAAATAAGTAATCCACAAAGCTCAGCTTCATATATAAACAAACCAAAAAAATATGCGATGGCGACAAATTTTTAGTACCTTTGCAGTCGTATGTTTATTAAAAAATAGCAAATGGAACAGAAAAGTTCGCCCATTGCGTTGGGTACAGAAGACATAGGGAAGTTGCTTCTGCAATATGCAATTCCTGCCATTATAGCCATGACGGCTTCGTCGATATACCATATTACCGACAGCATTTTTATTGGTCATGGGGTTGGTGCATTGGCCATTTCGGGGTTGGCGCTTACTTTTCCACTCATGAATCTCGCAGCAGCTTTCGGGTCGTTAGTGGGAGCAGGAGGTGCGGCGCTTATGTCAATGCGGCTTGGTCAGAAAGACTACCTGTCGTCGAACAAAATTCTTGGAAATGTTTTTCTCCTCAATATTATTATCGGGATTTCGTTCACAATTGTTGTGCTTGCATTTCTCGATCCGATTCTTTATTTCTTTGGTGCCAGCGAAGCCACTCTACCCTATGCTCATGAATATATGGTGGTTATTCTGCTTGGGAATGTAATTACACATTTATACATGGGGCTAAATGCCTTACTGCGATCTACCGGAAATCCTCAAAAATCAATGTATGCCACTTTGTACTCGGTGCTTATTAATCTCGTACTGAACCCTTTATTTATATTTGTATTTAAATGGGGAATTCAGGGAAGTGCATTTGCTACAATCATTGCTCAAACGATAATGCTTATTTGGCAAATTAAGATTTTCAGCAATAAAAACCAGTTTATTCATTTCAAGAAAGAGTTTTTCAGATTACAACGAAAAATTGTTGCCGATATACTCTCCATAGGCTTATCTCCTTTTTTAATGAATGCAGCTTCTTGCATTATTGTTGTTGTTATCAATCAGGGACTTATTCGTTATGGCGGCGATTTATCCGTAGGAGCTTATGGTATAGTGAACCGGGTTATTTTCTTTTTTGCAATGATAGTAATGGGATTCAATCAGGGGATGCAACCTATAGCGGGATACAATTATGGCGCCGGGCAGTATGGACGCGTATCCGAAGTGTTGAAAAAAACCATCATTATGGCTACAGCAGTAGTGGTTGTGGGATTCATTATCGGGCAGCTTTTTCCGCATGCAGTGGCTTCTGCTTTTACCGACGATAAAGAGCTAATTGATCGTTCTGTCGAAGGTTTGAGGATTGTGCTACTGTTCTTTCCTGTAATTGGTTTTCAAATGGTTACCAGTAACTTCTTTCAGAGTATTGGTATGGCAGGGAAAGCAATTTTTCTTTCGCTTACCCGGCAATTAATATTTTTATTGCCGGCACTTCTGATTCTACCTTTGTTTTTTGGAGTAAAAGGCATTTGGTACAGTATGCCTGTGGCCGATTTTGCATCAACCATTATAGCGGCTTTTATGTTGGCGTCGCAATTTCGCTCGCTTAAAGCTTAGAAATAATTTTACTTTTCACATAACTTTATATCAGTATAAAATAGTATGAATGAAAATTTTGTAATTAATATTGGTCGACAATTAGGAAGTGGAGGCCACGAGGTGGGACTCCTATTAGCGGCGGCGCTGAACATTGATTTTTACGACAAAGAATTGATAGAAATGGCTTCGGAGAAAAGTGGTCTGGCAAAAGGTTTGTTCGAAAAAATGGACGAAAAAACAGGTCGGAGCATGATTCACGGCATTTTTAGTATGCACAGTGGCGTGAACAATGAAGTATATGCCGGCAATTATTTGTGTAACGAAACGCTGTTCAAGATTCAAAGCGATGTGATTCGTGAATTGGCCGAAAAAAAATCATGCCTCTTTGTGGGCCGATGTGCCGATTATATTTTGCGCGATAACGAGCGTGTTGTGAATGTGTTTATCGCGGCCGACCCATCCGACAGGGTCAAACGGGTTATGCAAAAACAAGGACTTACTGCCGAAAAAGCAGAAGAATTGATCGAAAAAACAGATAAGAAACGCTCGGGTTATTACAATTTTTACAGTAACAAAGTGTGGGGAGCAGCAGAGTCATATCATTTGTGCATTAATACATCGGCACTTGGTATCGAGGGTACAGTAAACCTTGTTCGCCACTTTGTTGAAGAAAAACTGAAGCTAAAAGCGTGATAAAGCTCGCTCGTAAGCGAATCAGAATCTTTTCTTTACTAACACTTTCAATCCGTCCGGTACCAGCTTAATGTGAATCTCTTTTCCTTCTTCGTATGGCTCTCCATCGTAATGAAAAGGCCCTGACTCTTCGCGATACAACGTGATTTCGTCGGTGCGTAGAGTGGTCATAAAAATATCATTGTCGATTGTTTTTGTGAAAAGCTGAAGCGCCAGAGTTGGAATAGCTATCACCGGAAAACGGCTCATGATTGAAATGTCAATTTTTCCGTCCTGAATGCTGGCTTGTGGTGCAATGTATGCATTGTTTCCCCATTGCGAAGCATTGGCAAAAGTCATTACAAAAGCCTTGGTTTTCAAGTCAATTCCATTGCCTAGCAGATGATAGTTCTGCGATTTGTAATTGAAATAGCCGGTAATCATTTTTTCGATATACGACATAATTCCACGACTTTTTCCTTTGGCAAATTCTGTACTTACGTAAGCATCAAAGCCTGTTCCACAAGTACAAAAGAAGGGTTGCTTATTTACAATTCCATAATCTATAAGAATACTTTCGGAATGATTGATTTGAGCTATTGCTTTGCGTGGATTCATTGGTATGTTCATGTGTCGGGCAAGTCCATTTCCCGATCCTATGGGTACAATGCCCAGCGAGGCCGTTGAATGAATTATTTCCCGTGCCACTTCATTTACTGTCCCGTCTCCTCCCACAGCCACGATGTAGTCGTATCCTTTTTCAAGATAATTTCGCGCTAGTTCGCATCCATGACCGCGATATTCGGTATGTAAAATAGTAATATCAAATAAATCAGCATCTATCTCTTCGCTTATCATCAATGGAATTTCATCCTTTTTGATTGTACCTGAAATAGGGTTAATAATAAAAACAATTTTTTTTCTCATAACTTTACTGCCAACAATATCACTTCTCCAAAAGTGGCGCGAAAATAACAATAATTCTTCTATTATTAAAACTAACTTAATATTATTGCTGAAAATGCGATAGAAAACTAAAATTGACTTTTCTTAAATGTATTGATCATCAGTCAAAATACAGCTTATTGAATAAAAAGCATCGATATTAAATTTGTAAAAAAAAAGCGTCCGAGGTCATTGAACTTCGGACGCTTCGTTGTTTGTTTTTTAACTTATTCTGCCTGAAGATAATTGATCAAAGGATTTGCATACATTTCGAGTATTTTCTTTTTCAAAAAATCATGATCTTTATTGATCAGGTCAATTTTTTGAATTTGCTTTTCTATATATGTTTCAAAATCAAGCTTCTCCATTATTGAGTATTCTTTTTCGAAACGTGTTGTCCCGTTCAAAAGATCGTAGGCCACCTTGTTTACTGCATAAATGCAATAGTTTGAATGAATTCTACGGTCAATAAGCTTAGCGGTCAGGGTAACCAGTTCATTCTTATTCATAGTCGTGGTGCCCATTTCGGCAAGCTCTTTATTGATATCACCGGTAATGGAATATACGATTTTGCCTTTGTAACCCATTACTCCGGTTTGCATATTTACTAAATCGTCCATGTCTTGTTTTTTGAAGTCAGGGTTATCGCGTTTCTGCTGAAACTCCTTGGCTTTCAGAAAATCGCAGGGATCATATTCGTACGATATACTTAAAGGACAAATATTTAGTCGCGATAGGTTAGTGGCAAAGTCACTACCTCCACTCATGTTGAGCATCTTGAGCAGGCTTTCCTGGGTGCGATCATTGGCATCTTTGGCACGTCCTTCGCGTTGTGCTAACCAAATCGATTGTTGCTTTTCGTTAATTGTGTAAGCGATATAAGAGGAGAGACGCTTGGAACTTTCAAGGTTTTGTCGGGGGCTCAACCCGCGCTTCACAATAAAACTCTTATTTACACGCACCAATTCTTCTATCCAGGGGAAAATAAGCAGATTGTCGCCAATGGCAATTTCTACGGTATCCATTCCCAGCTCTATTAGTTTAGCGCATAAAAATGCTGAATCGAGGATAATATCCCTGTGATTGGAAATGTAAAGATACGGTTTGGTGGTTTCAATATTGTTTACCCCCACAATGTCTATGCCCTTGGTGAGATTGGCTTCAAGGTTTTGCAAAAAAGGATAAACAAGTGTTTTCTGAAACTCGTAATTAGTTTTAAATCCGGTAAGCCGTTGCTTTATCACATCTTTTGGCAACAAGGGATAAATAGTGCTGAGCACTTTCATAAACTGTTTCTCCTGACTAAGCCGTTCGAGCGCGTCGGGAATTTCATCGTTGTTATAGCAACGTATTTCGTCAAATTCTGTGTTCATGGCAGTTATTGTCTGTTTTATTTTCTATAATTAGTTTATTTTCAATTACTTTGTCAGAAAAGGAAGCTCAGATAAATGAAAATGACAGGTGCTGCCAGCAGCATGCTGTCGAAGCGGTCGAGTAGACCTCCATGCCCTGGAATAGCTGTGCCAGAATCTTTTACAAGGAGTGTCCGTTTGATAAGCGATTCGATTAAATCACCAAAAGTACCGAAAATGACAATTATTTCCGAAAAAATCAGCCACTGGATCAACGATATTTCAGGGATCAACAAGGAGAAAACATAACCTGAAGCCAGAGCGGCTAAAGCGCCTCCAAAAAATCCTTCCCATGATTTTTTTGGCGAAATGCGTTCGAACAAACGATGCTTTCCGAAAGTAATGCCAAAAAGATATGCTCCGGTGTCATTCACCCAAATGGTAACGAAAACGGCAAGTAAAATCAATGGTTTGAACTGATCGGCATCAATAAAAGCAATAAAATTAAGTAATGAAAATGGCAGAGCTATAAATACCTGACCAAGTACAAGGTAGGCCCAATTGTGTATAGGATTTTTCTTCTTAAAATACAATTCGGCAATTAATGTCAATACAATGTATAAACCGTAGAACGAGAATACAGGATACCTGATTACATCTGCAG
>JAYFRI010000178.1:0-4439 GCA_034926015.1 Paludibacter sp. | reverse complement strand
AAGCCTGGTGGCGAAGGGTGTGAAGGAGTTTCATGTCATAGCACAGGATTTATCTTCATACGGATTAGATAAATATAAGTCGCTTAAACTTCCTGAATTGATTGAACGTATTGCCGATATACCCGGTGTGGAATGGATTCGCCTGCATTATGCTTATCCTGCACAGTTTCCTTACGATATTTTGAGGGTGATGCGTGAACGTTCCAATGTTTGCAGCTATCTAGATATTGCACTGCAGCATGTGAGCGACCATATGCTTAAAATTATGCGAAGGAATATCACCAAAGAACAAACTTACGATTTGATAAAACGTATACGGGAAGAAGTGCCCGGTATTCATCTCCGTACCACCATGTTGGTTGGGCATCCCGGCGAGACTGAAGAGGATATTGAAGAGCTGAAGGCATTTATGAAGTTTGCCCGTTTCGAACGATTGGGCGCATTCACATACTCCAACGAAGAAGGAACTCATGCCTACAAAACTTATGAGGACAATATTCCGGAGGATGTGAAACAGGAAAGACTGAATGATATCATGGCCTTGCAACAAGCTATTTCAGCTGAAATAAATCAAACCAAGATTGGTACTCAAATGAAAGTGATGATCGACAGAAAAGAAGGTGATAATTATGTGGGAAGAACTGAATTTGATTCACCCGAAGTAGATCCTGAAGTGTTGATTCCGCTCTCCACCGAAGGTGTAACTATCGGTGAGTTTTATACTGCCGAAATAACCGATGCCAGTGAGTTCGATTTGTATGCCCGTTGAAAAAAAACAGCAATTAATTGATTTTAGATGAACAAGGGAGATGTATATGCTCAAATTTTTATTACATCAACATGAATAACAAAGAATTAATTTCAAATATCGCGGCAAAAATGCAACTCCCTAAAAAAGAGGTGGAGGAAATGCTGGACGCAACAGTTTCTGTATTCGTTAGCGAATTGGCTGATGGTAAAACGATTGGAATTCATGGCTTTGGTCAGTTGGAAGTAAAAAAGAGGGAAGAGCGTATTTCTGTTCATCCGGCCACTCAGGTGCGTACTTTAATTCCGCCAAAGTTGGTCGTGAATTTCAAACAAAGCACTACCCTTAAGGATAAAATTAACGATCTGACAAATCATGAGTAAAGATAAAGTCTCAACGCAGGAATTGATCAAGCAATTAGCCAAACGACTAAACATCAACGAAAAACTTGCAGAAGATTTTCTGAAGGCAATGTTTTCGACAATTGAGGAGGAGTTGCTCAAGGGTGAGCTTGTAAAGGTAAAAAACTTAGGTACTTTTAAGTTGCAGTGGAACGATCCACGCAAGAGCGTTGACGTGACAACCGGTGACGAAATTATGCTCGAAGGTTATAATAAAATAACCTTTACGCCCGATTCGAAATTGAAAGACCTGGTAAATGAGCCTTTTGCTTATCTTGAGCCTGTTTTGCTCGATAGCGATAGTCCGGTGCTCGAACCGGTAAAAACTGATGATGGTTTTGATACTCTTAATATTCTGAGTGGCCAGGCTGCCGAGATAAAATCACTTCTGTCAGAAATAAGTGCGCTCTCGGAAAACAATACGCAACAGGAAGATGAGACTGAACCGCATTACGATGATGAACTAAATATCGAATTGTCTGAGATGCAGTATAATATAGGTGAAGAAAAGGTGGAAAAAGAAGATGCTTCATCTGAGCCTGAATGGATAGAAGACGAAAATGATGAGAGTCTGAATTTGGATACTGAACTCACAACGCCGATTGATACAGAAAAGGATGCGAAAGTGGAAAACGTCGAAAGCATTCTGGCTTCGGTTGAAAGCGCCGAAGATAAGGGGATTGCTCGAGTTGAGAATGAAGAAATAAAGCCTGCCGGACAGTCTGTAAGTGAGGTAGAAGTTATTAGTCATCAGCCTGAAACTGAAGAAAGCGCGAACGAACAAGTCGAAGACAAACCAGAGGAAAATGCAGAAGAGCTTACACGAAGGAATAGAGGGGAGATGCTTAGGGCTGCTTCTGTTCGCAAGGAAGTTCCGTTTCAAATGCTGGGACAACCAGGTATTTTGTCGACTCCCGAGCCCTTTACACTTCGGGTTAAATCAAATGGAAAAAGAAATAGAGGTTGTCTGATTTTTATACTTGTATCTTTTCTGCTTGTAGGCGGATTTATTGTAAATTATTATTTGTCGTCTGCTACAAGATGCTGGATAAAATATACGTTGCTGTCCGAAGAAACAGCTCATAAAATTACAAATATTGATGAAACTGTAGCCGATTGGTTCTCGGGATTCAAGTCGTGGTTTACCGACGACGAGGTGCCCGAAATTCCTATCGATGAGATGCCTGTAGAGCCGGAATTGCTGCCGGTTGAGAGCGATACTTTAGTTGCCGATACGCTTATTGACTCAGTAGCTGTAGATCCTGTAGCAGAGGTGGTTGATAGTCTGAAAATTTTATTTGATGGTCCCAGAAAATACAACAAATTCATGGGTACAGAAACAATAAAACAGGGAAGCCGTTTGACTCTGATTGCTGAGCGTTATTATGGATTGAAAGATTTTTGGGTATATATTTACGAAGCGAACAAAGATCGTATTGCCAATCCTGATAATTTGCCTCTGAATGTGGAAATACGTATACCTCAGGTAGACAAACGGTTGATAGACAAAGATAATCCCGAATGCATTAAGAAGGCAAAGGAATTGCACGACTTGTATGTGAAAAGAAAGTCTAATTGATTGATTTTTTGTTTTTTAAATAGTTCTGCATTTGGTTTTAATGGCAGAACTTTTTTAAAGCAGAGTTCTTAAAAATTATTGATGAGGCTTTGAAAGCGGGGGTTATACCGTTATGAATCTAAATTCAGGTTAATAGTTATTAAATCAATAATATAGCACCCTAAATAACACTATATTTGCTATCTAAAATTACTTATAAAATTTAAAGTATTATATATGGATCAATCTGTTGATATTAGAGAACTTAACGAAAGAATTGAAAGGAAAAGTTCGTTTGTGGATGCACTTGTAATGGGCATGGATAAGGTGATCGTTGGCCAAAAGCATTTGGTGGAATCGTTGCTGATAGGTTTACTCTCGGATGGTCACATTTTGCTCGAAGGGGTTCCCGGTTTGGCTAAGACTTTAGCCATTAAAACGATGTCCGACTTAATTAAATGCGATTTTAGTCGTATTCAGTTTACTCCCGATTTATTGCCTGCCGATGTAATTGGTACAATGATTTACAGTCAGAAGAGCGAAGAATTTAAAATTAAAAAAGGACCTATTTTTGCGAATCTTGTATTGGCCGACGAAATAAACCGTGCGCCGGCTAAAGTTCAGAGTGCTTTGCTCGAAGCTATGCAGGAACGTCAGATAACGATAGGCGAAAATACATACAAACTTGAAGAGCCTTTCCTTGTATTGGCAACTCAAAACCCTATCGAACAGGAAGGTACTTATCCGCTTCCCGAAGCGCAAGTGGATCGTTTTATGCTTAAAGTAGTGCTCAACTACCCTAAAAAAGAAGAGGAACGATTGATCATTCGTCAGAACCTGCTGAAAGAAAAGCCAAAAGTACAAGCCATACTTTCGCCCAAAGATATTATCGAGGCGCGTGATATAGTACGCCAGGTGTATATCGACGAAAAAATTGAAAAATACATAGTTGATATTGTTTTTGCTACTCGTTTTCCTCAGGATTACGGACTCGATTCGCTGAAAGATATGATTTCGTTTGGCGCATCTCCGCGTGCTTCTATTAATTTGGCTCTGGCCGCTCGTGCTTACGCGTTTATCAAACGCCGCGGATATGTGATTCCTGAAGATATACGTGCTGTATGTTACGATGTGTTGCGTCACCGCATTGGATTAAGCTACGAAGCCGAAGCCAATAATATGACTACCGAAGAAATTATTACTGAAATTCTGAACGCTATCGAAGTGCCTTAAATAATTTACCAATTATTGAATGTGCCAATAATTTAATATGGCAATGTGCCAATTATTTACATTAGTACATTACTCACATTGGCATATTATTCACATTAGCATATTATTCATATTGGCACATTAGTCACATTGGCATATTAGCACATTAGTTCATTAGATGTATGGAAACGAGTGAATTATTAAAAAAGGTACGAAGGATAGAGATCAAGACAAAAGGTTTGTCGAAAAACATCTTTGCAGGCGAATACCATTCAGCTTTCAAAGGTCTTGGTATGACGTTCGCCGAAGTACGTGAATATCAGTATGGCGACGACATTCGTTCCATCGACTGGAATGTGACTGCACGTTTCGGCCATCCTTACATAAAAGTGTTTGAGGAAGAGCGCGAATTAACAGTTGTTTTGTTGATTGATGTTTCCGGAAGCCGGGATTTTGGATCGGTATCGCAGATGAAAAGGGATATTTTTACCGAAGTAGCTGCCACTATTGCATTTTCAAC
>JAYFRI010000063.1:0-8626 GCA_034926015.1 Paludibacter sp. | reverse complement strand
TTTTGTCCCTGCCGGCAATTCAACAAGAACGCAAGCCTGATCGGCCGGGATAGAGATTTTTGTACTTGTCGAAATTGCTTTCGCAAGGTATTTTTTTGTCACAATATCAAACACATCAACTTTAGCTGAAGGATGATAGGTGACCGATTTTGGTTCTTTGTACGGGTTATAATACAAATACTCCGGATAAGTTGTATTGGCATAAAAGTCAGTTTTGTTACAATTCAACCGTAAAATCATTTCTACATCGGTTGTATCCACAATAGCACCCATGATGCCTACCGGAGAAGTGCTGTACAAACTAAACATACTTTCTTTCGGGTTTTTCGGATTCCAGTTGGGACCATCGCCTAAGGCAACCGGATGTACTCCTCTTAATTCGGGTTTATCATAACAATCGGAGTAGCGCAAACCTTCGTAAGCCACCACCGAATTTGTGTAATTTTTCATTTCGGGAAGCCATTGGTTTTCTGAAGCTATTTCATTCGGGAAAAACAATCGGGAGGCGTTCACATTATTAAGCATCCATTTACCAATGGCACGTGCAAACTCCGGTTGGTATTTTACCATAGGAACCAAAGGCCAGGCCATTTTCATACTGTTCATCAAAAATGCATATCCTCCTCCGTCGGTAATACTTCCCTGTAGTCCACTTACATCATAATTACCCCATTTGCCAACGATCACTCCCCAACCATTGCGTCCATTGGGGTTTTTGCAACCTTCGAATACCCAATTCATCATTTTTTCGATGTTGTAATTTGTTCCTTGTTCTGCATTTAAACGTGCAGCTGTGTAAATCCCCATGGGCAGAAGAATTTCATAAAATCTGCTTTCCTTTTGACTGTCGAGCGCTGCAATGGCCGATTTTGCATGAGCAAGATATCGTTCATCTTTATATTTTTGATAAGCGGCATAAAGCACATATCCATGTCCTCCGGCAGCATCCTGCTGCAATGGAATGTGGTTGACAACTCCTTTCATCTGTCCGTAATCAAAATACGAATAATCGTAATTTCCATTTAATACCGAATCGGCTTTACAAAATTGCTCGGCAATGCTGCGTTGAATGTTGTCGGCATTTTCTACGTTGGGGAAAACGTCGCTGACTGCATAAAACAATACGTTTGGTAAAACATCGTACCACCAGTCGCGACCATAACCGCCACCCAATTGAGCTACTTCGGGGCATGTGTTGTTCATCATTATGTTCCACCCGGTTTCCGAATTGAAATAATTCTGGATCATTTTTACATAGTTGTAACCGTTTTGATGCGTTTTGTCTATTCCCATTAAACCTGCTCCCAGAATTGCCGAAAGCGAATTCAGACTTTCGTGAAATTCACCATCATTATGTGCTGGTCCCTGACGGACATCATTGATGGCCGTGTAAATTCCAAAAGTGATTTGTGGCAGATTGCGCTGGCTATTGTCAAGCCAAATCATTGTACCTGCCGGGAGATTTGGATTAAAATCGAATACATAGGCATCATAGTCTTTCGCCTTTTGCTTCCAATCAATAATTTTATAAGGTTGGGGTGTGTTGGGCATCAATTCTATTCGCTGAATAAGGGTTTGAGCTACGGGAGTTCCATAGTTGTCTGTCGTCTGGCAAGCATAGAAGCTACTTATAAGCAGCATAAAGAATAGAATTGATTTTGACGTTTTCATTATAATTTGTTTTTACTATTATTCAACTTGTGTTTACAATTTCTGATTGCATTTACAAAACTCATAATCGAGCTTAAAATTATGAGCGGCACTTCTTCTTATTGATTTATTTTTCCTGCACTGTTGCTGATGCTGATGCACTGCCGGTAGCTTCAGGCGTTGTAGCGTATTTGGTATCTACCTCTTTGATAATGTGTTTTGCCAAAGGGAGTGAAATCAATTGCAATCCGGCTACTATGATCAATGCATATTTAAGTGCAAAAATCTCCGAAACAAAAAAGGCCAACAGAATAAACAATATCATCCCTGATGCTCTTCCGAAGAATAGTCCAACCTCGTGACTCAGGATGTATGCATATTCATTTCGCTTTTCAATTTTCGATACCGCATCTATCGTTTTCATCATTGTGGGAAAGTAAGCCAGATCGTGAAGCGGCTGGAAAAGTACCTTGCAAAGTACAAAAATAATTACGCCCAATGCAGAAAACATCATTCCATTCACTAATGTTCCGATAAAAAACACAATCAAACCAAATCCGAAAATATACATGCGGTGTTTTGGCTTGGCAATCCTACCCAGCACATACACAATGATAGCTGTTGCTCCACCACCAATTCCCTGAATCAAACCCAAAGATCCCTCATTCCCAACAAGTCGCATAACAAGAATGGCAGGCGCAGTGACCAAAAAACCCTGAACCATTCCTTTCAGACTTGCCAGCGCAAGAAATTTTTGCCATAAAGAGTGATATTTAAAATAAATAAATTTCTTTTGAACAGGATTTACAAAATCACCTTTCGATAATACAATACAAGCACCAATGGCAATAAAGAAAACAACAACAGTGATCAGTTTATAACCGGTATTTACATCGAACGAATGCCCGAATAATACTTTTCCATCAATACCAGCCAGAAAAACACCGACGATTAACGGAATGACAATGCTCCAGAGCGAAAAGAAAAATGACTCCAAACCAAAAAAGTAATTCCGGTTTTGATCGTTTGTGGAATTGAGTGTAAGCAAATAGCGGTTGGTCCAAAAGAAACCGGTTGAAGCGCCCAATGCAAAACCTGCAATGCCCAACTGAACTATTCCCAGCGATTGAACAAACATCATCGCCATTAATGAAACAGCCGTAAGGATAATTCCAAAGCTATATAATATGTTTACCTTGAAAACTTTGAGTAAAGCTCCGTTCAGCACGGATGTGCTCACTACCCCAACGTACATGCACAATTGATAAATCGCCACATAGGATGAATTTCCTGTGTTTCGCATGATATATGCACCAACAAAGATTTCGATAATCGGCAATATCAGTGCGTACAGCATATTGGTTGCCAGTATGGTACGGATATTCTTAGGCTGGGTTTTGAAGAATGTAAATTCTCCGGTCAGTTTGTTGGTCATCAGGCTTTCTTTAGTGAGTTTAAAATTTCGGTAATTGAGAACTCGGCACTACAAATAACTTCATCGCTGGCTCCGTAGAATATCTTAATGGTGTCGCCGTCAACATAATGTCCATTTGTGAAAACTACATTTCCAAAAAATCCTGTTTGCTCATATGCTGCTATGGGTTCCATAATCGGTTCGGTACTGCGGGCAAGCACTTTCGAAGGATCATTCAGATCGAGTAACAAAGCGCCTAAACAATAGCGATGTTCTTCATTGGCGCCATGATAAATTTCGAGCCAACCTTCGGAAGTTTTAATGGGTGCTCCACCTGCGCCAACGCGTGCCGAATCCCAACTCCCTTCGCGGGTAATGGCTACACACTTATGGTTTCCCCAATGCAAACGATCGGGCGACTGCGCCAGCCAAATGTAATTTCCTCCCAATTCAGGGCTGCTTGGTCGGTGAAGTGCATAATACATTCCGTTTATTTTTTCTTCGAACAAAGCACAATCCTTGTTGTGGGGTGGAAATATCATTCCCTTGCGGTCGAGCTGTTGAAAATCTTTGGTGGCAATTAAGCCCACGCCTACAGCCACCGACGAAACTTCGGTAAAGCTGAGGTAGAAACCATCTTCCATTGTGGCTACGCGGCAATCTTCGATGCCAAAAGCTTCCAAATCTCCCTCGCCGTAAATAGGAGGATAAGCAGGGTCTTCGTAGAAATGAATATCATCATCGCTACACACCAAACGCAAATAGGATAATGTTGTAAGATAATTTTTGCCTTTATAAAGAATAACACGCGGATCGGTGGCATCAAGCTGTGGGTCGTTCACATCAAAGCTAAGCACTTCAATTTTTCCATCGTTATAAATAGGAAAGCTTATTTTACCTTCAATTTGTTTCGGACGTTCGGCTACGCGGAGTAGTAGCCATGTTTTTCCATTCATACGGAATACTCCCGGATTGAGAAGACAGGTAATTTCCATTCCATTTATTCCGGCTTTGAGATCGGCAGGACGTAACAGTGGATTTTTTAGTGATCGTTTTGCAATATCCATAATATTATTTTTTGTTTTAAGAATCTGTGGCAAATGTAAATCATGCATTCAAACGAAAGGGTATCTTATTTCAACAATAAAGTACACATTTTTTACAAAAGTGCTGTATGATACCTTTTTGATAAAAACATATACCTTGCTCAGAATATAACAAAGTCATAATTTTATTATATTTGCGTAATCATAAGGAAAAAAACTATTCAATGAGAAAATCGCTGCTGCTTTTTGGCATTCTGATTACAATCAGTTTACAGGCAAAAAAATACGACATTACTAATTTGACGAACAATGATGGACTATCAAACAGTTCTATCAATACGATACATCAGGATGCTAACGGATTGATGTGGTTTGGCTCGTGGGATGGACTTAATATTTATAATGGAAGGGAATTCAGCATATACAAACCCGAGCCGGGCAATGTACAAAGTATAAGCAATAATATTATCCGCGATATTGTTGAGGAAAGTAAGAATGTGCATTGGGTGGCCACCGACAGGGGAATAAACTGTGTGGATATGCGCAGAAAAAGCTTTGAACGTTTTTTTGTGGACGGCGAATACCAAACCCTATCGGACGAACATTCTTTTTTAATTGCCAAAAACAGTTCCAACATTATTTTTGCCGGAGTAAATGAAAAGGGTCTGTTCTTTTTCGATAAAAATACCCACCGGTTCAAACGTCTTACGGCAGTGAAAAATTATCAATTGAGAAAGATATTTTTTGATCAGGATGATAATTTATGGCTTTATACAGACGACAGGACTTTACTAAAGGTTGTTTTCAAAAAAGGAAAATCGCCTGAACCTCAGATTGGCAATGTTGTAGAGTTTAAACATTTAATTAATATTGAATCGGTGTTTTATAGTCCTACCAACGAATTGTGGATGCAGTCGGGGGGTGGATTGTTTTCCTACAAAATTTCCGAGGGTATTTTAAATGCATTTCAGCCGGGATACAACACAGGACTAATTAAAGCTGCACTTTTTGTAGATGATTACCAATTGTGGGGAACTTCGAACGGCTTATTTCGTTTTGATCCTGCCACAAAACAAGTTGAATTGGTGATGCCCAACGTTTCTGTATTGTCGCTGGCGGGTGGTACTCAGCAAATCGTGTGGGTGGGCACTGATATGCAGGGTGTGTGGCAATTATCTCCTTCGCGCGATTCTTTCCGTTCATATTCAGCTGAAAACATACCTTCATTCGGAAACAGCGCCGTACGAACATTTTTTGAAGATCCGGGCCGTACACTTTGGGTAGGGACAAAGGGAAGTGGAATTTTTACCCTTAACCCCAATGTTGAAAATTCGAAAGCGGCAAACGTACAACATTTTAATACAACAAATGGATTGCTTAGCAATTCGGTATTCACTATTGTTAAAGGTCAGGAAAACGAATACTGGATTGGAACCGATGGCCGTGGCATTAATTATTATGATTTAAAAGCAAAAAAAATAAAGACGCTGGCCATTCCGGTCAATATTATTCAGAAAGTCAATCTGACTTCAGTGTATTCAATTTTACCTGCCGACAAATCAACCTTATGGGTTGGTACAAGTGGTTATGGCATGTATAAGCTTGAAATAGACCGAACCACAAATCCCTATTCGATAACAAGCTATAAACAATATATCTACGAAAAGAACAAAAAATCGCTAAGTAACAATATTGTATACTCAATTATAAACGACGATGCGGATCATCTGTGGATTGCCACCCGTGGTGGAGGTCTGAACAGGTTCAATAAGAAAACAGAAGTATTCGAAACGTTCAGATTTTCATCCAATAACTCAGGTTTTATAAGCAGTGATGATGTGTTGTGTCTCTACAAAGATAAATTGGGATATTTATGGGCAGGCACCAGCATGGGATTGAATAAACTGATACGTTACGACAAAGGAGTACCTGTTTTTACGCGGTTTACCGAAAAAGAAGGAATGCCAAACAATACCATCCATGGAATTCTGGAGGACAAAGAACATAATTTATGGTTGAGTACAAACAAAGGAATTGCCAAATTGGTTAAAGATCGTGATAACTATCGTATTATATCTTATTATCAGAAAGATGGGTTGCTTAATAATGAGTTTTCGGATGGAGCATTCTACGAAAGTCCCTATACGCATCAGCTTTATTTTGGTGGAATAAATGGATTCAATGTGTTTAATCCAATGGAAATTACGCATAGTACTTATATGCCGTCCCTGTTGTTGGATGCTTTTTATGTAGATAATGTAAACACAAATATGTCTGATTATCTTAAATCGAAAAACAAAGGCGAGACACTCATTTTATCCTACAAAAATAAATCATTTAGCTTCCGCTTTATTCCACTCGACTATATATCAGGTTCGAAATGCGAGATTTCGTATCTGCTCGAAGGCTATCAAAAAGATTGGATTCATTTGGGGACTTCCAATACAATTGTGTTGTCGAATCTGCCCAAAGGTGATTATGTACTTAAAGTGAGGTGTAGTAATGCTGATAAACTCTGGGGCGATAATTATTATTCGCTTCCTATTAAAATGTTACCTCCCTGGTGGGCAAGTAATTTAGCTTATTTGTGTTATGCTGTTTTGTTTGTTTTGATACTGTTGCTTGTAAAGCGATTCGTGAAATATCAGTATACGGTTAGAAACAATATACGACTCAAAGAACAGGAAAAAGAGAAGATGGAGGAAATCCATCAGGCAAAACTGAGATTTTTTACAAATATTGCTCATGAGTTTTCTAATTCTCTGACATTAATTTATGGACCTTGCGAGCAATTGCTCCGAACTCATGCTGCGGATGGAGTTACCCGGAAATATATCAATACGATCAAGTCGAACTCCGAACGCATGCAATCGTTGATTCAACAGCTTATCGACTTCAGAAAAGCTGAAACCGGTCATTTGAAACTTGAAATTGAAAAGGTTGATATTGCCGAGTTGGTAAAATTTGTTGTCGATAATTTTATGAATGTATTGGAACAGAAGAGGATACGCTTTAATCTTTCGTTTTCTGATACTGATATAATATGGCAAACTGATAGAGACAGTATTGAAAAGATTGTATTCAACCTTGTTTCCAACGCCGTGAAATACACTCCCGATGATGAAAAAATTGATCTGAAAGTAGAGATAAATGATAATCAGCTGCTCATATTGGTAACAAATACCGGTGTAGGTATAAAACCAGAGTTTCAGAGAAATATCTTCGACCGTTTCGAGGTGCTTGAGCGCTTTGAAAAACAGGTGTCTAAAGGATTGGATACCCGCAATGGAATTGGTCTGGCGCTGTGTAAAAACATTGTGGAAGTATTGCATGGAACGATTGATGTGGAAAGCGATGGCGACACCTTCACTACATTTAAAGTGAAACTCCCGATGCAAAATATGGGTGAACAATATTCCGACACTTTACAAACGAAAAATGCTGCACCAAATGTTACAATTGAGCCTGATGAAGAAAAAGTGAATGTAAAAGAGCGCATTGCAATACCTGATGTTCAGAAAGAAGGTTTGGTGCTCGTGATAGACGATGAAAAAGAAATAAGGGAATTGCTGAATGATTTTTTGTCTGACAAATATGAAGTTGCTGAGGCTGCGAATGGACAGGAAGCTATTGAACTTATGCGGATAAGAATGCCGATACTGATCATTTGCGACATAATTATGCCTGTAATGAACGGGGTGGAGTTTGTAAAGACAATGAAACAACAGGAACTTACCCGGCACATTCCGATTATTTTTCTGTCAACGAAAGGAACCGTTGAGAATCAGATCGAAGGCCTTGAGGTAGGTGCTGATGCTTACTTAAGTAAACCATTCCATCCCCGCCATTTGGAAGCATTGGTTGAAAATATGTTGCATCGTAACAAAGCAATTCTTGATTACAGTGAATCGGCTCATGCGGCATTGGAACAATTCGAAGGTAAACTAATTCATAAGGAAGACAAGGAGTTGATGTTGTTGATTACAAAAACTATTCAGGAGCAGATAGACAATGAAGATCTTACACTCGATTTTATTGCAAGTCAAACGTCACATAGTAAGATGCAGTTATACAGAAAGATGAAAGAGATTACCGGACTTACTCCTACAGAATACATTCGTACTCTGAGGCTGAAACAATCGGAAAAACTACTTAAAACGACCAACAAAACTGTTCAGGAAATTATGTACAATTGCGGCTTCAATAATAAGGCATATTTTTACCGCGAATTTGCTAAAAAATACCATCTTACCCCTAAAGAATACAGGAATCAGAAATAAATTTGCCTACTGTATTTCCCTTTTTACAGGGGAGATCAACTAAAGTCTAAACCATGTTTTCAAAACAAATAGTGCGAAGGTTAGCATAAATCAGTAGCTATAACTATTTTTTTTAATTATGAATGGCAAGGAGTTAGGTGAGCCAAATCACTGTGTAAACAAATGTGGAGGACCGACATTCCTTTATTCTTCCGCTGGTTTTAGAACGGAATAGATCATGCCAACCCAATATTTTA
>JAYFRI010000349.1:0-23912 GCA_034926015.1 Paludibacter sp. | reverse complement strand
GCAATGGCTGAATACCACAACGGCGCTCAGGACTACGTTCGCCGACTGGGTTTAGGCGGTGTGGCGGGGATAAACTACGATTTTAGACCCTGGAGAAGGGTAACTATGTTTGGCGGAGTCGATTTGGGCTATATGGTGCTCCCGGGAGTGGAAAATGATTTGACCAACGGCATAGAAAATTCAAAAGGACATCCGATACTGGAAATAAAGATTGGAGCTTCAGTAAAGCTTTAAGAAGAAAAAAAGGTTTGAATCATAAAATTAAAAGAACAATGAAAAAAAATCATCTTCTATCAATCATTCTCACAGGATTATTCATTTTATCATCCTGCGAAACCGGGGTAACTCCGCCCGACGACCCGAATGACCCGAATGATCCGACGAGTCGGTTTGAAATTGCGCAGGTGCTAAATACTAATTCGGCTTTCGAAAATGTTTGGGATACTACTATGGATGTTCGTACAATGAATACAGGAGTTACGGGCAGTCTTGGCATTAGTGATTTTACAGTGGATGCAAAAAATCAAATGCACTTTGTATTTTATCAAATACTTCCTTCGCAACAATCAACTTTCTACGAAAGCTACCGCCGTACGTGGGATTTGACCAATAAGAAAATCATTCCACAAAATCCGTTAGCTTACAAAGAAAAAAATATTACTCGCAATTTATATAATTACCAGGCCGAAAAAGAACTTGCATTTGAACTTTATAAGCCATATACCAATTACTATGTGGCCGCAATAGTCACATCAGAGGGCGATGGTGGAATTTCTTACAATAAAGTTTACTTTCAGGGCGATGTGAGTATGACTGTGGCACAGCCATTTTATCCATTGTCAAGACTCGAACTTGGATATGAAAACGTGGTAGGCCAAAGCGCTTATTTTCAGTCGGTTATTTTCAGGAGTTTGAATAGGAAAAATGACGATGATTTTAATTACAAATTCACCAACGTGAGTATGGATTATGCCATTTTTCAGTACATGGTGCCCGATGTGCAAACATATCACCTGCTTTGCGAAGCAAGAACAAGCGGGCCAAGCATCTATTTCGGATTTACAAGCAAGAATGAGATTCAAGCTATAGAATTCACTGAAACAGGAAATTTCGGCACCACCACTTTGACCGGCACCAAAGGAAAAGTTGTAGCTACTGTAAACTGGACGCCTTATGTAACCTGGGTAACACAGGCGTTTGTATTTCCGGTTTATAATTTTGGGAAAACTATCCGTCATTATAGCCCCGATGGCAGTATCATGAGCTTTGCATTGAACAAATTTGATACCGACAGATATTCCACCTTTGTATATAACTTTAACACAAAGACGTTTACAAAAGTGATGGAGGATGTATCGCTGAAGTATGGCGACATAAATTCCAGCGATGTGGATATTGACCAGGAAGGCAATATTTACTACACAGGATACGCCGACAGTGGCAAAAATAAAGAAGGTGTATCGGTTTATAAAATTTCGGCTGATGGAAACCACACCCTTGTAGGCAATGATAATTTCTTAAAATTCGGACAAGTTATAAAGCTAAAACACTTACACGGGAAGCTGTATTTGTGCGTTACCGGGAAGAAAACAGGATACGACACCCATCAAATCAGTTTTATAAGAACAAAATAAACAAAATAACAATTCAAATCAGCGCCCCCAATTCCCAAATACTATTTCCCAATTCCTCACACTTTCAGAAAAAAACACTGGAAGGGAGTGATAAGAGAAAGTGTAAAAATACGAATAGAAAAAAGGGTTAGTAGTGCTACTTTATCACAATGAAAACAAATCATCTTCCCTCCATCATTCTCACAGGATTATTCGTTTTTTCATCCTGCGAAACCGATTTAACGCCGCCCGACGACGTTGATAACACAACAGATCCGCTGGCAGTAATAAATCTTCTTCACGATGGAGCAGCGTGGGAAACCGTTTACGATTCCATGATGCTCGTTCCCTCATTAGTAGGCAGAGAAAATTTTTCCACAGCCGGGATTTCCGATTTTACGGTAGATACAAAAAACCGCCTCAACATCGTTTTCTGGCATGCGTGGCAAAGTCAGCAGAGTGTACTGTACACTAGTTTTAGAAAAAGTATCAATTTGACGACCATGAAACCCGCCGATTTGGGCTTAACCAGCGCCGCCATGTTTCTGTACAGTAAGCCAATTGATAAAAACCCGCCATACTTCGAATATGGAGTATCTTATTACACCTTGATGTTGGAAGCCTACAAGCCTTACACTAACTTCTATGTAGATGGTTTTCAGCACTATAAAAATGGAATGAAGAATTACTTAATGAAAGTACAGGCTGCGAATGAAGAGTCTGGTGTTAATGATTTCAGAGAGTATCAATCAGGTGATTTTGATATGGCTTTCCGAAATCCGACCGTTAACTTAGGGAATCGGGGTATTTTTACTTTTGGCGCTAATATGGAAAACGAAAGCTCAAATTACATAGGAACTATTCATCAACACTACCTTTATTTGGAATCGGCTGCCACCCACGGCGGATTGACCGAGCCGCGCACCGATGGTACCGGCGTCGCTATCGAATTCAGGGCTGACGAGCTGGAAGCCACTACGCTGGAGACCGGATTTGGATTACACCCGAACACAAATATTAAATGGATGATAAACAGGACTTCTGTGGCAAAATTACCCTTAACCAACCCATTGGAACTGCCCATTAAAACACACCGTCATTACTCTGTAGATGGAAATATACTTGCTTTTTATATTTATGAAGAAAAAAAAGATAAATATTCTACGTTTGTTTATAATTTTAGCACTAAACAACTGACCAAAATTCTTGATAATGTAAGCATTGAATATGGCAACAAGGAGGCGTCGGATGTAGATCTGGATGAAGCCGGCAACTTGTATTACACCGGCTACGCCAAAAACGGGAGTGATAAAACAGGTACTTCGGTCTATAAAATATCGGCTGGCGGTGCAAGTTCACTCGTTGGGTCGGATGGGTTTTTGAAGTACGGCACACCTGTAAAATTAAAGTATCTGCACGGAAAAGTCTATCTCGGAGTAGTGGGCACAAGACCCGAAACAGGTTACAGACAAATAACTGTTTTGAGGCAGAAGTAGAAGAACGAATTTATGGGCACCGCTATTCTATTTGGTGTTGCTGTTAAGACACATGCATAGAAATATCGAAAGTGCTCCATGCCTTAGAAAAAGCCAGCGGCATGAGGCTGAGGCAACAACATAATAAGTTTTCAAACTTAAACTGAACTTTATCTACTGTATGATAGTTTGTTATAAATATAAAACCATGTCGTTAAGTCAAGCCTGAACTTCATACTTTCTGTTGAGAGCACGAAATTTCAGGTATTCAGGTTACTTTGTTTCTCATATGTTTTTGTAAAATTAAATGAACACAAATGAAAAGAATTTTATTATCAATCGCACTATGTGGCGTTTTAACGACAGCAAACACCCAATCGTTCCAATTAGTAAAAAACCTTTACGACCAAACAGAAAGTTTGCTCTATGATTATGATGCCGGAATGACCTACTTTAATGGCAAACTGTACTTCACTTCCTATTACGGCGACATTGTGGTGTCGGATGGCACATCGTCGGGAACTCAGATTGTTTCAACTCTCGGAATGCAAAAAATGACTGCTTTATCGTTTCATAAAAACAGATTTGTACCAATGGGCAACAAACTGTATTACAAAAACAGAAGAAATGAACTCTGTGTTACCGATGGTACAACTAACGGAACGTACGTAGTGGCCGATATTCATCCAACAGATTCAACTAACCAGTATGGTGTGGCCACAATAATGGGTGCCACCAGCGATAAACTGTTTTTTGCAGGAAACGATGGCGTAAATGGTTTCGAGCTCTGGGTAAGCGATGGCACAGCGAATGGAACCCGAATGATAAAGGATTTCGCTCCGGGCTTAGTCGGCTTTTTCAACACGACGTCGAAACATCATATTGGAACAATACTGGACGACAAACTCTATTTTTTTGCAAACGACCGAACCAACGGATGGGAGCCGTGGGTAAGCGATGGTACCGAAGCAGGCACCTTCATGCTGATCAACTCTAATCCAACGGGACATTGCAGTGATTTAATGGCTAATTCGTGGGGTGGATACGGTGCCAGCGAAATGAAGTTTTTTTCGTACAAAAATGCTGTTTACTTTATTGCATACAGGGGAATTTACAAAACCGATGGAACAATTGCAGGAACAACCCTGGAGCTGAGTGGCGCTAATTACGGTGCTAATATAATGTCTTCAATGTGCGTTTTCGATAATCATTTATATTTCAATTACCTGAGTGGCGGAAATCGACAGCTTACCAAATCGGATGGTACAGCGGCCGGCACCGTTGTGGTGGGCACCATGAGTGGTTCAATGGTAAGTGGATTTCAGGAATTTAATGGCGAACTATATTTTCGGTGCAAAAAAGGTTCATCGTCCTACAATGATTATATTGCAAAATTAGCTGGTTCGAAGATCGACAGCCTTACCCGTACAACCAGTGGATTTTTCAATTATTCGGTTGATATTGTGCAGCCTATCGGGAATGACTTTCTCTACATGGGCGACTATTACAACCATGCTATTTACAGATACAACAACGGGGCTAACACCTTAGCAAATCCTGAATTTACAAGTACTTACGATAATTTGTTAAGCACGCCAATCGGAACTTTTGCCATTGGTACAAACTCAACTTATGGCTACGAACTCTGGAAATGGAGTGATACAGCCTCTGACATCAACGAATTAAACGAGAATAGTGATGTGAAAATATTTCCAAATCCTGTCAGGAATATTATGAATATTGAATTGAGTAGTGATGCTAATATGAAGATATTGAACAGTGTGGGAGCAACAGTTTTTACCCGAAAACTAAACTCCGGCAACAACAGTATTGATGTAAGTTACTTAACAAATGGCGTTTATTATTTAACCGACAATAAAGGCAGTGTGTGGAAGATTATCAAAAATTAAAATCCAACTATGGATGGTTTTAATTTTTTGATTTGACTAACTGTAAAAAAAAAATGAATAACAATACAAATGATAAAAGCATGATTATTTGGTTTACACTCATATCATTTGTGGGGATACTTGTCACCGTTTTTTTTCTATATCGTGCAATGAAATACAAACAGCAGGCAAGAATCGCTTCTTTGCAGTTGAAGCACCAGGAAGAATTGACCAAATCGATCCTGGATACGGAAGAAAATGAGAAATCGAGAATTTCTGCTTCCCTGCACGACGGACTGGGGCAGTTGCTGAGCGTGATTAAAATGAACCTGCAGTACATGCAGTCGCAGGTTATTTCTTTCGACGAAAAAGTGATTCCTACTTACTACAAAACACTGGCATTGGTAGACGAATCGGTGAAAGAGCTCCGGTCGGTATCGCACGATTTGATGCCGCGAGCCGTTTATCGTAAAGGGTTGGCCGTGTCACTTGCCGAAATTGTGGATAAAATTGACTACAACAGGCTTCGTGTTCATTTGAACGTTGAAGGCATCACGCCGCAACTGGATTCCAACATCCAGCTTATGGTCTACAGAATTATTCAGGAATGTATCAGTAACGTGATAAAACATGCGGATGCAACGAAATTAGACATTTCGCTTATTCAGGAAAACGATTTTTTACATGGCACCATCGAAGATAATGGAATAGGTTTCGACAGCGAGAAGGGCACTCCTGTATCAGGGTTAGGTTTTGAAAATATCCGCACACGGATACTATTCCTGAAAGGAGAGCTGGATATCAGCAGTCAGCCCGGAAAAGGTACTTTAATAGCATTTCATATACCGGTAAAAAGGATAGAATTATGACAAAAAAAATCAATATTGCCATACTGGACGATCACCAGATAGTCATCGACGGCTTAAAATTGCTCCTTGAAAATGAGCCGAATATGAGCGTAGTTCTTGAAAGCACCAACGGATTTAAACTTCTGGAAAAATTAAAAAAGTTTCCTGAAACAATAGACATTTTGCTTCTGGACCTAATGATGCCCGAAATTGACGGCTACGAAACGGCATTGATGCTTCAGAATGATTTTCCGGAAATAAAAGTAATTATTCTTTCGATGAATAACGATGGGAAAATCGTTTCTAATCTCATAAAAAATGCAGGGTTGAGAGGTTTTTTATCCAAATCAGTAAACAAAACAGAACTTCTTAAGGCTATTACGCTCGTTGACGCGGGCGAAACTTATTTCCCGGTGGAGATTTTGACGGAAGTCAGAGCTTACGAAAAGCAGGCGCGTGAAGGTCAGTTACTTTCACTTACCGATAGAGAAATTGAGATTATCAAAATGATAGACAGAGGCCTCTCAAACAAGGAAATAGCAAGCCACCTTTTTATAAGCGACCAAACCGTATCTACACACAGAAAGAATATTTTCAGAAAAACCGGAACACGGAATGTCCCCAACTTACTGAATCTCGTGAAAAAATATCAGATCATTTGAGTTTGTGAGTGGTTATACGTGGGAAAAGAAAATTACATTTCGACAACCCTTCCGGCCAATTTAAAAATACTTTTTCTTTTCTTGTAGTTAATTTAAGTGATCAGTAAGTTAGCATAGTCTTATATCCTCGCAGTTTGTAATCATTTAGTCGTAATGTTTTTACAATTCTAAAACGTAAATTTCAGTTAGGGTATGCTGAAGAACGGACGGGATTTCCGAATCCCGTCGGACGTATGCTGAACATAGTGCTTTGGATAGCATATTCGCAAAAGAGCTTTATAACAAAATTTCTTCGGGCAACAGTTTTACAGTATTGATACGATGCGAGCGACGGTGCAACTTTCGCAGCATACGGTTTACTTCATCCTGATAATCGACTAAATAATCAGGATGAATTTTTTCAGTCAGGATTTGTAACAACCTCTTCACCCACAGCGCGAGCTTATAATCGAATAATGAAAAACCCGCCCCAAACATTTCGTCGGGAAATGCAAACTCGCGTCGCAACACATGCATCATCAAATCAGCTTCGTACTTTTTATTCTTCACTTCCGCAGCAAAATCCTTGATTAGTTTGGCCGAAGCATTCAGTCTTTTTACCTCGCGATGTTGTATGGAGCGTCCTTTGTATTCCTTTTCAAAAATACGTTCAAGTCCGTCCAGTGCTTCCCCAAAAAGCCATTGCTCCCCTCCTTCCCTGTCGAAATAGTTGATCAGCAAAAACTCAAAATTATGCCGTTTTCCGGCTAATTTAATTACCATATCTTCCAGTTCCTTTCTCGAAAACTGAGACAATCCGGCCTTTAGTAGTTTTTTATCGCGAAACATATTATTATGATCTTTTTTACAAAGATCTATTTCGTAACACCTTTACTATCAATGAGTATTGAAAAGTCAGAAAATCCAACAAGTATTGAAAAAGCATATTCGATGATAAACGATGCTATGAAGCTTGTTATTAGCGAATTAAATATTGCTGCGTAAAATAATAAACGTAAGATTTATTTACGTTTTAGAAAAGTAAAAGCAATATGGGTGTCTCCATTCATTACTCGGGTCGGATAACCGAAAAAAACAAACTAGCTCAACTGATTGATGAGGTGGAAGAAATTGCCAGCGTTCATAATTGGAAATATAATATTTACGAACGGAGGTTTCCTGAAAATAAGATAACAAGTACAATAGATTCTATAAACTCGTCAGGTCAGCACGATGGCAAACTCTATGGCATCGATTTTACTCCTGAAGGTAGCGAGCCTGTTTCCATTTGTTTTCTGAGTAACGGACGCATGAGCAGTATAATGCAATTGTTTTGCTGGGGCGAATTCAAAGAAGAAAAAACTATCGTTATATCCAGCGCTACTGTTACCGATCAGGGTGAGCTGGAAATCCAACAAAAAGAGGAAACACTTACGGCCGCTGATTACAACAAATACCTCTGCATGTGTAGTACCAAAACACAATATGCAGGCCCGGAAATGCATGCAATGATTATCGGTGTATTACGCTATGTCTCTAAACAATACCTATCTGATTTTAATTTAGTGGATGAATCACAGTTTTGGGAAACAAATGACAAGGTACTACTGAAAGAAAATTTCGTGCGCAATACGGCTATCATTGAAGGATTTGGATGTGTATTAACAGAGAACCAGCGATTGGCAGATGAAGATTGGGATAGTTATATCCAACGAATTATCAAAGCGTTCAGATCAAAAGAAGGTCAATAACCAAAAATCAACAAATCCCTTAAAAATCAATGATTTCTAAGGGATTTGTCTGTTTCAGATAACTTTTATTTTCCAAATAGTCTTTTCTGTAAATCCGGACGTTTCATTCGCTGAAAATCACGAATAATTTGTTGCTTATATTCAGGTTTATACCAGAAAAAAAACTTCCGTTGTTCCAGCTTTTCTTCTTTGGTTTTGGCTGTAAACACAGGTTCGAGCGTATAAGGGTGATAACCCGAATAATAGATTTCGGTTGCCACAGTCATTGGTGTGGGTGTAAAATCCTGCACCTGTTCCAGCTTAAAATCCAGTTTCTTAGTCTGAATTGCAAGATCGGCCATATCCTCTCCCTTGCAACCGGGATGGCTGGAAATAAAGTATGGAATGAGTTGTTGATTCAACCCCGCTTCGCGATTGATTCTTTCGAACTGCGTTTTGAACTTACCAAAATACTCGAACGATGGTTTGCGCATCAGGTTCAATACATTATCCGAAGTATGTTCGGGTGCAATTTTAAGTCGTCCGGAAACATGATTTGTAATCAGTTCGCGTATATATTCGGCATGACTTTTATTGGCTTCTTCGTTTTTAGTATCGCTCAGAAGTAAATCGTAACGAATTCCACTCCCCACAAAAGATTTTTTCACACCCGGAATACTGTCGACCGACCGATATATATCGATAAGCCGACTGTGATCTGTATCCAGATTAAAACATACCTTAGGATATATACACGAAGGTTTTTTGCATTTCTTGCAAATTTCGAGGTCGATTCCCTTCAATCCATACATATTGGCCGATGGACCGCCCAAATCGCTTATATAACCTTTAAATTCGCTCATTTGCGTAATCTTTCGCGCTTCATTCAGTATCGACTCCTTCGAACGGGAAACAATATGCTTTCCCTGGTGCGCTGAAATAGTACAAAACGCGCAACCACCAAAACAGCCACGGTGCATATTCACCGAAAACTTAATCATTTCGTAGGCCGGAATTTTTTTATCTTTATATTTTGGATGTGGCACCCTTGTGTAAGGCAAATCGAAGGAAGCATCCAGCTCTTTCTCGCTCAACGGGGCATAAGGCGGATTAACAATCACCCAACGGTTTCCTGTTTTTTGCAAAAGCCTGTCAGCCTCAAAACGGTTCGATTCCTGCTCTATGTGTTTGAAATTGGATGCATAAAGTTTCTTGTCAGTCAGGCAAATTTCGTGAGGAACAAGTGTAATGTCTTTCCATGGCGATGCAGGAATTTCTTTCGACAAAAAAGAACTCTGCGGAATATCAGTGAGTTCTGCAAATGTTTTCCCTTCCTTCAAGCGTTGTACCAATTCACGCAAAGGTTTCTCTCCGTTTCCGTAAATCAGCAAATCGGCCTTTGAGTCGACAAGTATGCTGGGCATCAATTTATTCGACCAATAATCGTAATGCGTAAATCTGCGCAACGATGCTTCAATACCACCAATCAGCAAAGGAACATCAGGATATAGTTTTTTTATAATGTTACAATAGGTAATAGTAGCATAATCAGGTCGCATATTTGGTTTCCCGTCCGGCGAATAAGCATCATCCGAACGCAAACGTTTATTGGCAGTATAATGATTTACCATCGAATCCATATTACCAGCCGAGACAGCAAAAAACATACGTGGACGTCCCATTTTTTTGAAATCGCGCAAATCATCGCGCCAGTTAGGCTGAGGCACCAAAGCAACCTTAAGTCCTTCGGCTTCGAGTATACGCCCTATAACAGCTGCACCAAAAGCCGGATGATCAATATAGGCATCGCCGGTGAAGAAGACAACATCTACTTCGTCCCAGTTACGTAATTCTACTTCTTTTTTTGTGGTTGGCAAAAAATCTGTAAGTTGATATATCATGTAGTTTTATTTAAAATTTAAAAATCAGATTGAAAAAACGCATAAAAAATTTGAAATGCGTCGCCATACAATCTGCATTATTCAACAATCATTCAAGCAAATATGTTCGAATAAAATAGTTTCACCTAAGCTGAACATTTTTATTCTGATTTCTCCTGTACCTGCCCTTTTTTGGCTAGTTCGGCCTCCACATCGGCTCGCGATTTACTACGCGTCACAATGTACACTCCCAGGAAAACGATGGAAGCAGCAATGGCTTTGGGAACAGTCAACACATTTTGACCCACCAATATCATAATCGTCATTGCCACTATCGGTTGTACATAATTGTACATCGATTGTGTAGTTGGGCGAAGCAATTTTTGTCCCACAGGAATCAACAAATAAGGAACGACAGTAGCGAAAACCAACATAAATCCCAGCAAAAGCCAGTGATTGCTATCGAGAGTTTCCCAACGCACAGCAGCCAGGTCGGAGCCGCTAAACGGAAGCGCAAGTACACTTGCAAACAGGAACATCCATTTCATCACCGTCACCGACGAGTAGCGCTTTGTCACATTTTTTGTGAGTACAAGAAAAGCTGAAAACGATAACGCGCTCATAAAACAAAGCAAATCGCCCGTCATATTTCCCGAGAAATCAGCGCTTCCATTCGCTGACAAAACAAGATAAACAGCACCACTTGCACCGGTAAACACGCCAAGGGCTTTCACCCAGGTCAGTGGTTCCTTCAGCACCATAGCCGACAGTATCATGGTGATAATCGGCACAGTAGTGGCTATTATAGAAGCATCGATTGTAGAGGTGCGCGACAGCCCCTGGATAAAGAATATCTGATTTCCCAGCAAACCTAACAATGCACCTAAAAACAACATCAAAAGGTCTTTATTGCTTACTTTCTCCGGTTTCATTACAGAGAGCGTCCAAAAGACTACTGCTCCGAATAAAAAACGTAAAACATTCATAGCTATCGGAGTAAGCGTTCCATCCAATAATTCTTTTGAAACAGACAAATTGATTCCAAAAAAAATATTTACGAACAGCAATGCAATATGACCGACTATCTTCTTATTTTGTTTCATTATATACATTAAAAATCCTGCAAAAGTACTTCAAAAAAACCACATAAGCACTTTTCGAAATTTATTGCTTATTTTCAGCCCATTATGAGAAATCTTTTTTCTTCATTACTAAACACCGGGAAAATGAAAATGTTGACCTCTCTGAGTTTTTTAAACACTATTCAACATACATTTATTTCTGAAAGCAACAAACAAACTATCCCGGCTAAGAGTTGATATCAAAAATTAACGCATAGAAAAGCAGCCATAAATACACCTTATTTGAAATATGCTTCTCAATAGTAATGTTGCGTTGAATGCAATCTCCAAAAAAAAGCAGGTATTTTTCAATAATGCATGTTTAATACAGGCTTCCGAAAACTATAATTTCATTAAAATAATAGAAAATGAAAATTTATAACAATTACAAATAAACAACTTCAGTCCTAAATATGTTAAGTATTTAATTAATATATTACCTTAAAAAATTCATTCGGAAGAAAGCTTATTCATTTTATTTAGCATAAATAAAAACTGAAGTATGTAATCATCTGATAAAAAAAAACATTATTTTATAAATGAAAATTCACGAATATCAAGCAAAAGAGATTTTTTCGCGTTATTCCATTCCGGTAACGAACGAAACGGTATGTTATACTCCTGATGAAGTTGTGGCCGCTGCTACTAAGTTTGGTTTACCTGTGGTTGTTAAAGCACAGGTACATGCAGGTGGCCGCGGAAAGGCAGGTGGAGTAAAACTGGCACGCACCATGGACGAAGTACGCGATGCAGCCAACAAAATTCTGGGGATGGATATCAAAGGTTACACAGTTGAAAAAGTATTGGTGGCTGAGGGCATTCAATTCAATTCCGAGTTTTATGTTGGGTTGACAATCGACCGTAACACAAAATCTGTAATTTTTATGGCAAGTGCCGAAGGAGGTGTAGAAATTGAAGAAGTGGCCAAGGACAACCCTGATGCCATTCATAAGTTCGTTATCGAACCCGATTTGGGCATGACCGATTTCCTTGCCCGTAAAATAGCTTTTAAGCTATTCAACGACATGGCACTTGTAAAACAGGCTGTGAATCTGTTCCGTAAATTATATCAGATTTTCGTAGACACTGATGCCTCATTGGTTGAAATAAATCCGTTGGTAATCACTAACACCGGTGTATTGCTGGCTTTGGATGGAAAAATGAATTTCGACGATAATGCACTTTATCGTCAGGCCGCCATCGAAGCACTGAACGAACCTACTCCCGACGAACAAAAAGAAATTGCTGCTAAAGCAAGTGTACTTACCTACATTCGCCTGGATGGAAATATTGGTTGCATGGTAAATGGAGCCGGTTTAGCCATGGCTTCTATGGATGTAATAAAACATTTTGGCGGTAACCCTGCCAATTTTCTCGATATCGGAGGTAGCTCAAGCCCTCAGAAAGTGATTGATGCCATGAATCTGTTGATGTCAGATAAGAATGTAAAAGTGATAATGATTAATATTTTTGGTGGAATAACCCGTTGCGATGATGTTGCCCGTGGCCTAGTCATTGCTTTGGATCAAATGAAAGTGGATATTCCTATCGTCATACGGCTTTCGGGCACCAATGCCGAAGAGGGATTACGCATTATCAAGGACAGAAACCTGCCCACTGTTGGTTCGCTGAGCGAAGCAGCACAAGAGGCTATTCGTTTAATCAGTTGATAAAAAACAACTTACTTTTTCTACAAAAATGCTTTTACAACAATCAAAAAAAATTAATTCATGAGCATATTAGTCAATAAAAATACAAAATTACTCGTCCAGGGCATTACCGGACGCGATGGTAGTTTTCACACAAGTAAAATGATAGCATACGGAACCAATGTTGTAGCCGGAGTTTCGCCGGGCAAAGCAGGACAAACTGTACACGATGTTCCCGTTTTCAACACAGTAGAAGATGCAGTTAAAGCAACAGGAGCCAATACTTCTGTTATTTTCGTTCCGGCACCGCTGGCTGGTGATGCCATTCTTGAAGCAGCCGAAGCAGGCATTGAATTGGTGGTTTGCATATCGGAAGGTGTTCCTACTTTGGACATGGTGAAGGCAACTGCTTACCTGAAGAAAAAAGGTGTAAAACTTATAGGTGCCAATTGCCCGGGACTGATTACACCCGAAGAAACAATGATTGGCATCCTTCCCGGAAATATTTTCAAAAAAGGGAATGTAGGCTTAATAAGCCGCAGTGGCACACTCACTTATTTAATGGTAAGTTTACTCACCGATAGTGGGTTAGGTCAAAGCACCTGCATAGGCATAGGGGGTGACCCTGTAGCCGGATTGTATTATCAGGAATTGTTACAAATGTTCGAGGACGATCCCGAAACAGAAGCCATTGTTTTGATTGGGGAAATCGGAGGTGATGCCGAAGAGCGAGCAGCTCAATACATCAAAGAACACATAACAAAGCCTGTTATCGCATTTATTGCCGGACAAACAGCGCCTGCAGGTAAACGCATGGGACATGCAGGAGCCATTATTTCGAGCGGAAGCGGTACTGCTGCTGAAAAAATAGCAGCATTCGAAGCCATTGGTGTTCCCGTAGCCCGACTTCCAAAAGAAGTACCCGCAATGGTAAAACAAAAATTAGCCGAACGCAATAACTAATTTTACATTTTATATAAAAAAACACAAACAGGATGTATTTCTTGTTTGTGTTTTTTGTTGTAATTTTACTGCAAAACTAATCAACACAAAGCAATGCTCGTCCTAATTTCTCCGGCCAAGATTCAAAATTTCAAACCTCAGTCTGTAACCGAACTATATACACTGCCTGAATTTCTGAAACAGTCGGAACAACTGATTCATTTAATAAAAAAATTGTCCACATCGGAGTTGGCGAAACTACTTGACATCAACTCAAACCTCACACAACTCAATATCGATCGATATTTTAACTGGCATTTACCCTTTAGCCCTCACAATGCAAAACAGGCGGTGCTTACTTTCGATGGTGAAGTATTCAGAGGATTGGCTGCTAATACATTTACGAACGACGATTTTGAATACGCACAATCCCATTTACGCATTCTGTCGGGACTTTATGGTATTCTACGCCCTCTTGACCTTATTCAGCCTTACCGTATCGACGTGAGTTCAAAACTTCAAAACCCCAAAGGAGCTGATCTTTATGCATTTTGGAAAGAAAAAGTAAGTGCATCTGTTCTTAAGGCCATGAAGAATGGTGACAAACAGGAATTTATACTAAATCTGATGTCAAAAGAATACCTCAAAACACTTGATTTAAAGCAGAAAAAAGTGAGGATAATTGATGTTGAATTCTATGAAATGAAGGATGACAAATACAGACAAATAGTCATGTATACAAAAAAGGCCCGTGGACTAATGGCGCAATATGTGATTAAACACAGAATTGATGATGTTGAGGAGCTGAAAGGGTTTCACGATGAAAACTATTGGTTCAGTCCACAAATGTCCACAGAGAGCAAACTTGTTTTTACAAGAGGCTAAATATCAAATAGTTTTAAAGCTGATTGTATTGAAAAGTTGCTTTTTTAAGCCGATCCATTATTGAGATACCGATTCCCTTTTCTGCAACAGGTTCTATATAAATTCGTTGCACCTTATCGTCATCTTCCATTGTATGCAAACTTGTGAAAAGATGAGCTGCTATTTCAAGTAAATTTCCATTTTCAGAACTATAAATTACTTTTACAGCATTTAATTTGTCCTGTTTTTTGTCGTGTAAAATAATGCCTGAGTTTTCAGGTAGCTCTTTCATCGTTTTATCCACAAAAAACAATGGTTTAAGAGGCGAATAATGACTGTTCAACAAACCGGGCGAGCTGATTTTATTGTTATGCTGAGCCAACTCTACCTCAATTCCGGGCAATGCTTTTACAATATCCTCAACAGTAATAATTCCCGGGCGCAGTACCGTACAACGGTTATTTTCAACCATAGCCACAGTAGATTCAATCCCGACTAAATTATCAACATCATCGCCGGCAATCAGATAATCTATCTTCATTTTTTGCTTGGCTACATGCTTGTAGCTCGTCGGACTAAGTTGGCCGAAACGGTTAGCGCTTGGCGCTGCCACAGGAACGCCTGCCAAAGCTATAAGCCTGTGAGCCAACGGATGCGCCGGCATACGCACAGCCACCGTATCAAGTCCTGAACTTATTAAATCGGGTACAATGGCCGATTTTTTGTAAACAATTGTCAATGGTCCGGGCATAAATTTCTCAGCCAATCTGAAAACCAAGGGTTCTATGGGCGAAGCATATAAATCATTCAGTTGCTTAATATCCGAAATATGCACAATCAGCGGATCGAAAGTAGGACGCTGTTTTGCTTCAAAAATTTTTGCCACAGCAATAGGATTGAGCGCATTAGCCCCCAAACCATAAACTGTTTCGGTAGGAAAAGCCACCAAACCTCCATCGCGAAGACAATCGGCCGCCAAATTCAATTCTTGTTCAGTAATAATTTTCATCTTTATATACAATTGAAGTTCACAATAAAATTATTGTGAACTTCATTTTTTGGGTCTGCAAAAATACGAATAATTTTCGTACTTCGCTCTTTTGAACATTAAGTTCAGCGTTTAGTTTAAATTAGCGCGGCATATTCCTCCACTGTAGCTCCACGGAGACAAGCTTCGATGATTTCGCGGCCTTTTGGGTGCAAATCGGCTGTCAGATACTGAGGTAATTCCTGTTTAAAAAAATCATACAGTTTATCGGCACCATCATCATAACCCTCCTTCCCTACTTCGTCCTGTTTGTACACTTTAAGGAAGCGGGATGGGATTTTGGCTCCTTCAATTGTAAGATAATTCAATTCGTAACCCAACAAGGCTGTACGCGCAGGTTGATATTGATCAGGGCGCAACTGAGCATTTCCACGGCGGGTCATGTATTCGCGCATCAGCAACTGTGGTTTAAAGCCTACTTTCCAAACTCCGATAAACTGATTGGGAACCAATGTGTAGCGTGTTTCGGGTGTATTCATAATTTGCTCAAGCAACATATTGGCATGATGTACCATTTTACCCGTAGCAAATGGCCAATACGAACCCACACCTTCAGAACCCATGCCAGTGCCTCCAACAATACTTGGATTAGCATGTCCGCGTGGTGAAACCAATCGCCATAACCACGCCAAAGCCGGTGGCAACAGATGGAACATTCCCAGAATGCCATAGTTAGGATTTTCAGCTGAACTTGGAGGTGTGCGCACACCAAAACTACGAATATCAACCGACACTGCATGACCAATTACATTGGGTACAATCTCACGTGGAAGGATCACACGTGGATTAGGACAAGGTTTACCCGGTGCATCTTCTATATGATCCCAAATCAAAACCGTTGAATCAGGATTCGATTTAATATTCAAAAATAACAATGGTTTTGGTGGTTTGATGGTGATTTTTTCCAAAAATGGATCATCGCCATATTCTTTCACACCATCAACACGGATAAACCAGGCGTTTTCTGCATCGAGCACACGTAGTTTCCCATTATTTGTTTGCAAAGAAGGATGACATATAGCCATATCGTCGGTCACCGGACGGAAAGAGGAGAAAAGCGGAAGATTAATCAAACGTTCCTCGCCTGTAACCGAATTGGTACCAATCTTTATCTGCCCGTTTTGTTCACGTAAAATATGTTGTAGCATTTCACTCTTACCTCCACCACTTGCACCTTCGTGCATAAAAGTAGTAATATTATCGTAAGGACTAATAGCCTGAACTGTTGAACAATGTGCAGTAATCCATCCCTCCTTTTCACCTTTCGTCAAAAGTGCTCCATACAAGCCTTTTTTGGCACTCGGTCCGGGATATAAATTGTAGGAGAAAATTTCGTGACGGTTTTCTGTTCTGTTATGTACAACGATTTGTTTTCCATCAAAATGTGTATGACGGAATGTCGGGGCAACATAAATAATTGAATCGATGGCGAAATTGGCAGGAATATCGGTTGTAGGAATCATAACCTGCAACATGGCCAGCCCCATAGCAAAAAAGCCAGCATTGGCCGGACAAACAGCAATACCACCTACACCTATGTTTTCGCGACCAGCAAAGTAAAGAAATACAGCCAGGTCCTGATTTTTTAACCAGTCAAAAGTTTCTGCTCTCAAACCTGAAAAATCATGACCGAATCTTGATTTGAAAGTTTCCTTGTCGGTTGGCAATTCATCGGCTATCACCATGGTATCAGGGTCGCGGCGACGCAGATATGGATCGGTATAATTGGCAGAAACACCGTTATTTACCCGATGAATAATGGCTTCGGTGTACTCTCCTTTTCCGGGAATGTCGTATTTGACCTCGAATGTACTGTTTTCAGCACCACCCAAAGCCGCGACGGCCAATTGCTCAACTGTGTCGAACACAGTGTAACTTTTGCAAGAACTCAGAAGTTCTAAAAGATCAGCCGGCAATTTTGCACCGACTTTTTCCAAATTTGAAATTAGTTGACTCATAACTTATTGAATTAAATAAAAGAACAAACGACAAAACACTTACCTCAAATAAAAACACCTATATATCAATAACTTAATGCCACAAAATAAAAAAGCAGCATATAATTCAAAGAATTATGCTGCAAAGATAATAAATTATTACTTAATAAATGAAGCCATACTAAATTATTTTGCATTTTTTTTATTGAGTTATCGAAACTGACACACACAATAACTCGCTATCCCCCTTAAACACATTTTGCAAACGGAAATTACGCTTTGCATTGAAGTAAATAGTATCACCCACCTGCAGCACATAGCTTTTGTTATCAATTTCAAATTGCAATTCACCGGACAACAGATAACCGAAAATTTGTCCTGAATGATGTTTAAATAATTCGAGACTATCTGAATCGGGAGAAAAACGAATCCGAAAAGTATCCATCTGTTTCGAAGCATCTTGTTGAGAAACAAGATGCATCTCAGTGCCTGATTCGTTTTTCATAAGTAAAACAGACTCATCGGCCTTAAAAACAGGGTTGTTTGACAATGATTCGTTTTCGCCAATCAATTCGCCTACTGTTGTTTGAAGATTTTCGGCTATAAGTTTAAGTGTAATAATTGTAGGAAAAGATTTGGCTTTCTCGATTTGCGAAAGCGCACTTGAACTTACTCCAACTTTTTTGGCTAATTCATTCAACTGAAGTCCAAGCTGTTCACGTTTACTTTTTATTCTTTCACCAATTCGTTGCATATCTGAATATTTTTGGCAAAGATACAACAATTCCGGAATAAAAATTAAGCCACACTTAAATAATTAATCAAAATTAAACTTTTTCAGAATTGTATTGTATGCAAAAAACGCAAATTCAGTTGTACCATCTGGAGACAAATACAATAAAATTTGCGTTGATATAAATAGATATTATTGAAATCCTGTCAATAGAGCAGGGCAAACTATTTCTTTTTCTGACCTCGTGTTTTGGGCTTTTTGTATTTTATTTTCATTGCTTCCGCACGACGCACTTTCATATTAACCTTTTTGTTTTTGTCCTTTTTTTCATGAAAAGCAGGTCCAACATCTTCAGGTTTAGCAACTTTCACCAATACATTTTTCATAACCACTTGTGGCATTTCATATTCGGTCAGTTCCTTCGAAATTTCCACCTCTTCAGGCATTTTCATAACAGGAATTTTATTTCCCATCAATTCTTCAATGGCTTTACGGCTATCAGTGTCAGCTTTTGTAATAAACGCTAATGCTACACCTTTTTTATCGGCACGACCGGTACGACCGATACGGTGCATATAACTTTCGGGCACTTCGGGCAAATCAAAATTCACAACATGTGTAATATCATCAAAGTCGAGTCCACGAGCCACAAGATCAGTAGCAATAAGCACACGCAATTGATTGGCATTAAAAGAGCGGAATGACTCCAGGCGAAAATTTTGCGATTTATTGGAATGGATTACACCTACTTCTTCGGGAAATTTCAACGAAATACGCTCGTAAACATCATCGGCCAGCTTTTTAGTCGAAACAAAAACCAGTACCTTTGAAAAGCCAGGATTTGTTTTAAGCAAAAACTCAAGTAAGTTGATTTTGGTGTTGAAGTTGGGCACTTTCACACCTGCTTGTTTTATATTTTCGAGCGGAGTTCCTGTTTTGGCAGCTTCAATTTCGAGTGGATCGGTAAAGAAATCGGCAATAAAATCCTTCAATTCATCTGTAATAGTTGCCGAAAACATCAGGTTCTGACGTTTTGTTGGAAGTAAATCGATAACACGAATCAATTGCGGACGAAAACCAAGATTCAACATTTCATCTACTTCGTCGATAATAAACCGTTTTACAGATTTTAATTTCAGGGTGCCATTCAATGTAAAATCGAGCAACCGTCCCGGCGTAGCCACCAACACATCCAGGCCAGCAGCAAGCAACGGAGTTTGCTGAATCATATTTACACCACCGTAAACACCTGCCACACGCACATTCATGTACTTTGTAAGCTGCTCAACATCTTCTACCACCTGCAACACCAATTCGCGGGTAGGCACTACAACCAAAATGCTCGGACTTTTTTCTTTTGTAAACTTCCACTGACGCAAACAAGGCAGCAGGTACGAAATGGTTTTACCCGTTCCGGTTTGTGCTATTCCCACTACATCGCGACCCGACATTATTACAGGAAAAGCTTTTTCCTGAATGGTGGTAGGTGTTATGATATTTAAATCGTTGAGGGCATTAAGTAAAGGCGTACTGATATTGAAGTCGGTAAAAGTCATGAAGTTTTTTTTAATGCATAATTTTTAATTCATAATGCATAATTAATATGCCACACAAATCGGAAACAAAGATAGTCTAAATGTAGCAGAAACCGAAATTTATATCAAACACAGCCAGCAGAAGCATATTTATTTTGTTTCTTTTTTTACTTGAAAATAATGAGTTATGCATTTAAAATTACGCAATTATTAGGGTGCCAATCGCACAATTTTCCAACTTTTGTCTCCTGTTTTCTTATAATACAATCTATCGTGCAGCCGATTAGGGCGGCCTTGCCAAAACTCAAAACTCTCAGGGATAACAAGATAACCACCCCAATGCGGAGGTCGCGGTATATCTTCGCCAAACTGCTTCTGAAAAGCTTTAAAACGCTCATCGATAAATTCGGCCGAAGGAATTTCCTGACTTTGAGGAGACGCCCAGGCACCCAACTGACTATCGAGCGGACGTGATTTAAAATAATGCTCGGAAACACTTTCAGGAAGCTTTTCCGCCTTTCCTGTAATTCTGATCTGACGTTCGAGTGCCGGCCAGAAAAAAACAATCGAAACCTGTTGATTTACTTCAATTTCCCGGGCTTTAGCTCCTTCGTAATTTGTATAAAACACAAGACCATCGCTGTTAAAATCCTTAAGCAAGACAACCCTTGCATGTGGTTGCAAATTTGCATCAACAGTCGAAACTATCATTGCCGTAGGTTCCAATTCATCACTATTCAGAGCCGTTTGAAGCCACACTTCGAAATGATTGAAAGGATTAGGATCAGCCTCATTCTCATTCAATGCAGAGTATTCATATTGTTTGCGGATGTCACTTAGCATGTTTTTTAATATTTTACAGGTTCGACAGTTTTTAATGTTTTGTATTCTGAAAGTTCAAACAAATTATCTGTCATTAGGTTTTGTTAAATTTTAATTTAGATGAATCTTTATTCCCTTTCAGCATAAATCAATAAATAAAACAGCACTAAATATTCTATTTGAATACATATCGACATTAAAACTTACAACTTAAAAGTATGACAAAAAAGTGCATTTATATTTGAATTTTCCGGTTCATTCGGACTGTTTTTTCAAGGATTTACAGTACTTTTGGTATACATAATGATAAAATTTCCAATACAATGAAAGATATGCTAAGAAGCCGACACATAGGCATTTCGGAAACAGACGAAGCGCAAATGCTTCGAACAATAGGTGTAAATTCGCTCGATGAACTTATCGCTCAAACCATCCCTTCCAACATCCGGCTCGCCGAGTCACTCGAACTCCCTGACCCACTTACTGAAAGACAATTTGCAGAACATATAGCAGAACTTGCATCTGAAAATCAGGTTTTCACTTCGTATATCGGACAAGGTTGGTACGATACCGTTACGCCGGCTGTGATTCAACGTAATATCTTCGAAAACCCATCATGGTACACTTCTTACACACCCTATCAGGCCGAAATCTCGCAGGGGCGTCTCGAAGCTTTGCTTAATTTTCAAACAGCAGTAAGTGATTTTACTGGTCTGCCTTTGGCCAACGCTTCTTTGCTCGACGAAGCTACTGCAGCTGCCGAAGCAGCTACAATGATGTATAATCTGCGCAGTCGCGATGCAGTGAAAGCCGGAGCTAACATTCTTTTTGTTGATAAAAATGTTTTTCCACAAACATTAGCAGTTATCAAAACACGCACTTCTGTTCAGGGCATAGAACTGCAAATTGGTCATTTCGAATCATGTAAATTTACCGAAAAACATTTCGGAGCCATTGTGCAATATCCAAATGCAAACGGGAACATTGAAAACTATGCAGATTTTGTAACATCAGCTCACTCAGCCCATTGCAAAGTAGCAGTTGCAGCTGACATTCTGAGTCTTGCCCTACTGACTCCTCCCGGAGAATGGGGCGCCGATATTGCTTTTGGATCCACACAACGTTGGGGAATACCAATGTATTTTGGTGGACCAGCAGCTGCTTATTTTGCAACACGAGATGAATTTAAACGCGATATGCCGGGACGTATCATCGGCATTAGCAAAGATGCGAATGGAAAACCGGCACTGCGCATGGCTCTTCAAACACGAGAACAACATATAAAACGTGAAAAAGCAACGTCAAATATCTGTACCGCACAGGCTTTATTAGCTTCTATGGCAGGTATGTACACAGTTTACCATGGTGCTGAAGGCATTAAATCAATTGCTCAACGCATTCATGCCATTGCCACTTACATCAATGAACTCTTGCCTGTCTATGATTTTTCTCAGGAAAATGAGAATTTCTTCGACACATTGAAAATTACTTTGCCCGAAAATATTGCTTTAGCAGATTTCCGAAAACTGGCTTTAGAGTACGAAGTTAACTTCCGCTATTTTGAAACCGGAGAAATTGGTATCAGTTTCGATGAAACTACAGACATTGATGATGTAAATACATTGATTGAAATTTTTGCAACAGCAGCTGATAATGCGCCTGTTTATGCCAACGAAGAAGATTTGATAAATTTACAATCGTTCGACGAAACGCTTGAACGCCAATCAACCTATCTTACTTATGACGTTTTCGGCAAATATCGCAGCGAAACAGAGATGATGCGTTACATTAAAAAACTTGAACGCCGCGATATTTCGCTGACTCATTCGATGATTTCGCTTGGGTCGTGCACAATGAAGTTAAATGCTGCTTCGGAAATGTTGCCGCTGAGTCGTCCTGAATTTAATGGAATTCATCCTTTAGCACCTAAAGATCAGACAGAAGGATACAACAAACTAATTGCCGAACTCGAAAATTATTTATCCATCATTACAGGGTTTTCAGCCTGCAGCCTGCAACCTAACTCAGGCGCAGCAGGTGAATTCACTGGGCTAATGACTATAAAAACCTATTTCGAAGCCAAAGGTGAAACTCAACGAAATACCGTTTTAATTCCGGCATCGGCACATGGCACTAATCCGGCATCGGCAGCGCAAGCAGGTCTGGATATTGTGGTTGTAAAATGCGACGAGGGTGGAAATACCGATCTCGAAGACTGGAGAGCAAAAGCTGAAGCCAACAAAGAAAATTTGCTGGGCTGTATGATTACTTATCCTTCAACCCACGGTATTTTTGAAGAAACAATCGTCGAAATGTGCGCAATAATTCATGCTAATGGCGGACAAGTTTATCTCGACGGTGCCAATATGAACGCACAGGTAGGTTTAACAAATCCTGGTAAAATAGGTGCTGATGTATGTCACCTGAACCTGCACAAGACTTTTGCAATTCCTCATGGCGGTGGAGGTCCGGGAGTAGGTCCAATTTGCGTAGCTGCCCATTTGCAACCCTACTTGCCAAGCAAAGAAAATGGTAAAAACACAGTTTCGGCAGCACCCTACGGAAGTGCCGGCGTTTTGCCTATTACCTATGGCTATATCCGTATGCTGGGTGAAGAAGGTTTGACGGCTTCAACAAAATATGCAATTCTGAACGCAAATTATCTGGCTGCACGGCTGAAAGACAGTTACGGCGTACTTTACACAGGCAAAAACGGTCGTGTTGGTCATGAGTTAATTCTCGAAGCACGTAACTTTAAAGCCACTTCGGGCGTAACCGAAACTGATATCGCCAAACGTTTGATGGATTATGGCTTCCACGCTCCCACTCTTTCATTTCCTGTGCATGGCACATTAATGATTGAGCCAACCGAAAGCGAATCGAAAGCTGAACTCGATCGTTTTGCAGAAGCTATGTTGCAGATTTTTGAAGAAATTAAAGAGGTGGAAAACGGCACAGCCGATAAAACTGATAATGTTTTGCTCAATTCGCCTCACCCTGAATATGCAATTGTGTCGGACGAGTGGAATCATAGCTACAGTCGTGCTAAAGCTGCATATCCAACCAATTGGGTAGCCGAAAACAAGTTTTGGGTAAATGTTGCTCGTGTCGACAATGCTTTTGGCGATCGTAACCTCATGTGCACTTGCCGACCTACAACCGATTGGTTATAACCTTATTTCTTT
>JAYFRI010000099.1:0-21648 GCA_034926015.1 Paludibacter sp. | reverse complement strand
TGAATATCCAGAGGTTTAAAGTTAATGTAAATCGAAACACCCTTGTAAATACAGAAATAGCACCAGGTACGTTCAAATACATGCGAAAGAGGCAAAAAAGCCACTGAAATATCATTATCGGTAACAGATGTAAGTCTTATGTCATGAATGCGCATAGCTTCGAGAAAGCAAGAATGAGGCATCATCACCCCTTTGGGATTTCCTGTGGTGCCCGATGTATAAAGAATGCAGGCCAAGTCATTTTCAGTCGCCTCATCCTGACGCGTAACCACTTCAAAATGCTTGGTGGACTTAGTTCCGATCGACATAAAATCTTTGAAATACATGGCATTGGCATTCCCGTTAAGCTGAACACTATCATCAAATACAATAATCTTTTTCAGCACCGGCGTATTATTCATCACCTCCAAAGCAATATCGTATTGCAGTTGCTCACCCACAAACATCACTTCTATTTGAGCATCGTTGACTATAAACTCCACTTGCGAAACAGACGAAGTGGCATAAAAAGGCACCATTACAGCCCGATTTGCAAATAAAGCAAAATCAACGATCAGGTTTTCAGCCATATTCTGCGAAAACTGACCAACTCTTTGATGCTCTGAAATTCCAAGTTCATAAATGGCTTTGGCTGCAACAAAAACCTGTTTTTCAAAATCGTTCCAGCTGAGTTCATTCCAGCTTTCAGTTGTTTTTTTTCTTGAATACAGAACTGTTTTATCGCCATATTTTTTAGCCTGAACAGTTACCATTTGAGAAAAATGAAGATTATTCATGATGTGTGTTTTTGTTTTTAACAAATTACTTTTAGTGTGTGGAATACAAAGATATAAAATATATCAGAAAAAATTACACAATTTAATACAAAGTGAGCAATTACCAGCAACAACAAGACGTATACAACTGAATAACAACCCACAATATTATTTTGTTCTGCTAAAGGATGGAATCAGACCCCGGAGGAAAACAGTTCCTGTATAAATAGCGGATTCGATTGAATAAGCTCGTAAGCTTCTGCTGCTGCCTTCTGCTGCGATTCTTTTTTACTCGATCCGCTGGCCTGACAAATAGGCTTGCCCGAAATAGTAAGCTCGGTGCAAAATAAGTGCTTATTTTCTTTGGATAGTTGGTCGCCTACTAATACAAACTGGACATCAAGGCGATTTTTCTGTCCCCATTCAATTATTTTCGATTTGAAATTAACTTCACCTTGAGCTAATTGATCTAAATCGATAAAAGTTTTAATAAGACGCTGTTCTACAAAACGTTTGCACTTTTTATACCCATAATCAAGGTAAATAGCGCCCATCAATGCCTCGAGGGCATTTCCATAAATACTGTTGTTTGTATGCTGATTTGTATGCCTTGAAGCAAGCATAAGTTTATCAAGGCCTATATCGAACGCTAACTGATTCAACGATTCACGTTTGACTATTTTAGAGCGGGTATTGGTGAGGAAACCTTCGCGCTGATTTTCGTAGCGCCTGTAAAGAATATCGGTTACAACCGAATTCAGAATAGCATCTCCCAAAAACTCCAGCCTTTCATTGCTTAACAAAAGACCATCATTGGTTGGAACGGCCACCGAACGGTGCCGCACAGCCAGCTGATAGTACTCGATTTTATCGGGATAAAAACCAAGAACTTTGTAAAAGAGCAAATAAGGCTCTTTTCGTGATTTAGAAAAGAGCCTTAAATTACGTATTAATGTTTGAATCACGTCTTATTGAACATATTTTTTTACAATCAAACTTGCATTATGACCGCCAAATCCAAAAGTATTAGACAAAGCAGCATTAACAATTCGTTTTTGCGCCTTGTTAAATGTGAAATTAAGATTATAATCAATATCTGGATCCTCGTCACCTTCGGTAAAGTTAATTGTAGGTGGTACAATATCGTTTACAACAGATAAAACCGATATGATCGCCTCAACAGCACCTGCAGCACCCAAAAGGTGACCAGTCATTGATTTTGTTGAGCTGATGTTCAGTTTGTATGCATGTTCACCAAACACTTCTTTTATAGCTTTCGCTTCAGAAATATCTCCGACAGGTGTGGATGTACCATGAACATTAATATAGTCAATATCTTCTGGTGACATTCCAGCATCTTTCAAAGCCCTGGTCATCACCAGCTTGGCACCAAGTCCATCAGGATGAGTGGCAGTTAGGTGATAAGCATCGGCCGACATTCCGCCGCCAACCACTTCGCAAAGAATGTTTGCTCCGCGGGCTAACGCATGTTCCAATTCTTCTAACACCAAACAACCTGCACCATCGGCCATTACAAAGCCATCGCGACTTTTACTAAAAGGTCGGGAAGCTGTCTCGGGAGCATCATTCCTTGTTGAAAGTGCTGTAAGGGCATTAAAGCCTCCAACACCTCCGGGAGTCAATGCCATTTCGGCACCACCGGCCAGAATAATATTGGCCTTTCCCATACGAATATGAGTGAAAGCATCAATAATTGCATTGGTAGATGACGCGCAAGCTGAAGCTGTTGAGTAATTCGGTCCACGAAAACCGTACATGATCGATATTTGACCGGCAGCGATGTCCGAAATCATCTTTGGGATGAAAAAAGGATTGAACTTAGGTCCATTCTCGAGATTTTGGTAATAATAGCCTACTTCTTGTTCAAATGTAGTAATACCGCCAATTCCCGCCGAAAAAATTACACCTACTTCATCCTTGTCAATCGACTCCAAATCAAGTCCGCTGTTTTCGATAGCTTCTTTAGCTACTGCTATTGCATACTGCGAATAAATATCTAATTTTCGGGCTTCTTTCCTGTCAAAATAGACATTAGGGTCGAATCCCTTCACTTCGCAGGCAAACTGAGTTTTGAAAGCTGATGCATCGAAACGAGTAATTGGCCCGGCACCACTCACACCATTGGTAATACTATTCCAGAAATCTGGAATAGTATTACCAAGTGGAGTTACTGCGCCTAAACCAGTTACTACAACTCTTTTTAATTCCATAATAACTAATTATTCTGGAAAAAATTATTTTTGAATGGCTTCGATGTGAGCGATAGCGTCGCCTACTGTAGAAATTTTTTCTGCTTGTTCGTCAGGAATTGAAATACCGAATTCTTTTTCGAATTCCATGATCAATTCTACGGTGTCCAATGAATCAGCACCCAGGTCGTTGGTAAAACTTGCTGTTGAAACAACATCTGCTTCTTCAACTCCTAATTTGTCTACGATAATAGCCTTTACTTTAGCTGCAACTTCTGACATAATTTTTGTTTTTAAGTTTATAAATAAAAATTGTTTTATAATTTTGCGGTGCAAAGGAAACAAATTTTCTCCAAATAACCGCATTATTGATGAAAAAAATATATATTTTTGCACAAACAACTCTTTTTTGAGCAATTTAACAACAAATAAAATGCCGTTGAGAATCGCAATTTTTGCATCTGGTTCAGGCTCAAATGCCGAAAACATTGTACATTACTTTTCAGGGAGTAGTGAGTTTCAATTCCCCTTGATCATTTCGAATCAACCGAATGCCTATATTCATAAACGAGCCGAAACACTAAAAATCCCTTCTTTTACTTTTACAAAAGAGCAGTTTTTTGATGCTAAGCCCGTGTTGGAGTTGCTAACAGAATATAATATTGATGCGATAGTGCTTGCAGGCTTCTTGCTGAAAATTCCGACTTTACTTATTCAGCATTTCCCCGATAAGATTATTAATATTCATCCTGCCCTACTGCCTAAATTCGGAGGCAAAGGAATGTATGGCGCCAAGGTTCATGAAGCCGTAAAGGAAGCTGGCGAAACAGAAACTGGAATAACAATTCATTATGTAAATGAAAATTATGATGATGGAAATATTGTATTTCAAGCCCGTTGCCCTGTCTCTGCCGACGACACAGCTGAAATGATTGCTGCAAAAGTACATTTGCTCGAGTATGAATATTACCCGCAAGTCATCGAAAAAATATTGTAAAAACATCAGCTTTGAAACAAAAAAAACTTACTTAACCATCTCACTGCCTATTACTAAATTGTCATAACTTTACGTTTTTCGAGAATTAAGTTGTATCTTTGCGACCGAAATTTAATGTTTAAAAAAAAGAAAAATGTAATTTTATGAATGTAGTTACAAAAACCATCACACTCGGTGATGGACGTACCATTACTATTGAAACAGGAAAATTGGCTAAACAAGCCGATGGTTCTGTTATGGTTCGCATGGGCGACACCATGCTTTTGGCAACAGTTTGTTCGGCTCAGGAAGCTGTTCCGGGAACTGATTTCATGCCATTATCAGTTGATTATAAAGAAAAATTTGCCTCTTCAGGTCGTTTCCCAGGCGGCTTCCTTCGTCGCGAAGGTCGTGCTTCGGATTACGAAATTCTTGTTTCACGTCTTGTGGACCGCGCTTTGCGTCCTTTGTTCCCCGATGATTTTCACGCTGAAACTTTCGTTACAGTAACACTTTTCTCAGCCGACGGCATAGATATGCCCGATGCATTGGCCGGATTGGCCGCTTCAGCTGCACTGGCAGTTTCAGATGTACCTTTCAATGGTCCTATCTCCGAAGTACGCGTAGCACGCATCAATGGTGAATTTGTTATCAACCCTACTTTCGAACAACTGGAATCGGCCGACATGGAAATCATGGTGGCTGCTACGCTTGACAACATCATGATGGTAGAAGGTGAAATGAAAGAAGTGAGCGAAGATGACTTATTGAATGCTATGAAAGTAGCTCACGAAGCTATCAAAGTTCAATGTCAGGCTCAAATCGAATTGATGGAAGCAGTGGGTAAAACTGTAAAACGTACTTACTGCCACGAAGAAAACGATGAAGAACTAAAAAAAGATATCTGGGCAAAAACTTACGATAAAGTGTATGCAGTGGCTGCTTCGTGCAATACCGACAAACACTCACGCGTTGAAAACTTCGAGGCTGTAAAAGCAGAATATATTGCTGCGTTAGAACCTGAAGTCGCTGCTGAGAAAAAAGGATTAATCAACAAATACTACCACGATGTTGAAAAAGAAGCGATGCGTCGTTCTATTCTTGACGAAGGAAAACGTCTTGATGGTCGTAAAACTACCGAGATTCGCCCTATTTGGTCTGAAGTAGATTACCTTCCGGGAGCTCATGGTTCGGCAATATTCACCCGTGGCGAGACCCAATCATTAACAACGGTTACATTAGGAACTAAAATGGATGAGAAATTGGTCGACGAAGCATTGATTCGTGGCAAGGAACGCTTCTTGCTCCACTACAACTTCCCACCGTTCTCTACCGGAGAAGCCCGTGCTTCACGTGGTGTTGGTCGTCGCGAAGTAGGTCATGGTAATTTAGCGTTACGTGCGTTGAAAAACATGATTCCTGAAAACTATCCTTACGTTGTACGTGTAGTTTCTGATATTTTGGAATCGAATGGTTCGTCGTCGATGGCAACTGTTTGCGCCGGAACACTAGCTTTGATGGATGCAGGTGTGCAAATCAAGAAACCGGTTTCGGGCATTGCCATGGGATTGATTTCGGAAAATAAAGGTAAAAACTTTGCTGTACTTTCGGATATCCTGGGCGACGAAGATCACCTTGGCGATATGGACTTCAAAGTTACCGGAACAAAAGACGGTATCACTGCCACTCAAATGGACATTAAAGTTGACGGACTTTCTTATGAAATTCTTGAAACAGCGTTGAACCAGGCCAAAGCCGGACGTATGCACATTTTAGGTAAAATTCAGGAAACACTGGTTGCTCCACGCGAAGACATGAAACCAAATGCTCCACGCATTGTGGTAATGTTCATTCCGAAAGAAATGATTGGCGCTATCATTGGCCCTGGTGGAAAAATTATTCAGAACATGCAAGCTGAAACAGGCGCTGTTATCACCATAGAAGAACAAGGTGATCAGGGTCGTGTAGAAATAGCTGCTAACAACAAAATGGCTATTGATGCAGCTATCGCAAAAATCAAAGGCATTGTTGCAATTCCTGAAATTGGAGAAACTTATCCTTCAAAAGTAAAATCGGTAATGCCTTATGGTGCATTTGTTGAATTTATGCCGGGTAAAGAAGGTTTACTGCACATTTCTGAAATTGACTGGAAACGTATTGAAACAATGGATCAGGCTGGCATTAAAGAGGGCGACATGATTGACGTGAAATTATTGGAAATTGACCAAAAAACTGGTAAATTCAAACTCTCGCGCAAAGCATTATTACCTCGCCCTCCACGCGAAGACAAACCGAAAGCAGAATAATAATTACAAATTAAGCAGGGACGCTCTTAAAGTCCCTGTATAAATAAAAAGAACAGCAAAGAAAACAGGTGAAAATCCTGATCTTTGCTGTTCTTTTTTTTCAATTTAGACCGTTTTTCAATTCAGGCCAAAATCAATGTTTCTATTTCCGACCGAAATCGGCAGGAATTTCTCCCCACAATTCAGTATTCCACTTCAGCACCTTATTATTGTAAGTATTTTCCGACAACCATTTCTCGGCACGAGCCACAAGTTCGAAAAGAATTGCGTTCTCAGGAGTTTTTTCGAGCTGTGATTTTGTCTTTTTTGCACGTAACCATGCCAATGCGGTTTTGCTATCGGTATAAATCGGCAGTTCGCTATTGCGTTGTTTCAGAAATGCAAGTCCGTGCACCAAAGCCAAAAATTCTCCTATATTATTGGTCCCGTTCCGAAAAGGCCCCTGATGAAAAATAACTTCTCCCGTTTTTGTATAAACACCCTGATACTCCATCAAACCGGGATTTCCGCTACAAGCTGCATCCACAGCTATACTTTCTTTTTCAGGTAAACCGGCCTCGATGATTTGCTCTTTTGTGGGCTGATTCACTTTTGCACTCTTGCCTACAAAATCCCAATAAGGCGACAGAAAGGCTTCACGCGCTTCGGCCTCAGTGGCAAATCCTTTGTACTTGGCTTCAGGATAAGCATGCACCTGCCTCTTACATTCGTCCCACGAAGTATAAATGCCTGGTTCGCGCCCATCCCAAACCACAAAAAACTTATTTTTCTTGCTCATGATCTGTTTCTAACTGTTGATATTGTTTCTCTTTTGTGTTTCCAGCGTTTGTGTGTCCACAGCCAGAATTCCGGTTTTTCGTTGATCTTTTCTTCGAGAATCTTCATGTAAGTTTCGGTAATTTCATAATCGGCTGTTGCTTTGGGGTTTAATGAAACCGGATAATACTCACATCTGTAATAACCACGTTTCACCCTTATCACATGCGTATAAATGACCGGATAATCAAATTTTTTAGCGAGTTGCTCTGTTCCTATAATAACAGGAGTGTCCTGATTCAAAAATGTCATCCAATGATGAATGTGAAATAAAAAAGGAGATTGATCCGAAATCATTGCAAAGGTAGAAATCTTATTTTCGTTTCTTAACCGGATCATCGAGCGCATCAAATCCTGAGCTTCTATATTTTGCCCTTTGTATTTGCTTCTTAAATCACTCATTAGCTTGTCAAATTTTTTATTCGACAGTTTTTTGTAAACATTTTGCATTGGACTTTCAGGTGGCAGCAAAAGCGATAAAGAAGAACCCCACTCCCAGTTTCCGTAGTGAGCCGTCATATTCAAAACACTTTTACCAAGTGCATACTGTTGAGTAATAAGGTCAATATTACCCAGATCGAATCTTTTTCTGACTTCAGCTTCGCTCATGTGCAGCTGATAAATTGTTTCGATAAATAAGTCGCAGAAAAAACGATAGAAACGGCGTTCAATTTTCCGGAGTTCTTTTTCCGATTTTTCAGGAAAAGCATTTTTTAAATTTTCACGCGTAAGCTTCTTACGGTAAGGCACTATATAATAAATAATTAGATAGAAAAGATCGGAAAAGAGATAAAGCACCCTTAAGGGAAGCCATGTAATGAGCCAGATAAATCCGTAAAATATGCTGAACATAAATTAAGCTTAAAATGAGATAATTATTGAACAAATAGTTGCAATTGCCCTAAGTGCAGGACTACATTAATTTATTAAAACTATTAAATGCATAAATAATTACAAAGTGTTTTTTGTGTTGCCTGATATTTTCATTTGTCGTCGGAAAAGTGTATTTTTGCAATTCCAAAAAATCAGGTCCTGTAGTTCAATGGATAGAACAAGTGTTTCCTAAACACTAGATCCGGGTTCGATTCCCGGCGGGACTACTTTTCAGTATTGCATCATCTTTCCATCTTTCATCTCGATAACCCTGTCGGACAACGCCGCCAGCTCTTTATCGTGCGTCACAATCACTAAAGTCAATCCGAATTTTTCCCTTACATCGAATAATAGTTTGTGTAATTCATCCCTGTTTTTCGAATCAAGGCTTCCCGAAGGCTCGTCGGCAAGCAGAACCGATGGATTGTTGATCAGAGCACGTGCTACGGCCACTCTTTGTTTTTCACCTCCCGAAAGTTCAGATGGTTTATGCTCCATACGCTCGGAAAGGCCCAGGTAACCAATAAGTTCTTTGGCACGAGCAGTAACACTTTTCGTATCCTTACGTGCTATCAGAGCCGGTATCATCACGTTTTCGAGCGCTGTGAACTCAGGAAGCAATTGATGAAACTGAAAAATAAAACCAATGTGCTTGTTGCGGAAAGCAGCAAGTTCTTTTTCATTCAATTTACTAAAATTCACATCGTTCACTTCAACATCACCGGCATCAGGCCGATCCAGCGTACCAAGTATTTGCAATAAGGTTGTTTTTCCGGCACCACTTGGCCCTACGATTGAAACAATTTCGCCTTTTGCTATTTCTATGTCCACGCCCTTGAGCACTTCAAGCGCATCAAAACTTTTATGGATGTTTTTTGCTTTTATCATTTTCTGTGACTATGTACGGCCGGAACTGTTTTTGTTGCGACTTTGGTATGGTTTTCTGACTACAAAGTTATCTGTTTACGCCGATATTCAGCGCTTTTATTAGCAAAAAAAATTACCTTTGTGCGTATTTTAAAGTATTCCTTTCAGTTTATGTTGTCAGAAAACAGTTTCGGTAAGATAGAATTCAGTCAGAGCGCAAGAGCCACTCGTATCCGCGTGCAGATAAAAACCGATGGTTTGAAAGTCACTTTACCATTTGCTTCGACCGAAAATCAAGCACTTGAATTCATTCATTCGAAACAAAACATAATAAAGGCGAAACAAGAAAAGTTAAGGCAAAACGAGAAAAAGAGTCCTACAGTTTTAAATGAAAGCTCGCATTTACAAACACTTACTTTCGATATTAAATTAAAACGAGCCGACAGAAAAGATATTTTTTTCTCACTGAAAGACAAATTGCTAACTATTGAATTTCCAACAAACACCGACTGTAGCACCAAGGAGTGCCAACAACATTTTTGGAACGGAATCAATTATTTCCTTCGAAAAGAAGCCAAACGTCTGTTGGGCAACAGGACACAGCAACTTGCCGATAAATTCGGGTTCAGTTTTACGGGAGTCAAAATCCAGTCAAGTAAAACCCGTTGGGGAAGTTGTTCGCGTGAAAAAAGCATCAATCTATCCTATTATCTTATGCTTCTTCCCCCTCATTTAGTCGACTATGTAATCCTTCACGAATTGTGTCACACGAAGGAAATGAACCATGGCGATAAATTCTGGAAGTGGATGGACAAAGTAACTGATGGACAAAGCAAAGCACTCAGGCGGGAACTAAAAACATTCAATATGCCTGTTCTGTAACTTAGCTCTTTTTTTAAAATTTTGAGATTTACAATTTTACAAACATTCAACCAAGAGATATGAATTGGAACCAACTGCTCTCGACCAAACGATTTGGCATGGAGGATTATCATGAAAGCAGAAAAGACGACCGAAGCGAATTTCAACGCGACTACGATCGCCTCATATTTTCAGCTCCTTTCCGCCGCCTGCAAAACAAAACCCAGGTTTTTCCACTCCCCGGAAGTGTTTTTGTCCACAACCGATTAACTCACAGCCTCGAAGTGGCTTGTGTGGGCAGATCGCTTGGTATCAGCGTGGCGCAGCAACTCCGTGCCAAGGGTGTTGAAGCCGCTTTTTTGGAGGAAATAGGCGCCATTGTTTCGGCAGCTTGTCTTGCTCACGACATGGGAAATCCTCCTTTTGGGCATTCAGGCGAAAAAGCAATCGCTACTTTTTTCTCGGAAGGCAATGGATTAACCCTCAAAGCAACCATGTCGGACAATGAATGGAAAGACATTACCTGCTTCGAAGGAAATGCCAATGCATTCAGGCTACTGACCCATCAGTTCAACGGACGAAGAGAAGGAGGATTTGTTCTTACTTACAGTACTTTGGCCGCTATAGTCAAATATCCGTATGCATCAATTCACGCAGATGCCAACAAGCAAAAATTCGGTTTTTTTGAAGCAGAGAAAAAAGACTTTGAACGAATTGCGTCGGAATTAGGACTCATTAAATCGCCGCTACACCCCGATCGTTTTGTACGCCATCCACTTGTATATCTAGTTGAAGCTGCCGATGACATTTGTTATCAGATTATGGACATTGAGGATGCTCATAAGCTGAAAATACTTTCGACAGACGAAACAAAAACGCTGTTACTGAATTTTTTCAGCGATGAAAAAAAGAAGAGAAGACTGGAAACACTCCTGATGGTAGACGATGTGAATGAGCAGATTGCTTACCTCCGTTCATCAGTTATTGGTTTGCTCATCGGTCAGTGCTCGGAGGCTTTTATCAAAAACGAAAAGAACATTTTATCGGGAACTTTCAGCTCAACTTTAATAAAACAAGTTCCGGAAATATCGGCAAAAGCTTATGCTGCATGTTCGGCTGTGGCAATTCGGAAAATTTATTGTTCGCCCGAGGTACTTGATGTGGAATTATCAGGCTACAAAATCATTCTTACACTCCTCGAACATTTAATAACTGCGGTACTGAATCCTCAAAAATCATATTCCGAACAACTGCTCAAACGCATCCCCGATCAGTACGAAACCAATCACCCCACCACTTACGGTAAAGTATTGGCAGTGCTCGACTATATCTCGGGTATGACGGATGTGTATGCGCTTGATCTATATCGCAAAATCACAGGCATGAGCATTCCGGGAATCTAACGAAAAGGAAGTTTAGTTGGATTGTATTTTCAGCTTATCGCCCAAACTTAATTTGTCGCTTGATTTTTTGTTCCACTTTTTAATATCGTTGATGGAACAATTATATTTCAAAGCTATCGACGACAAGGTTTCGCCCGAGCGTACTTTATGAAAAGCATAAGCAGGTGTTGACTTAGCCTTTGTAACTGTAATTGTGGTAACAGAAGATGCATTTCCGGGAATTTGCAAAGTTTGTCCCTGTTGTAGTTTGTTTGTAGATAAATTGTTATGAGCTTTCAACTCATCAATCGAGATGTTATATAGTTTTGAAATGCTGAATAACGATTCACCGGCTGCAACTTTATGGCTAACAGGCTCATTTATTGAAGCAGGTTGTTCGGTACCTGAAGCAGCAGCGGGAACAGCAGAAGAAGCTACAGCCGTTTTCTGTACTGCAACTTTAAGTTCCTGTCCTGCCAAAATCTTATTGCTAGCTAATTGATTCAGGCTGATAAGTTCATCTTGTGTTGTGTCAAATTTTCGGGCAATTGAGCTTAAAGTTTCGCCTTTCGTTACTTTGTAGGTTGTTTCTTCCTTTTCAGCAACCGCCACATTTGGTTTCACGGCGGAAACATGTTGAGCTATTTCTACAGGCTTTTCTACAATAATTTCCTGACCTATAACTATTTTAGCATCTTTCAGGTTGTTCAGCGCCCTGAGTTCGTCAATCGATTTTCCATAAAGCTTCGACAGGGTGAAAAGCGTTTCGCCTTTTTGCACTTTATGTGTCGTTTTGACATCGGCCACCGACTTGGTTAAAGAGTTTTGGGCTATTGTAGAATCTTTGCTATGTTTTTTTGTGTTTTCAACAAGCACTTTTTCCACCACCGAAATTTCTTTTTCATCCTCAATTTTCAAACGTTGCTTTACCTGAAGTTGCTCGGATTTTAAATGGTTTTTCTTTTTGAGTTTTGTCACCGAAACACCATATCTATCGGCTATAACTGATAAATTTTCGCCCGACTTAACATAATGATATTTTGCCGGAACCACTTTGGTTACTTTTTTGTATTCTATTTTTTGTTCCGGTTCGTGCAGACTCACTTTCGTATTGTCGAAAGCCAACTGAGGGAATGAATCCACTCCAAGAACGCGGCCTGCTCGTACAAAACGCTTTAAATAATAATCTTCCTTCGAATTAGAGATAATAACGCCACTTTTCACCGAAGCATGAATAAAATCGAAATCGCCATCTTCTTTTGCTGAAACAACAATACCAACATGCCCCACTCTCCCGTTTCGCCGCCTGCCATTAAAAAAAACAAGATCGCCGGGTTGAAGTTGCGACTTTGCTATTTCTGGAAACTGATTGGCCTGATCGGCTGATGAACGCTGCAAATTATAACCAAAATTACGGAAAACATGTGATGTAAAACCTGAACAATCAAAATGCGCCGTTCCACCCGATCCATAACGATAAGGAGTATTTAGATATAGTTTACCGTAATTGATGAGTGAATCGGATAAGTTGGGTTTCAACAAAGGACCAAAACTGTTTTTCAGCGTATCAGCCGACATTTTGAGTTCTACGGAAGCCTGGGCATAAAGCTGTAGTGATGAGAAGAATATACCCAATAATATAATTGTGTGTTTTCGAATTGGCATGCAAGTAAAATATATCTGATATTTAAGTAATTGCAAAGATAAAATTTTACACAGATATACAATGCTCTTTTTTTTCTTTTTAAGATAAAAGGGTTATTTTTTAAAACTTGTAGTTCAGGTGAACCTTGTCAGTTTCAACAAAGAGTTCGGCTTGTTCTCCCAAAACGAACGACAAATTATAATCGACATGCCCAGCCGGAAAATTGAAACAAACAGGATAGTCGTATTCACTTACCGCAGCTAAAATAATCTCAGCTACACTTTGCATCATCAACGGATCTTCATCGTAATCGCTGAACTGACCCACCACCAAGCCAGAAATCTGTTTCAGCACTCCGCTAAGCCTCAGGCTTTGCATCATGCGGTCAATTTGATATGGTTTTTCACCGACATCTTCAATAAAAAGGATATTGTTGTTGAAATCCAAGTCGAAAGGAGTTGAACGCATACCCATCATTACCGACAGATTACCACCGATAAGTTTACCTTCAGCCTGTCCCAAACGATTTTCTGCTTCAGGTTTTATACTAAAATTCGAAGGTGTGCCGAACAACAAATTTTTAAAACTCGTTATTTGATCTGATTCCTCCGGTAGTTCAGTAAGATACTTGGTCATAATTCCATGCATAGAAGCAATTCCAAGTGCTGTTATGGCATTATGCAAAATGGTGATGTCGCTAAAACCTATGAGCCATTTGGGCGATTTGGCAAAGCTTGAGAAATCAATTTTATCAATGATTTGCGCCAGTCCGTATCCACCGCGGCTGCAAAGAATGGCTTTTACATTCGGGTCATCAAGCGCCTGTTGTAAGTCGGCTACACGTTCGTCTTTTGTTCCTGCAAACCGGCCATATTCAGTGCGGGCATATTTGCCCTCAGTCACCTTTAAGCCCCATGACGAAAGCAATTTTGTTGCACCATCAATAAAGCCGGGTTGAATAGCCCCTGAAGGTGAAACTATGTGAATGTTGTCTCCTGCACGCAGAAAGGAAGGTATCATATTTTACTACTCTCTTTTTTTATCTTTTATCAATAAGCATTCTAATTCTGCATCAAAGTTTTGTGTCCGGCAACAAAAAATCAACAGTTGCTTTCACCTCCCTGATCAAATCTGAAGGTGCAATTACCAACTGCAAACCTCTTTTTCCGGCGCTTACGTATATTTCATCAAAATCCAAAGAGCTTTCGTGAATATAAGTCGGAAAATGCTTTTTCATTCCGATGGGTGAACAAGCACCGCGAATATAACCCGTTACCTGAAGTAAATCCTTCATTGGAATCATTTCGCAATACTTATTGCCTGAAATTTTAGCTGCTTTTTTCAAATCGAGCTCCCCGGCACCAGGAATGATACAAACAAAGTAGGATGTTTTATCGCCTCGCAGAACAAGGGTTTTAAATACCTTATCAACAGCTTCGTTGAGCTGAGCCGCCACATGAACAGCGCTCAGATCATCAACATCTACCTCGTATGCAACCAATTGATAATTTATTTTTGCTTTATCAAGCAACCTTACTGCATTTGTTTTTTCAGTAGCCATTCCCATCGAAGTTCTTGTGTTTTTACGGCTATTAGTATTTAAGCCATTTCCACATTTCTTTCCATGTTACTTTTTTTCCATACATTAAAATGCCTGTACGATAGATTTTTCCTGCCACCCACGTGCTTCCAACGAACGACAGCACAAGCACGCTGATAGATACAATCAACTGCCATGCAGGCACATCGAAAGGCAAACGCACCATCATAACAATAGGCGAAGTGAACGGAATCATCGAACACCAAAAAGCCAGCGGTCCGTCAGGATTTTCAGCAGCAAAAATACCGGCATAAATCGCAAAAATGATTGGAATCATAATGGGCATAGTGAACTGGTTGGTGTCCGTTTCATTGTCGACCGCCGAGCCTACTGCTGCAAACAATGATGCATATAGCAAATAACCACCCAAAAAGTAAATAACGAACAATACGATAAGTTGCACATAATCAAGGCCATTTACCGCCATCATGAATTGTTGAATATCAGCTGCCATTTCGCTATTTGCGGGTGATTGCATTCCCATTTGACCCATTTCCTGCATTTTTTGTACCGACCCCATATCAATATTGTCCGAAAAAGCAGTACTAAATCCAAATAAAATAGCCACTGTAAGTATTACCCACATTAAGAACTGAGTGAGTCCTACCATGGCTATTCCTATGATTTTGCCCATCATCAGTTCGAATGGTTTTACGGACGAAATCATTACTTCTACAATTCGGTTCGTTTTTTCCTGCACTACGCCACTCATAACCTGCGCGCCATAAATAACAATGAACATATAAATTATAAAAGCTGTGATCATTCCAATCACAATCGCCAATTCGGCCGACGCTTCTTTTTCTTTTCCATCCTCACCCCATTTTATGGTTTTCAGGTCAATATCGGTACTCGATTTTTCAACCATTTCCTTTAGGTGAGGGAGCTTGTACGACGCAAGCTTTTGTTCTTCGATATATTTATTCAACAAGCCTGACACATATGTCTTTAGTTCCATATTCACTTGCTTGTCCGAATACATAACAGCAGCAGTGGAATCGATAGCCAAATCTTTAGTGATATAAAGCAACGCAGTAAATTCACTTTCGTTTTCGTTCCGGCTTTTCAACTCGTCAACAGTTGCATCCGAAAACTCAAAAATATAAGATTCATTATTCTTAAGTACATCTTTGTAAAGCTGAGTTTTGTCGACCACAACAATTTTCTTCACTTTATCATCTTTGATTGTTCCCAAAAAAACGATCAAAGAAATCATACCCACCATTAGCAAAGGGGTAAGAAAGGTAAGCAGGATAAATGATTTTTTCATCACCCTGGTACTGTATTCGCGTTTTATTATTAAATTTATCTTTGACATAATGAAAATTTACAATTGTTGAGGAGTACTTACTGTTTGTATAAAAATATCGTTCATGCTGGGCAAAATTTCCTGAAAAGAAAGAATATCGGTTTGCGACATTAGTTTTTCAAGTAAAGCGTTATTGCTGTCAGATGCATTTTTTTTGATCCTGCTCTCGAAAATTCCATTTTTCTGAACCGTTTCAACAAGTTCAAAACCAAGCGGATCAATATTTTTTGTAGATTGCAACATATAAGTATTGGTAGCATGCGAAGCACGGATCTGAGCTACATTGCCCTGCAACACTATTTTAGACTTATCTACAAGTGATATGTTTTCGCACAAATCTTCGACAGTACTCATGTTGTGCGTCGAAAAAATAATGGTGGCTCCTTTATCGCGCAGTTCAAGAATTTCGCGTTTAAGCAAATCGGCATTCACGGGATCGAAACCACTGAAAGGCTCATCGAAAATAAGCAATTTAGGATTGTGAAGAATTGTAGTTATAAATTGTACCTTTTGAGCCATTCCCTTCGAAAGCTCTTCCACTTTTTTGTCCCACCAAGCTTGAATTTCGAACTTTTCGAACCAATATTTCAACGATTTCAAAGCGTCACTTTTCGACATTCCTTTAAGTTGAGCCAGGTACAAAGCCTGTTCGCCGATTTTCATTTTTTTATACAATCCGCGTTCTTCGGGCAAATAACCGATATGACGTACATCTTCGGCGGTCATTCGTTTTCCGTTGAGGCGTACTTCTCCGCTATCGGGAGCCGTTATACAGTTAATGATACGAATAAGTGTTGTTTTTCCTGCGCCGTTGGGGCCCAAAAGTCCGTAAACTGAGTTTTCGGGCACCGAAAGACTCACGCCATCCAAAGCGCGATGTTCGGCAAATTGTTTCACTACGTTTTCTACTTCTAATAATGTCATTTTTAAACTTGATTAGTTGATGGCTTTGATTATTTTCCGATTATTATTTCTTTTTTTTGCTTATGGCAGTTTACAACAATTTTCCCTCATCGGCAAAACTGTAGTATTTTCCGCGCGCAACGATGATATGGTCGAGCAGCCGGATACCAATGGCATCGCAACCCTGCTTTATGCGCCGGGTAATGTTTTCATCTTCGTTGCTCGGTTTGTTCTGACCCGATGGATGATTGTGAGCTACGGCAATGGATTGAGCCAATCTTTCGAGCGACATTTTGAGCAACAACGGAACATCGACTATGGTTTGTTGAATACCGCCTTGAGTTAACTTATGAGTGCTCAACACTTTATTGGCGCCATTCATAAATACAATCCAAAATTCTTCATGTACCAAATCAATCAGTAATGGCTCAAACACTTCGAACAAATCTCTGCTCGACAATATTTGCTTGCGTTCAAGAAAATCACTCGTTTTCCGACGTTTGCCTAACTCCAGCGCAGCTCTTATGGTTATGGCTTTGGCTTCTCCAATGCCTTTAAACTTTTTGCATAAATCGGCGATAGTGAGTCGCGCCAATTCATTAATGTTATCATCGCACTCACGCATAATTCTTCGCGCAAGTTCCACAGCCGATTCATCCCTGTTTCCAGAACCGATAAGAATGGCCAACAATTCAGCATCCGAAAGACTTGATGTGCCTTTTCGAAGCATTTTTTCGCGTGGACGATCATCCTCCGACCATTCACGAATTGTCAATCGTTTTTCATCGGTTTGCATGGGGCAAATGTACGAAAAAAGTTTATGAAATGTGTTATTTTCGTTAAAACAGCAACAAAAACATTACAATATCTTATTTTTTAAATCGCCAGAAACTCAATTCGCATTTTTTCGTAACAATAGTTCTGCTCGAAAGTTTGCTTGTTTTCAATAAATCAAAAGGAGTTTTAATGAGTTCAAAGTGTTCGCACAGTATATTTTTGATGCCTTCGAAGGAAGTAACCGGTTCTCCATCTTTTTTGAAACCTCCCGGCCAATGTTCCCTCTTAATGTTATTCGATTCCCAATCGTACGTCGAAGTAAGAACAAGTAATCCATTGCTATTGAGCCGCTCGTGTATATTTTTTAGCAATAAAATCGGACATGTAAGCTCCTCAAGCACATTTGGAGCAACAATCACATCAAAACTATTGTAGATTGGTTTCAAATTGTTCGGGTTGTCCTGCATAAAGATAATTTTCCCCTTTTCGCTTTTCAAGGCTGTATCCGAAAGTACAATCTCGCGATAGAATACCAATTCTCCCTCATCTTTAACGATATAACGTATAAACCCTTTTTCCTGCAACTGAATAGGCATACGAATAAATCGTGCTGAAAAATCGAGCGCTGTTATATTTTTAAAAAATGGCGCCAGTTCAAAAGCAAGTCTGCCGGTGTCGGTATTTAAATCGAGAAGAGACTTTGAATCAGCTTGTTCCACCACTTTTAATATCTCAGCCGCCAAAGCCTTTGAGAAATTCTGTCCCTCGCCTGCACCCCACATTTCCTCACACGAATTGACTACTTCTGTGTCGGTTTCGTATTCGTCTATCTGAATTGAAAGAGGAGTCTCCGACTCAACGATCCGAAAACCTGCATGTTGATAAAAATGCCTGCGAAAAGCATAGCGCGCATGTTGTGTGGCTTCGTTGCCTGTCGAAATCCACGATCCACCTTTTATCAGATTGTGTTTCCCATCGAAAGTAGGCGTTGAAAAGTCATCGTACAAAGGATGCACTTTAAAGCCTGCAAATCCTGTAATCGGCGTTTCGGTCCATTGCCACACATTGCCTATCAGGTCGTAAAAATCACCTGTTTTAAACTTATCGACCGGGCAAGGTGAACTATAATGTTCAAGATTAATATTTCCGGGAGCTTGCTTCCATTCTGTTTCGTCAGGGACTTCACAATATTCAAGCAATCGATACCATTCAGCTTCTGTTGGCAATCTGAAAGTTTTACCTTCGCGGGCTGTTTTCCAGTTGCAATACGCTTTTGCTTCGAGATAATTCACTTCCACCGGCCAGTTCCAGGGCATGGGAATTTCTTCGGCCACCAAACGCAAGTAGTATTCATCAGCAGTTTTGCGCCAAAAAAGTGGCAATGTCGCTTGTTTGAAATTTCGCCAATTCCAGCCTTCCTCTGTCCAGTAGGCTTCCGTTTCGTATCCGCCGGCCTCTACAAATTTCAAAAACTCACCATTCGATATCAGGTATTTAGTTGCACTGAATGCTTTAACTTTTTCAACGTGTTTTCCATATTCGTTGTCCCAGCCGTAAAGCGGATGCGAAAATGGTTTTCCAAGTTGCATTTCGGCACCAGGAACGAGCAGAAACTCATTCGCTGGAGCAGCTCCGGCATCCTTACAGATTTCACCAAATTTCCCTGCTACAACTTGCTCCAATGGAAGTTGACGTATAAGAACTGAAGATGTTTCGAGATGAATTCGTTCGTGTTCGATGCCCATCATAATGATCCAAAATGGATGTTCCCAGGTTACCGGAAGCACGAGAGACGTGTTGAGAATAACTTCGCGCAGCAGCATTTTAGCTTTATCGCGATAAGCACGGACTTCCGAAACGGTTGGCCAGTTATAATGTTTTTCGTCTAAATCATCCCAACTCATTTCGTCGACACCAATGGCAAAGATGGATTCGAAAGATGGATTGATGCGCGTCTCAATGATTTTTGCCAGAAAAAGCTTATTGATAAAAAAAACAGCAGTATGCCCCAGATAAAAAAGAAGAACATGCCGAAGCGGATCACCCCGATGATAAAAAACATCGTCGGATCTTAGCTGACTGTAGAGTTTTTCATCTATTTCCCAGGTTTTTTCAAAATAATCAAGAATTTCAAGTCGCTTTGTTTCAGCATCTCCACTACTTAAATCAATAGTTTTTGTGATTAATTTCTTCATAACTTATACCGGCTTTTTTATGTAAATACATTTTTCTCATTAATAACTGGCTGGAGCCACTTTTCTCCAATTTGTGCTGAAGAATTGATGCCACCGATGTGTATCCTTGTTTTTCGTACAATGTCAATGCAGGAACATTTTTGTCCCAAACCCGAATGAATAAATCCGTAACGTTTGTATCCAGCTTGTTTTCAAACTCCTCCAACAACTTTTTCGCTATACCGTATCCTCGTTTCTGCTCGGTCACCATTAGCTCTGCAATATAAATACAATTGTCAACATTGTAATTGTCAGTTATTTCTATCGGCACATCTTTATCGTATTTTAACGGAAAACACAGCAATGCCGCAACCAACAATTCGTTTTCGATGGCAAGCACTCCATAACCCTTATTCAGAATAAAATCAATATAATCAGACAGCTGATCTTCGTTGATGTACTGAGCCGATAGGCCGGACGAAAAGCACCCGATATAAAGCGCTATCAATGCATCTCTGTATTTGTCGTCATTGGTTTGAAGATATTCAATCATTCTGTTTTTCGTGATATGCAAATTTAAACATTTAACGCATATCACTACATTTAAGTTGAAAAAATTGAATGTATTTTTCAACTTAAAAAACAAACAAAGGTCAGCCTCCTACCGAAGCTGACCTTTGTCATGTATTTACAATTGGATATTTTTATTTCAAATCATCCGAAGTATAAGCTTTTGGCAATTTGCGCAAGTTGTATTGCGAAGCCATAATTTCGCCATAAGCTCCGGCCGAACGAAGCGCAATGATATCGCCGCGTTTGGTTTTATTCATGCTGTATTCTTTGGCAAATGTATCCGACGATTCGCAGATCGGACCAACTACATCGTATTCTTCTTCGGGCAACTCTGAGCTAAGGTTTTCGATGCGGTGATAAGCCTGATAAAGTGCCGGACGAATCAATTCTGTGAAACCTGCATCAAGAATCGCAAATTTCTTTGAAGTTCCTTCTTTTACGTAAAGAACTCGCGAAATAAGACTTCCGCATTGAGCTACAACGGCACGTCCGAGTTCGAAGTGCAATGTTTGTCCGGGACGTAAAATCAGGTATTTGCGGAATACTTTAAAATAGCTTTCGAAATCAGGAATGGATAAATGATTTGGATGCTCGTAGCTGATCCCTAATCCTCCGCCCACATTCACGTGTTGAAGCTTCACCGATTTGCTTTCGAAATATTCCTGTAATTCATTTACTTTTATACACAAATCCTGAAACGACGACATGTCGGTAATTTGCGAACCAATGTGGAAGTGAATGCCCACAATTTTGATGTTAGGCAAAGTAAGCACTAAATTAGTCACTTTATCCAACTCGCTCAGGTTGATGCCAAACTTATTTTCACTCAGGCCGGTAGTGATATAGTGGTGCGTATGTGCGCTCACGTTCGGGTTGATGCGCAAAGCCACGCTGGCAGTTTTGCCTTTAGCGCCGGCCAATTCGTTGATAACTTCCAACTCGGGAATAGATTCAACGTTGAAGCAGAAAATATCGTTATCCAAACCAAGATTGATTTCCCAATCGGCTTTTCCCACACCAGCAAACACAACTTTTGAATTCGGAATTCCGGCATCCAAAGCAGCCTGTACTTCGCCACCACTTACACAGTCGGCACCTAGCCCGGCATCTTTGATTGTTTTCAGTACGCTTGGATTTACATTGGCTTTCATTGCATAATGCACCTGAAAGTTTGAGTCAGCCGTTTGAGTATTGATTTCGGCAAGGGTTGCCCGAAGCGTTTCCAAATCGTAATAATAGAATGGAGTTTGTATAGCTGCGAATTTATTTACAGGGTAATTTGCTTTCATCATTATTTAAGAGTTTTGATAGATTATAAAAAAAACCGACCTGCAAACAAGTCGGTTCTTTAATAAGTTTATTAGTTGAAAAGTCCCTGACTCAGTGCTACCAAAGCACGTTTTTTGTCATCGGCATTTATCAGGAACGAAACATTATAATTGCTCCCGCCGTACGAAATCATACGAACAGGAATATCTTTCATTGCATTTACTGCTTTGGCCTGGAAACCTACGTTTTCGGCAGGAAGGTCACCCACAACACAGATAATAACCATATTAGAGTCAACAGTAACTGTTCCTAATTTTTTCAGGCTATTTAATATCTCATCCAACTTCTTGGT
>JAYFRI010000250.1:0-2943 GCA_034926015.1 Paludibacter sp. | reverse complement strand
TAATTAAAAAGAACAAGAAAAAAGAGTTGGGTTCAGCTAAGGCTACTGCAACAGAAAAAAAATAATTTTTTATACGTTTTATAAAGCCCTCAAGAGCTTCGCTGATAATTTCGGCGAAGCTCTTTTGTTTTGAACGTAAACGCAATTTATTTCTCACTGAATCACCGGACAACGACCGTTTTTATTAACAAAAAAAGTCCATCTTTATTCTTTCATGAAAATATATGGTGTTTTTCATTCAATTTTCATACCTTTACATCAACAATAATTTCAAAAGATATTTCACCATAACAAATTGATAATGTCAGCTTTAAAATTAAGCAGTTCATCTACGCTCGATATCTATTCGTCCGACACCGATAGCGTTCTCGATTTACCCTTACTGACCGGAATAAGTGCAGGATTCCCTTCTCCGGCCATGGACTTTATCGATTTAAATATCGACCTGAACCGGCATTTGATAAAACACCCAACAGCTACTTTCTACGGAAGAGTAAAAGGCGAATCGATGAAAGATGCAGGAATAAATGATGGCGATTTACTAATCATTGACAAGAGCATTACGCCTGTCGATGGAAAAATAGCCGTATGTTTTGTGGATGGTGATTTTACGTTGAAAAGAATCAAAACAGACAATGATGGAGTATGGCTTATTCCGGCCAACGAGAGTTATCAACCCATACATCTTAACGAATCGAACGACCTTCGGATTTGGGGAGTGGTTACACATGTAATTAAGTCAGTATAATGTTTGCACTGGTCGACTGTAATAATTTTTATGCTTCATGCGAGCGGGTGTTTCGCCCCGACTTGAATGGCAGACCTGTCGTTGTGTTATCCAACAACGACGGATGCGTCATTGCCCGAAGCAACGAAGCCAAAAAAGCAGGAGTTCCCATGGGCGCACCGGCCTATCAGTATAAACAGTTATTCGAGACACAACATATTGAGGTTTTCTCAGCTAATTTTGCATTGTATGGCGATATGAGCAACCGTGTAATGAGTATTTTGGGAATGTTCTGTCAGAACATCGAAATTTATAGTATCGACGAAGCCTTTATGAATTTTAATGGTTACAATCTTCATGACCTGGAGGAACTTGGTACGAAAATAAAAAAGCAAGTGGAACAATGGACAGGCATACCCGTAAGCATAGGGTTTGCACCCACCAAGGCATTGGCGAAAGCAGCCAACAGAATTGCAAAAAAATTCCCGGAACGCACTAAAGGCGTTTACCTTATCGATACAGAAGACAAACGCATCAAAGCATTGAAATGGCTGAAAGTAGAAGATGTGTGGGGAATAGGTCGCAGACACGCCCGCAGATTACAGGGCATTGGTATCCATACAGCTTTCGATTTTTGCAACATGAGCGAACAATGGATCAAAAAGAATATGTCGGTAGTGGGCGTGCGATTGCTAAAAGAACTGCAAGGTATCCCCGTATTGGAAATGGAAGAAGTGCAAGCCCGAAAAAGCATAGCCACCACCCGCACTTTCGATGGCAATTACACCGATAAAGATAAAATACGCGAACGCGTGGCCAGTTTTGCAGTATCCTGCGCCGAAAAGCTACGCAGACAAGGTTCGTGCTGCAAAAGCCTCATGGTATTTATAACCACCAACGGACATCGGGACGATTTGCCACAACACAACCAGAGCGTTGTCATCAAACTTCCCTTTGCAACCAATTCGTCTATCGACATTGTGAAATTTGCCACAGCAGGTTTCGAACAACTTTTCAAAAAAGGTTATGCTTACAAAAAAGCGGGCGTTATCCTTATGGATTTTTCGTCGGAGGAACATCAGCAACTCACTCTTTTCGAAGCCCAAAACCCAAAACACCGGCCACTAATGAAAGTGATAGACAAAATTAACGCTTCGTACGGACAGCAAAAAATAAGGCTGGGCGCGCAGGATACGGGAAGAGTATGGAAAATGAAACAGGAAAAACTGTCGCCACGCTACAGCACCAACCTGAACGAAATTATAACAATAAAGGTCTGAAAACAGGATTAGTACAGCTCGTCGTTTTTATATTTTTCTACAATGGTTTCAATAATTGAATCCTGGTCTTTGTGAAACTCGGTTTTCAGATCGGTTCCAAAAATTTTACCAACGCCATACCAAAAAGTGGCCGAAAAAGCTCCACGATAGTTTTTAATAATTTCGTACCCTGTTTTATCGGTTTCGCGGGCAATTAACTTCAATAGCAGCTTTCCCTGAGCCACCGACATGGTGCGTACCGCTGTTTCGTATTGCTGAAACAATATCTTTTCTGTTTCCTTGATTAGTTTTTTTCGTTCCGATTCACTTTCGATTTGACTCAAACGCGCATCTAAATCGGCCATAAGATCTCTTGTTTTCAACGCATAAGGATATACTTTTTTGAAATTACGGATGTTTCTATAGTTTTTTTGATAAAATTTATAGTTTTCGCTATCCTTGTGATACTGGCGTTCAGCCCCTTGTTTTTGAGTAGCGGCTTTTGCTATTTCACGTATTTCGGCCACTACAGCCACATCATCGGGCAGTTTCTTTACCGAATCCACTTTCAACGCTTGTATCACCTCAATTTTTTTCATAACCGTATCTTCGGCCAACACTTTTTCTTCTATTACATTTTCGGGAAGCGGAGTTGGTGTCGGATCGCTGACTTTAAACGAACCTTTATCGGTCGATGTGCTTTCCGATGCTTTGTCGGAGTTTTCATTCACAACATCCCCTTTTCCGTCGGGCTTGGGTAAAGCATCGTCATTTATATTCTCGGCCATCATGTCCTCCATCAGCAGTTCAAGATTATCAATCTCGCCATCAGTCATCTGTCCCGACTTATCGCCCGAAAGATCGGACTGAAAAAGCGCGAATATAAGCAAACAGATCAAAAGCGTACCTGCTGAAGCGAAATAATGACTATTTATTTTTTTTAAAGAAGACATTTTG
>JAYFRI010000317.1:0-10570 GCA_034926015.1 Paludibacter sp. | reverse complement strand
CATCGTGATTTTTTCATAGTATTAGATTTAAGGTTAACAAAGATTGGTAGTAAGGCGTTACTACCTTTCGCGTTTTATAGAGGATAGGTTTTTAAAAATTATATAGAAAAGGGATACATGAATTTTTGCCTGTATCCCTTTTTCATTAGCTATAAAGTGCTGTTTTATTGCAACGAATTCCAGCCCTGAGCCTGAAGTTCTATCTCCTCTCCTTCGCGACCAACCAAATGCAAACCCAGTTCAGGCTTCGTCATATGCCCCACTATTCCCACTCCATCCATAGTGACTATCTTGTCGTAATCTTCCATTGCCACAGTGAAAAGCAGTTCGTAATCTTCGCCACCATTTAAAGCAGCAGTCACTATATTCATATTCAATTCCTCAGCCATTACCGCTGCCTGATAATTAATCGGTATTTTATCCTCGTAAATCCGGCAACCAACATTACTTTGCGAACAAATATGCATCAATTCCGACGACAAACCGTCCGATATATCCATCATCGAAGTAGGTACGATTCCTTTATCGGCCAAAGCCTTGATGATATCTTTACGAGCCTCAGGCTTCAGTTGACGTTGCAGGATATAATCTTTGCCTTCAAAATCAGGTTGAGCCTCGCTATTGGCAGAGAAAACAATTTTTTCGCGTTCCAACAACTGCAAACCCATATAGGCCGAACCCAAATCGCCCGACACACAAATCAAGTCATTAGCCTTAGCGCCGTTGCGATATACAATTTTATCTTTCTCGCCTTCACCAATACAAGTGATACTAATGGTAAGACCTGTCAACGATGCTGAAGTATCGCCACCAATCAAATCCACACCATAGGCTTTGCAAGCCATTTCAATGCCGGCATACAGTTCTTCGAGGTCTTCTACAGAAAAACGCCTGGACACTCCCAACGACACTGTTATTTGCTTTGGTTGTCCGTTCATGGCATATATGTCCGAAAAATTCACAACCGCAGCTTTGTAACCCAAATGTTTTAACGGAACGTAAACCAAATCGAAATGAACACCTTCGAGCAAAAGATCGGTAGTCACAAGTATTTGTTTGTCTTTGTAATCAAGTATAGCAGCATCGTCGCCAACTCCTTTTATTGTAGACTCATTTATATTTTTAAATCGTTCAGTCAGATGTTTAATCAGACCAAACTCACCATATTTCGATATTTCTGTTCTTGACATGTAAAGCTCTTAGTATCCTCAAAAAAGGACTTTTTTTTTATAAATTATTTGTTAGCAAAAAGGGATTTTGTCGATGCGCGTCTTGTGTCTTCCTCCTTCAAAGTCGGTACTGAAGAAAAGATCAACCATTTTCAAAGCCTCTTCTTCGGACACAAAACGGGCTGGCAACGAAAGAACATTGGCATTGTTGTGCTGACGGGCAAGCGCTGCAATCTCGGTATTCCAGCAAAGCGCTGCACGAATTCCCTGATGTTTATTCACAGTCATGCTGATACCATTTCCACTTCCACAAATGGAAACACCAAACTCAAATTCAGCACTTTCGACAGCCGAAGCCATTGGATGTGCATAATCGGCGTAGTCGCTGCTTTCAGAAGAATACGCTCCAAAATCCTTTAGTTTAATAACACCTTGATCGGTCAGATGTTTCATCACAGTTTGTTTCAATTCATACCCTGCATGATCGCTACATACTGCGATGCTGATTTCATTTATCGGTTTCATATTTGTTTGTATTTTATTTTGTTTCAGGCAAACATATCAACATCATTTTTAGTAATAACATTAGCTCCGAGAATAATTAAACGTTCTACAACATTTCTAAGTTCACGAATATTCCCTGTCCAGCTGCGCGACTGAAGACATTCTATTGCCTCATCAGTAAACTTTTTAGTTTGAACGCCCTGTTCTCCGCATATTAATTCCGAAAAATGATTCACTAGCAGAGGAATATCCTCTTTGCGTTCGTCGAGCATCGGAACATGAATAGGAATTACATTCAGCCGGTGAAATAAATCTTCTCTGAAATTTCCTGCCGCAATTTCTTTCTTCAGGTCCTTGTTCGTGGCGGCGAGTACGCGCACATTCACCTTGATATTCTTGTCGCTTCCAACACGCGTAAGTTCATTTTCCTGAAGTACACGCAGCACTTTTGTCTGAGCCGACAAACTCATATCGCCAATTTCGTCCAGAAAAATAGTTCCACCATCTGCCTGTTCAAATTTTCCGATTCTTTGCTTAATGGCCGATGTAAAAGCTCCTTTTTCGTGTCCGAACAACTCACTTTCAATCAGTTCGGATGGAATAGCAGCACAATTCACCTCCACAAATGCAGCCGCTGCTCTCGGACTGTTTTCGAACAGCAAGCGCGCAACAACCTCTTTTCCGGTTCCATTGGAGCCTGTGATAAGCACACGTGCATCGGTAGGTGCAACCCGTTCAATCATCATCCGTACTTTTTCTATTGCCTCCGATTGACCTATCATCTGATGGCGCTTGGCAACTTTCTTTTTTAGTATTTTTGTTTCGGTTACAAGATTATTTTTATCGAGCGCGTTCCGAACGGTAATAAGCAGGCGATTCAGATCAATTGGCTTTTCGATAAAATCAAACGCTCCCTTTTTAATACATTCCACTGCCGTTTCTATGTTGCCATGTCCCGAAATCATTACGATTGGAGCCTCAATTTCTTGTTCCTTTAACGCCGTAAGCAGCTCTATTCCATCCATTTCCGGCATTTTTATATCCGAAAAAATAACATCGAAAGATGTACTTTGAGCAGCTTCGAGTCCTGTTTTACCATTTTCGGCCAACACGATCTGATGCTTTTCGAACTCCAGAATGTCTTTCAGCGTATTTCGTATGCTTCGTTCATCGTCGATAATCAGTATTTTTGCCATAATAATGCTTTAATATTTAAGAGTGGTACAAACGTTTATTTTTCAGAATGAACCTTTCGCAAGCAGTGAATGCTATGATTTTACAAATCAAAACCAATATCTGTTCTGAAGTATTTGTTTTCGAAGCTTATTACTTTAGCATTTTTAAAGGACTGAGCCAGCGCTTCCTCTTTTGAGTTTCCGTACGAACTGACTGCAAGTACACGTCCACCGTTGGTTACTATCTTCCCGTCCACGGCTGCTGTTCCTGCATGAAAAGCTATACTTCCTTCAACTTCGCTCAACCCACTTATTATTTTTCCTTTTTCATAGGCTTCAGGATAACCTCCCGACACCAACATAACGGTTACCGCTGCTCGTTCGTCAAATTCAACTGTTTTTTCATCCAGATTACCTGCAGCAACTCCTTCGAGCAAATCGACAAGATCCGATTGAAGGCGCAACATCACAACCTCAGTTTCGGGATCGCCCATACGTGCATTATATTCAATTGTATAAGGTTCGTTGTTTACCTTGATCAATCCAAAGAAAATAAACCCTTTATAATTCACTCCCTCAGTATAAAGTCCTTCTACCGTAGGGCGAATGATACGATCTTCTACTTTCTGCATAAACACTGCATCGGCAAACGGAACAGGTGAAACAGCACCCATACCACCGGTATTCAGGCCTTTATCGCCTTCGCCTATACGCTTGTAATCTTTGGCTTCAGGTAAAATTTTGTAGTTCCGACCGTCGGTAATTACGAAAACTGAACATTCGATTCCGGAAAGAAACTCTTCTATTACTACCATTTTACTGGCATCGCCAAACTTGCCACTCAACATGGACTTCAGCTCTTCTATGGTTTCGTCAAGGTCATTCAGAATCAATACTCCTTTACCGGCTGCCAACCCATCAGCCTTCAGCACATAAGGCGCCTGAAGACTTTTAAGAAACGCCACTCCTTCGTCAATATTCTCGGCAGTTACGCTAAAATAGCCTGCTGTAGGAATATTATGGCGAAACATGAATTTTTTTGAAAAATCTTTACTTCCTTCGAGTTGAGCGCCAAATTTATCGGGCCCCACAACAGGAATATGTTTTAACTCCGGATCTGCTAAGAAAAAGTCGACAATACCCTTGACAAGTGGATCTTCAGGACCGACAAGCACTAAATTAATCTCATTTTCGATCACCGCCATTTTAAGCGCAGGAAAATTGTCGGCCGCAATAGCCAGATTTGTTCCGAGGGTGGCTGTACCCGGGTTACCGGGAGCAATAAAAAGTTTGTTAAGTTTTGGACTTTGTACCATTTTCCATGCGAGTGCATGTTCACGTCCACCTGAACCCAGAAGTAGTATATTCATTGATTTGGAAGGATTTGATTTATACTGCAAAAGTAGCTTTTTTTTGCGTTTCCACAAAATAAAAAAGCCATCCGAATTGCTCCGAACAGCCTTGAAGATATATTGAGTTGTAATTGTATACCTACCCCCTATAAAACGCGAAAGGTAGTAACGCCTTACTACCAATCTTTGTTAACCTTAAATCTAATACTATGAAAAAATCACGATGCAAAGATAAGGTGTATTTGGTACACTTGCAAGAGTTTTCGAAAATATTTGTACGAAAAACATGTTTTATAACATATTTTTAATTTCTATATCTGAAATAAAATAGAAATTAACACCCAGGATTATTTCTTCGTTCTTCCAATTAATTGGTTGGGAAGAAAACAACACAGCCTGGACAACTAAAATCTATAGCCATCTCAACAGCATTCATAAATATACCTGCGAAATAAGCTTTGAAAAACAATAAAAAGAGCAAGTCTAATTTACTCTTCTTTCGATGAAGCTGAAGCACTGAACCGACTCGTTTTTTTGTTGATAATGAGAGTAGATGGAATATTAGACAACTCCTTATTCTCCGATTCTGAAAGATAATTCCAGGTTTGATAACTTATCAGAAGAAAACTAAACCTTGAAATTATACTCGCATTATTCTTCGAACTTTTTATGATTTTTACTGAATTCGGAAAATTGTGTTGAAGCTCATCAACTGCACTTTTCATTGCTTCGCTGCCATGAATAGTATTGTTAGTATCCATAATAAAAATACTCACCTCATTGTTGTTACGCATCAACCTGCGGGCATAACGAAGCAAGAAAACATCTTCGTCACGATGCAAAATAATCATCGTTGTCGTTATCTTAGTAAAACCACGGTTCACAAACACACCCACACTACAATGACTGTTTTCGATAAAATAGCGGGTCTTGTCCTTAATCAGCGTTCCGGGATAAAAAATCGCCTGTGTTTGAGTCACTCTATTCAGAAATCTATTGAACCACTTTACTTTGCTAAACAAAGAGCTTTCTTTGAAAAAAGGTATTCCCGAAAGCGAGATGCCCGCACCAACAAGTAAAAAGTCGTAATTGTTGTAATTTACAGTTCGTACAATACCTGCTTCGATATTATCTGTAATCTTGTATTCAGTTTCAATAGGAATTTGTAATTTATCCGCCTCTTCGCGAATCAGCCTAAAACTCTCCACCGAATACTGGTCGCCATGAAGCGGATTAATGTCGGTGCCTTGCGTAATGTGCAATACGTTTACATGCAAGCTGTTTTTTGTTCCATCGAGTACAGTTTTTGCCACATTAAGCAGTGTTTTTCCATTTTCAGGGTTACCCAAAGCGATAATGGCTTTAAAAATGCCCAAAGCCTGTTGCCTATTATACTCTTCCTCAATATTTTTTTCCGGAAAAATTACATTAATCAATGAAAGCACAGGGGTTGTCATAAAAGTAGTTACCAATGCCATGATCACCAGCATAACAAAAATTGGCGGTGGAAGAATGCCCATTTCGTAACCGATATTTAACACAATAAGCTCCATCAATCCTCTTGTATTCATCAGCACGCCTATTGAAAGACTGTCTTTCCATGTTTCACCCAGTATTTTTGCCGAAAAAGCGCCACCAACAAATTTACCAACAATCGCCACCAAAATAAAAAGACCACAGATCGTCCACAAATACGGCGTATTCAGCAGTCCTATTTCAGTACGCAAACCAGTATATACAAAGAACAAAGGAAGAAGCAGCGTGAGTGAAACATCTTCAATTTTATCAACAATTAATTTACGGAACTGAGGAAGCGGTGGCATGATTACGCCAGCTAAAAAGGCACCAAACAAGGCATGAATACCAATAACCTGAGTAATATAAGACGATAAAATTAATATGAGTAACAAAAAAGCGAAAACACTTTTATTCACCACTTCACTACTCTTGTATATTTCTCCTACACGCTTCAGAAAAGGCTTAACAACTAAAAGCATTACAAGCACATAAAGCACCGAAAATCCTATGTTATAAAGTGAACTCTCAATGCTACCGGTTTTGGTAATTGCAATAACTGCCGCCAAAACACACCATGCTGTTACATCATTAAAAGCAGCACTCGCAATAGAAACATTACCCAAGTGCGTTTTTGTAAGTCCTTTCTCCTGAACAATTCTTGCCAGCACCGGAAAAGCGGTAATACTCATCGAAATCCCAATAAAAAGAGCAAACGAAAGAAAATCGGTTTGTCCGGCAGCAAATTCTTCAAAAATGTAATAAGCCAGCATCATCCCCATAAAATAAGGAATAATAATACTAGCATGGCTGATGACAAAAACAACACCCATTTTGTTTTTCAGAGCCCCCAGATCAAGTTCCATGCCTATTGTAAACATAAACAAAATCAAGCCCACCTGACTTAGAATATACAGATTTCCGAGTGAATCGGGTGCAAAAACAAATTGAAAAACTTCTGGAAAAAAGTAGCCAAGAAGCGAAGGACCCAAAACTATACCGGCTAATATCTCACCTATCACCGTAGGCTGACCAAGCTTCACGAAGATATATCCAAAAATGCGTGAAACAATCAGGATGGAAAGGATCTGGAGCAGTAACATTGCGGCAGGCTCGGCCACATTGTGCATTGTGGAAATTACGAACGACTGAAAACTGTCAGTTCCAACCAAATTTTGAGTGTTAACTGGGACATTAGGATTCAACTCAAACCTTTCAGCTTTTTGGAACAGCACATAGGTAAATACGATGAAGAGTATCAGCATCGTACCGTAAAAAATCCAGGTTTTGAGATGATTTTTATGCATAGTCTTCTTTTTTTGTTGGATATTGACAATTAAAAAAACAGACAAAATGGGCTTTTTTACTCAATTTGTCGGTTCATAATGTCTTATCCTTGATGGTTAAACAAATTTCTATATATTCTGTTCAACACGAAATAATGCTACAAAAAACGAATCTTGTTTGCAAAGATAATTATTTTCTGTAAAATTCTGAGGCTTAGCGTTCAGAAAAAACCAATCTTTTTACAAAAAAAATATCAGTTTATTTGTAAGTTTCATTTTTTCAGTTCTATCTTAAAAACACAATATCAAAGTTAAAACCCCTACACAAAGAAAAAAATTTGTAAATACGCTGCTTTTTGATTTACTTTGCATGTTTTTTTCAAAAGCAATTGTTTTATTGAATATTAACAACTAAAAAAATGGAAGTAGGTATAAGTTTTTGGATTGGATTTATTGTTTTTGTCATCATTATGCTAACACTCGATCTTTTTGTTTTTCACAAAAAAGACGAAGCAATTAAAGTTAAACCAGCTTTACTCTGGAGTGTGTTCTGGATTGGGTTGGCAGCCGTTTTTAATATCGGTATTTATTTCGCAGTGGGTCATTTCAATTTATTCGATTTGCCGCACGAGGAAGCATTGAGGCTTGGCAAACAGAAAGCGCTCGAATTTCTGACTGCTTATCTGATTGAAGAATCGTTAAGCATCGACAATCTCTTTGTTTTCATAATGATATTTGGATTTTTCAAAATTGAATCAAAATATCAACATCGCATCTTATTCTGGGGCATTATTGGCGCCATTGTAATGCGCGCCATCTTTATTTTTGCCGGTGTGGCGCTCATCTCTAAATTTGCATGGGTAATGTATATTTTTGGGGCATTTCTTATCTACACAGGTATTCATATGGCATTCGAAAAGGAAGACAAAAACGAATTTGATCCCAACAAGAATATCGTTATCAGAATTTTCCGAAAAATAATGCCGGTTAGCAACGACATGTCGGTTCCGCATTTCTTCGTAAAAAAGGATAAGATTGTTTATGCTACCCCATTTTTTATTGCTTTGTTGATGATCGAAGCCTCTGACTTGATTTTTGCGGTAGACTCTATCCCTGCTGTTCTGTCGGTTTCGGAAGATGTTTTCATCGTGTACACCTCTAATATCTTTGCAATTCTGGGTCTTCGTTCGCTCTATTTTGCGCTCAGCGGCATTATGGATTATTTCTATTATCTGAAATATGCTTTGGCGGGAATCTTATCTTTTATTGGAATAAAAATGTGTGCCAACGAGCTTGCCTCCGAACTTGGTTCATCATTCCACATCAGCAACTTCTTTTCCCTTGGAATAATTGTAACCTTCCTTACTGTTTCGATTCTATTGTCGATAGCGGTGAAAAAGAAAAGAGAAAACAAAGCCCTGAATTAATTAGCGCTTTTTTAGAAACAAAAAAACAGGAATCCATTCAGATTCCTGTTTTTTTATGCTATCAGTGTTCACAATTACATGTCTTTTTTTATTTCGTCTATTTCTACCAACTTATTGACAATGGCATAAATTGTGAGCCCGGCCGTACTGTGAATTTCCAGCTTCCTGACAATGTTTCGGCGGTGAGTGATAACTGTGTGGGTGGAAAGAAAAAGCGTTTGTGCTATTTCTTTGTTGGTTTGACCTTTTACTACGCAGGTAAGAATCTCTTTTTCACGTTGACTCAGAATTTCGGCATCATCAGTCGTTTCTTCAATGGGCGTTTCGAAAAGCTTATTGAGCTTATCTTTCAACTGATCCACTGAGTCATAGATACTGATTCTTTCATCATATTGTTTCAATATGTTTTCATCAGTCAGGCACGAAAGAAATGCAAAACATTTAAGCTCCTTATTGCCGCTTTCTTCTTTCAGCTTATGCAGATCAACAATGCCCCAATAAGCCGGATTAAGAATTAAAACACCTGGCTTATGTAAACGAATATAGTTGGCAAGTAAATCTATAGATGAGATTTCAAACACCTGAATATGGATCCCCTGTATGCGCTTTAAGGCCGCCGCCAGCCCACTGCGTAAAATGACCGATGGTTCGGCAATGGCTATTTTTACAGATAAATCGTTCATAATTTCGCTGCTATTTTCTGTTCAATAGCTTCAATTACCGGAACAAAGAAAAAATCTTCTACCTGGTTGTGCGAGGCAAGATCCTTTTCGCACCAAAGCAAATCGAACAAAACATCGTTTAGCTTGTAGTTTATTCCGTTTGATGGATAATACTTTACAAGTATATTCTTCAGTTCGGCAAGCTTTGAGTCCACATCCGAATGCTGCTCTTCGAAATCAGAGATTTTATATCTACCTCTTCTTTCTCCTTTTAGCAAATTCAGCACATAAGGAAACACGGTTTTATCCTCATATTCCATATGTTTACGCACCTCGTCGAAGTACTCGTCGAAAAATTTCATAAACAACACCTTATACGATGAACTTTGCGCTGTGGAATCTACTGCATCCAATAATTTGGTGCGAATGGAAGGTAGTTTGTAATCCAAAAAATAGGTATGAGCATTTTTCAGATAATTGATGACCGATTCTATTGAAATATTATTATAGGTCTCGTTGATTTCAACATTTCCTTCGGAAAGAAAATTAACAACTGAAAGGAATGTGTCACAATCAATATTATTTGCCTCACAAGCCTCACGCACCGTTTTATCGCCAAAGCCAAGCGAAATTCCGAAACGGCTTATGGACGATAGCAATGAAGCATCCTCATTGATAAGATCACTCATGCGGGTGCGGGCAGTAAATTTATGTTGATTTTGCATTATTACGTTGATATTTATTAAAAAATCATTCTGTTCGGTTGAACCCACCTTTAGAAACGCAAAATAGGTGTAAATGTTTTACGGTAAGTAAAGATAAAGAAATCAGCCCTATCGTCCGGATACCATGGCAAGTATCCGGACAAAGAGGATGATACTAACTAATACAAACAAAATTCTTCTTGGAAAAAAGAACGCTACAAAGATCGATGAATAGATTTACGATGGCAATACCTGATTGTAGGTATATTTACAGAAACCTCCTAAAAACAAAACAGAGAAACCTGTAATGATCTCTCTGTTTTATTATTAAATATGATATGTTTCGTTGTTATTTTATATCTCCTTCAGCAATCAGATATTCAGCAATTTGAACAGCATTTAGCGCTGCTCCTTTTTTAATCTGATCGCTCACACACCAAAAGGTAATTCCGTTTGGGTTTGAGATATCTTTACGAATACGTCCTACATGCACAGGATCTTTACCCGAAAGGAACAGAGGCATCGGATATTTTTTCTCTGCCGGATTATCAATCACCTCAACCCCGGGAGCAGTTTCAAATGCCGCACGTACTTCTTCCACCGTCAATGGTCGTTCAGTTTCGGCCCATACACTTTCGGAGTGAGCACGCAAAGCTGGTACACGAACACACATGGCACTAACTTCTACATCTGAGTGCATGATTTTACGGGTTTCGTGATACATTTTCATCTCTTCTTTTGTATATCCGTTGTCGGTGAAAACATCAATTTGTGGA
>JAYFRI010000038.1:0-2987 GCA_034926015.1 Paludibacter sp. | reverse complement strand
CCATTGAGGTCACTGGAGGCAGAATTATTTTCGATACGCTGTCGGCCGATTGTTTAATGTAAAACGATTTGAGGTTGTTTTCGTATCCGGTGGCAACCAGAAAAATAGATACAGTGTCGCCCACCTGAAGAGTGTCAAGTCGATAAGAACCATCGTCTGTTAAATATGCTTTCAAAGTGTCGCCATGCTGATTTACTAATGGAGAGAAATAAAATTCGGGAGTATAATTCGAACTTCCGTCGAGATTACAGGACGAAAAAACAGCAATTATAATAGCGAAAAATAAAAAAATACGTGTTTTCATAAGGATTGTTATTTTCGGTGCAAAATTACAAAAATTATACCATTTATTGGGCTTAGATGCAAACAAAGTTCAAAATGTTGCATCAAAAAAAGGAAGAATAAAAAAATATTCTTCCTTTTTTATGTCGGGATGACAAGATTCGAACCAGCGACCTCTACGTCCCGAACGTAGCACGCTACCAACTGCGCCACATCCCGATAATTTTTTGTGGTCACAAAATTACTTTATTTAAAAAAAATACGAAATAATTTGTTTGTTTTTTTCTGAAAAAACGGGGTGTTTTATATGTGCATTAAAAAAAAATGACAATAGTTATAGTTCAATTCATAGCTTTTTTTCGATTATAAGCACTAAATCAATTATCTTTGTGCACAAAAACAGAAATTTGATGTTTTCACGCTCTATACAACACTTTTTAAAATCTAACAATTATCCATCGTTGTCGCCTCAAGCGGTATTTTTCGATATGGATGGTGTTTTGTTCGACTCCATGCCGTTTCATGCATCTGCATGGGTGCAGGCCATGCGCGACATGAATATTCCGTTCACTGCTTTCGAGGCTTATATGAACGAAGGTCGCACCGGCGATTCCACAATAGATGGTGCTTTCATGCGCACATATGGAAGAAATGCTACGCCAGACGAAAAACAAAAGATATATAAGCTGAAAACAAATTACTTTGAAGCTGAAAGTAAGACAACGCCAATGTTTTTTGCCCTTGAAATGCTTGAATATATAAAAAGTAAAGGTTTGCAGATTTTTTTAGTGACAGGTTCGGGACAGTCGACGCTTATCGACAGTTTACAACTCTATTTTCCAGGTATTTTTACAAAAGAAAATATGATAACGGCTTACGATGTAAGCCATGGAAAGCCCCACCCCGAGCCCTATCTAAAGGCACTTGCTAAATCAGGACTGCAAGCCTGGGAGGTTGTAGTTATCGAAAATGCACCTCTGGGTATTCAATCAGCCAAAGCAGCAGGTTTGTATACTTTTGGGCTCGATACCGGTCCGCTGGGGGGGGATGTGTTACACACCGCGGGTGCCGACATTGTATTGACAAACGTCGAAGAACTTTATAACAGATGGGACGATTTTATTTTAAACTGTATAACACAATAATTTACGAGAAACCTATAAAATGATGAAACTTAAATTTACACTCCTTTTCTTTTGTGTGGCTTTTCAGCTTTTTGCTATTTCGTCCGATAGCTTGTTTACTCCTCATATCGAAGGAACCATCAGGGCGAAATACGAATACAATACAAGTTTGAATGAGCAACGTTTCCAGGTCAGGAATGCTCGCTTCAGTGTAAATGGTAATTTCAGTAAAATGGTTTCGTATAAAGCCGAAATTGATTTGTCGGACGAAGGTGAAACAAAAATGCTCGATGCCTATCTTCGTTTTCAGCCACAGGAATGGTTCAGATTTACTATCGGTCAGCAAAAAATCCCTTTTAGTACTGATAATTTGCGTTCGCCGCACCAACTGTTTTTTGCTAACCGCTCTTTTATAGGCAAGCAGCTTACAGGTTTACGGGATGTGGGTGCGACCCTCGTTTTGTCCAACCGAAAATTTATTCCGGTTGAATTGACTGCCGGTTTGTATAATGGTACCGGTTTGTACGACCAGCAAATATGGAGAAAAACAGAAGACCTTAGTTATGCATTGAGAACTGTTATTTCGCCATTTGACTTTTTGAGTATAAGCTTGAATTATAATTCGGTACATCCTTACGACATCAGAATGAATATGTACAATGTTGGTGGAGCCATTGACTTTAGAGGACTTCATATAGAGAGCGAATTGTACTATAAAACTTATCAGTATTCGTCGTTTAAGCCTACTGTAGGTTTCTTTGTGATGGGAGCTTATGGTTTAAAAACAGACAAATTAAAATATCTCAAAAAAATAACTCCTGTACTTCGTTACGATAACATGTCGAACAACAACAGAGGTGAAAAATCAGCAAACGGAACTTACTTAATTGATGATTATGTACGATCGAGGGTAACCGGAGGAATTACTTTTAGTCTTTCAAAACCATTTCTGAATGATATTCGTTTGAATTATGAGCGTTATTCTTTTCCACGCGTTCTAGCCAATACTCAGAATAAGTTGGTTTTAGAATTTGTTGTTCGTTTCTGATAAATTGATTTACTTTGTACGCTTAAATACATTATAACCAGGTTACATGCAAATTATTAAACATCCACCTAGAGAAATATGGGCATCGCTGTTGACCCGACCGGTTTTTGACAATACAAGCTTATTCGATACTGTTCAAAAAGTATTGGACGATGTCAGATTGCATGGCGACGCGGCGATAAAGAAATATACTTTACAATTCGATAAGGTAGAGTCTGATATCATCGAAGTAACGAAAGAAGAAATTCTTGAGGCCGAAAAGCAGATATCTGCACATCTTAAACAGGCCATAGAAATGGCCCGTCGGAACATATGGAAATTTCACTCGGAACAGCAGCACGAACTTCCTGAAATTCAAACTTCACCGGGTGTATATTGCTGGCAGAAAGCCATTGCCATCGAAAAAGTGGGTTTGTACATTCCGGGTGGAACCGCTCCTTTGTTTTCTACGGTATTGATGTTGGGCATTCCTGCACAGATTGCCGAATGTAAAGAAGTGGTGCTTTGTACGCCACCCGATAAAAGTGGCAAAG
>JAYFRI010000110.1:0-17460 GCA_034926015.1 Paludibacter sp. | reverse complement strand
GTTCATTCAGGCTTTTGAAAGACACAATATCCATCAGGGCAAAAGGCTTTATGCGCAATAGTGAGCCTTCATTTTTTTTACAAAACTATCAGTCGAATCACTTTAGATGGAGTAATAATTTCGATAAAACATTCCGAACGCATATCGGTGGTACCTTTGCAATACCAACGCGCTCATTCTCTTTGGATGTAAACGTGGAAAACATAACCAATCAGATTTATTTTGACACCCTGGCTTTACCTTCGCAATTCGATGGTAATATTCAGATTGTATCAGCTCAACTCAAACAGGATTTCAGGTTAGGAAAATTCACGCTCGAAAACAATGTGGTATATCAACTCAGCTCCAATCAGGATGTAATTCCGCTGCCAATGCTGACCCTGTATCACAATTTGTATTTTCACGACAAATGGTTCAAAGTACTCAGTGCGCAGTTTGGCGCCAATGTGCGCTACCATACAGCATATTACGCTCCGGCTTATATGCCCGCCACCGGACAGTTTTATAACCAGGACGAAATGAAAATAGGAAACTATCCTGTCGTTAATGTGTATGCAAATTTTCACCTGAAAAGGACGCGATTTTTCGTAGAGTACTATCATGTGAACCAATTATTTATGAAAGGTGTTTATTATTCAATGCCTTATTATCCCATTAATCCGGCAATGCTAAAAATAGGATTAACATGGAACTTCTACGATTGATTGTAACACGATAAAATAGAAGATACAACATGAAAAAACAAAAAATTAGTATCGTTGTAGTTGCTGTTCTTGTGATAGTTGTAGCTTTGGTTGTTATTATTCGAAATACAAATTCAAAAATTCACGATTTACCAGAGCTCATAGCATCGGGAAAACTTACAGTGGTGACCGATAGCAGCAGCAATGGTTTTGCCTTGCAAAAAGATAGTGTTTTTGGTTTCCAATATGAAATTGTAAAAGCATTTGCCGATAGTCTGGGTTTGGAATTGCGTATCTCGAAACAAAACGATGCTCAAAAAGCAATCAACGAACTGTTGAATGGCGAATTTGATATCATTGCCAACACAATGCCGCTAACCACCGATTATCCCGAAGGAGTAGTTTTCAGCAAACCTCTGATGACCTCTAAATTAATATTAGTTCAAAAACTACCGGACGACTCCCTTGCCGAAATACCTATTAAAAAACAGTTTGAGCTAGGGAATGACACCATTTACCTGTCGCGAAATTCGATATTTAAAGCCCGGATTCAAAATCTTTCGAATGAAATTGCAGAGGAGATTCACATCGAGGAAATCAACAATTTAAGCGTTGAAACAATGGTAAAACTTGTGGCAACCGGGAAAATTAAAAATACGGTATGTACCGAAGAACAAGGGCTGAAACTCAAAAAAAAATATAGCAATATTGATATTTCATTAGCATTGGGGTTCAGCCAGCACTACAGTTGGGTTGTGAACTCAAAATCGCCTTTATTGCTTGAAAAGCTAAATACTTTTCTTTCTGATTTTATTGGCAGCGAAGCTTATTGGAAACTATACAGCAAATACTTTTGAAAACGAGCGATAAAGCGCAAATCATAAGTTGGCAACAGCATATCAAATTCATAAAAGAAACCGGACACTAGAACTCACGTTGATTTTGATCGACTAAAAAAAAACGAAGAATTATGCCATTAAATATCCCCATAACACTTCCGGCAGTGGATGTGCTGCGCGAAGAAAACATATTCGTGATGGATTCGGAACGTGCTTCGAATCAAGAAATCAGACCTCTGAAAATTGTAATTTTAAATTTAATGCCGATTAAAATTACTACCGAAACAGACCTCATCCGTTTATTGTCCAATTCTCCATTACAAATTGAAATCGACTTTTTACATATGGAAACCCATTGTTCGAAAAATACACCGATCGAACATTTAATGGCCTTTTACAAAACTTTCGACGAAATCAGTAAAAGCAATTACGATGGAATGATAATAACCGGTGCACCGGTGGAGCAACTCGACTTTGAAGAAGTAAATTACTGGCCCGAAATAACAAAAATTTTCGATTGGGCACGTACGCATGTTACTTCAACATTTCATATCTGCTGGGCTGCTCAGGCTGGGTTGTATTACCATTACGGAATACCTAAATATCCATTGGAGAAAAAAATGTTTGGCGTATTTGAGCATTTCAACAACAATCCTCAATGTCCGATTTTCAGGGGATTCGACGATGTATTTTATGTTCCTCACAGCCGACATACCGAAGTCCGTTCAGAAGACATTCTGAAACATCCGGACCTGACCCTGCTTTCGGAATCGGAAGAGTCTGGTGTTTACATGGTTATGGCCCGTAACGGCCGCGAATTTTTCATCACCGGACATTCAGAATATTCGCCGCTTACACTCGACGAAGAATATAAACGCGACATAGCCAAGGGATTACCCATTCAGATGCCACAAAACTACTACCGCAACGACAATCCTGAAAACGAACCAGTGGTTCGTTGGAGAAGTCATGCCAACCTCCTGTTTTCAAACTGGCTGAACTACTTTGTTTATCAGGAAACTCCTTACGACCTGGAGAAAATACATTAAAATCTTAATAATTCGCACATCAAAATGTACGCATTCATGATGTGTGAATTAAATTTATATATGCAGAACATTGAACTTCTTTCTCCCGCAAAAAACCTTGAATGTGGATTGGCAGCTATCAATCATGGCGCTGATGCAGTGTACATTGGAGCCGCTCAGTTTGGGGCACGGGCAGCTGCCGGAAATTCCATCGAAGATATTGAAACACTTGTAAAATATGCTCATCAATATCGTTCGAAGGTTTTTGTGGCGCTAAATACCGTACTTACCGATGATCAGCTCGAAGGTGCCGAGCAATTGATTCATCAGATTTACAATGCCAATGCAGATGCATTGATTGTTCAGGATATGGGTATTCTTCAAATGAACTTACCTCCTATCGCTTTGCACGCCAGCACCCAAACCGATAACCGTTCGGTTGAAAAAGTAAAATTTCTGCAGGATGCCGGATTTTCGCGCGTTGTGTTAGCACGTGAATTATCGTTGAAGCAGATTTCTGAAATATCGGCAGCAACCAACGTGGAGCTGGAAGCATTCGTACACGGAGCTTTGTGTGTGAGTTACAGTGGTCAGTGTTATATAAGTCAGGCTATGTGCGGACGCAGCGCTAACCGCGGACAATGCGCACAGTATTGCCGCCTGCCTTATCAACTGCTGGATGCTGAAGGAAACATACTCGTAAAAAACAAGCATTTACTTTCGCTGAAGGACCTTGATTTATCGGCACATTTAGAAGAATTAATTCAAGCCGGAGTTATGTCGTTCAAAATTGAAGGTCGCCTGAAAGACGCTGATTATGTAAAAAACGTGACTGCGTATTACCGAAAAAAATTAGATGCAATTCTCGAAGGCAATGATCAATATAAAAAAACATCGTCAGGAAAAACTACTTTCTTTTTCGAACCCAATCCTGAAAAAAGTTTCCGCCGCAACGCCACCGATTATTTTTTGCACGAGCGTCATGCCGGCATTTATCAACCCGAAACACCAAAATCGCTGGGTGAACCAATAGGAAAAGTAACCTATATAGGTCGTAACTTTTTTGAAATGCACAACGGACATCTATTAAACAACGGCGATGGACTCTGTTTTATAAACAAGCATAACGATTTAACCGGTTTCAGGGTGAATCGCGTGGAGCGCAAACAAATTTTCCCGGCCGATATGCCCCGCATGGACATTGGCGCTATGCTGTACCGTAATCAGGATCAGGCCTTCGAAAAACAGATGAAGGGTAAAACCGCAGAACGAAGGATAGGGCTGGATGTACTTTTCAAAGAAGTTGAAAGCGGTTTTTCCATTCGCTTGACTGATGAAGATGGAATTTCGGCCGACATTCAGTTTAATGCTGAGAAGAAACCGGCTTTAAAACCTGAAAGTGTCGACAGCAATATCCGTCAGCAACTTTCGAAAATGGGCAACAGCATATACGAACTTCGTAATATTCATATAGAAATGACTGCTCCCTGGTTTTTCCAGGCTTCGCAGCTGAGCGAGTGGCGCAGAACTGCCGTTGAGTTGCTCGACGAAGTAAGAGCAAAGGCTTACGTGACTGAAACGGCTAAAACAGACTTAAAGACTGAATTTCCACTGAAAAAACTGACTTATCTGGGCAATGTAACCAACCATTTGGCCCGAACTTTTTATATGGAACACGGTGTGGAAGAGATGATGCCCGGATTCGAAGTAAAAGCTGTAGAAGGCGTACCTTTGATGTTTACCAAACACTGTATAAAATACGAAATGGGATGGTGTCCGCGCGAAGGGAAAAAATCTGAAATGAAAGAACCGTTCCGACTCAAAAACAACGATCAGGAATATGAGCTCAGGTTCGATTGCAAAAAATGCGAAATGCATGTTTTTGCGGCATCAACGCCAGTTGCTAATGGTTGAAATAAAACCCCAACCTGCCAAACAGCAACACAAATCAATCGTTTTATTATAATCCTTATTTACAAATAAGAATCCCCCAAAAAGAGCAAAGGCTGACCCGATAATCGGATCAGCCTTTATTCATTGACTGGAATTAAATTTTCTATGTTTTAGAAAATTAGTATTTCAGAGCAGCCTGAGCAGCAGCCAAGCGAGCGATAGGCACGCGGAATGGCGAACAACTTACATAATTCAGGCCTGTGCGGTGGCAGAATTCAACCGATGATGGCTCACCTCCATGCTCACCACAAATACCTACTTTCAGGTCAGGGCGAACTGAACGTCCTTTTTCTGTAGCCATTTTCACCAACTGACCTACACCGTTTTGATCAAGTACCTGGAAAGGATCTTCTTTCAGAATTTTCTTTTCGAGGTAGATAGGCAAGAATGAAGCAATATCGTCGCGTGAATAACCGAAAGTCATCTGGGTTAAGTCATTGGTACCAAACGAGAAGAATTCAGCTTTTTCGGCAATACGATCGGCAGTTAAAGCTGCACGTGGAATTTCGATCATAGTACCTACCTTGAATTCAATGCTGTCGCCTTTTTCGGCAAACAGAGCAGCTGCTGTTTCGCGAATAATTTTATCCTGTTCGTTGAACTCGAATTTGATACCTACCAATGGCACCATGATTTCTGGTTTAGCAACAATACCTTTGGCTTTTAATGCTAACGCAGCACCAAGAATAGCGCGGGTTTGCATTTCGGTAATTTCAGGATAAGTATTTCCCAAACGACAACCACGGTGACCCAACATTGGGTTTTGTTCGTGCAAAGCATCAACACGTTGTTTGATAACTTTGATAGAAACACCCATAGCTTCGGCCATTTCCTGCTGACCTTTTTCGTCGTGAGGAACAAATTCGTGCAATGGAGGATCGAGCAAACGAACAGTCACCGGACAGCCTTCCATAGCTTCGAAAATACCTTCGAAGTCGGCTTGCTGGTAAGGAAGAATTTTGGCTAGTGCAACGCGACGACCTTCAACATTTTCGGCCAAAATCATTTCGCGCATAGCTTTAATTTTTTCACCTTCGAAGAACATGTGTTCGGTACGGCAAAGTCCGATACCGGTAGCGCCAAATTTACGAGCCACCTGAGCATCGTAAGGAGTATCAGCATTGGTACGAACAGCCATTTTTGTATATTTGTCGGCCCAGGTCATCAGTTCAGCAAAGTCGGCATCCAACTCAGCTTCCATAGTAGCTACTTTTCCTAAGAAAATGTCACCTGTAGAACCATTCAACGAAATATAGTCGCCTTCTTTTACAACAAGACCATCTACTTCCATTGTTTTGGTAGCATAATCTATTTTCAGAGTACCTGCACCCGAAACGCAACATTTACCCATACCGCGAGCCACAACAGCTGCGTGAGAAGTCATACCGCCACGAGCAGTCAAAATTCCCTGAGCAGCAGCCATACCAGCTAAATCTTCAGGAGAAGTTTCAACACGAACCATGATTACTTTTTCGCCATGTTGTGCCCACTCAGCAGCATCGTCGGCATTGAAAACAACACGTCCCGAAGCCGCTCCCGGAGATGCAGCCAATCCTTTGGCAATCAATTTAGCTTCTTTCAAAGCTTTTTTGTCGAATACAGGGTGAAGCAATTCATCCAAACGGATAGGATCAACACGGAGAATCGCTGTTTTTTCATCGATCATTCCCTGACGAAGCATATCAACAGCAATTTTCACCATTGAAGCACCGGTACGTTTACCATTACGGGTTTGCAGGAACCACAATTTACCTTCCTGTACGGTAAATTCCATATCCTGCATGTCTTTATAGTGATTTTCGAGTTTTGTTTGGATAGCGTCCAGTTCTTTATAAATAGAAGGCATTGCTTCTTCCATCGAAGGATATTTTGCAACACGTTCAGCTTCGGGAATATCGGCCAGTACTGCCCAACGTTGCGAACCTTCTTTTGTAATTTGTTGTGGAGTACGGATACCGGCCACTACATCCTCGCCCTGTGCATTGATCAGGTATTCTCCAATAAAAATGTCTTCACCTGTAGCTGCATCGCGGCTAAAGCAAACACCTGTTGCCGAAGTTTCGCCCATATTACCAAATACCAGTGCCTGAACATTAACGGCAGTTCCCCACTCTGCAGGAATTCCTTCCATTTTGCGGTAAAGAATAGCGCGGTCGTTCATCCACGAGTCGAATACAGAGCAAACAGCTCCCCAAAGTTGTTCGTAAGCCGATTCAGGGAAATCTTTACCTGTCTGTTTCAGCACAGCAGCTTTAAATTTAGCCACAAGTTCTTTCAAATCGTCCACCGAAAGCTCAGTATCAAGTTCAACACCTTTGGCTTCCTTCACATGTTCGATAATTTCTTCGAAAGGATCGATATCATTTTTGTTTACAGGCTTCATACCTAAAACAACGTCGCCGTACATCTGTACAAAGCGACGGTAAGAGTCCCATGCAAAACGTGCATTTCCGGTTTTGCGAATCATACCTTCAACTACAGCATCGTTCAACCCGAGGTTCAGAATTGTGTCCATCATGCCCGGCATAGAAGCGCGAGCACCCGAACGTACAGAAACCAACAAAGGATTTTCGATATCTCCGAATTTTGAGTTCATCAGAACTTCAACTCCGGCAATTGCTTTTTCAACTTCTGGTTTCAACAATGCCACTACCTGATCTTTGCCCAAAGTATAATACTCATTGCAAACGTCTGTAGTAATAGTGAATCCGGGAGGTACCGGAACACCGATCAGGTTCATTTCGGCGAGATTTGCTCCTTTTCCGCCAAGCAAATTCTTCATGTCAGCTTTACCTTCAGCTTGTCCGTTGCCAAAAGTATAGACTCTTTTTGTGTTGCTCATTTTTTTTAATTTATATTTTAAGTTATAGTTTTTAATATTAGTTGGACAAAAATAGCACATTTTGCCCACAAATTAAAATACTGAACTGAAAAAACTGTACGCAAAGTAAATAGTACCGAAATTTCTTCAGCTCAGTCATAAAAACATTTAAAAAAGGATGTTGTTCAGTATTGTCGAACTTTTATTTCACAGTTGGTTTCCACTCGTAAGCACCGGCATCCGGAGCGTTGTCTTCCAAACGGTTAACTCCGTTTAAATCGAGTGGAAACTGAGCGGCAATTGTGCGATCGGCCAATCCTCGTACAGGAGAAACCGAATCAGGGGTAAAATTAAAATATACCGAAGTTGTATCGTTGTAAAATGGGTGTTTAAAGATGGTGTCATTTTTAGCATACCAACGAATGTTCTGAAACTGCGAAAGTTCATATGCTTCCTTGCGGCGTATGTACGAATCGGAAAAGACAGCTTTGTACTGGGTAAGGAAACGACTGACGATACTAAGCTCGGTTTCGAGCCCTCCGGCAACAATACAATTCCGAAATTCGGTCTGCATGGGCGCCGTTCTGTAAAGCCCCATAATCATTACCGCCGGATTTTTATCGCGTGAACTGGGTCGGCCGGGACTGCTGTTGTAATAATTTGCAATTGTACTCTGCAAAAAAACATGCTTTCCGCCGCTCAGATAAACGCTATAACTTCCGGTGTTCGAAATCTCGGTGTTCATTACCTGCACATTGGCATTCTGCGCCACCAAACCATAATACACAAAATTATGTATCCTGCAGTTTTCAACACGGAGTTCGGGTAGCTGACTGCGGTCACTGTTATTCATATAAATACCCACGTAGCCACTGTTTATGTTCACATTCCGAAGCAAGTGATTTCCTTTGTTCCACAACAAATAAACACCACCCCATTGTCCTGCCACATAATTGTACGGAACAGGATAGAGGAATTTTGCCTTGTCCAGCCTATCGCCCCGAAGCAATACAGGTTTATCAAAGGTTCCTTCTGCGCGTAAATTTCCACGCACCATCAGATTGGCGTTGTTATGAAAATACAATCGACAACCGGCAGGCAAATGCAGCGTTTTTGCTGAATCGACGGTAAGGTTCCCGAAAATAAGATAAGGTTTGTCGGCACTGAGTGTGGTATCGTTCAGTATCAATTTATTCCGAAACAAAATCATATCCTGACCGAAAGCTTCCAATCTCACTTTTTGTTCTACGCCGTTGGTTCTGAAAACCACCGAATCGGTCACAAGTACCGGTGCATTCACATCACGAGGATCGACAGTTACTTCAACAAAAATATACATACTGTCTTTTGACCTTATTTCAATATCGCTAAAATGGTTGTCGGTGCTTAAATTTCCATCCACATTGATGCGAAACTGCGATCGGGCACCTCCTACCAGGGCAATGGAGCTTATTTTAAGCGCGCGGTTATTGGGATTGTACACCATTAATTTTTCGGTTGTACTCCCGATAGTAGTAAAAACCGTATCGAAAGTGAGTGTATCAGTAGAAAAGGAAAGCACCTTCTCCGGATCGGAACTGAACAAATCATCCTCACAACTATAAAAACAAATAGTCGGGAGCAGGAAAATCAGGGATAAAAAATGAAATGTCAGTCGACTCAACTTCATAAAAATTTACTTCAAAGGATATAAAACCAATAATAATGAGCTATATTTGTAGAATAAATAATCAATTAAAACTCCCGATAGTATTATGGCCAGTCGCAAACGTCTCAAAAAAACAATTCAGTTTGTTTCGTCCGAACTAATTACCGATGTGTATTTCCGTTGTTTAATGACCAATAAAGTCAATGAAGAACGCGTAGATCAATTAGTAATTGAAATAGTAGAAACTTCGCGGGAATTTATACTTCGTGCAAACCGTCCTACCGGAAAAGACAACCCTCAACTTGTAAAAGCTTACTTTCGTAAACTTTACTCCGACTGGCAAAAAGCCATGGAAAAGATAATTGCTGAAACCGAAAAGCTCTGATTTATTCGAAATTGAATGTCAGCGTAATCATTTTCGATGTCAGCTTCGAAAGCGCTTGCGAATAAACCTTATCCCCGTCGCTCAAAGTACCTTCTCCCTCTCTTTCTTCGAGAGGGACAAACAGGTTATTTCCTCCAATGGAAAATTTGAGCTCGGGAGCAAGTTTGAAAAACCAAAAGTAGATTTCGCAGCCTACACCAAACTCAAGATAAAGATCAAGAGGTTTCAGGTAAACGGGTTTTTCCTTATCCCTGCCCAAATCAATGCCTACTCCTCCTCCACCTATCAGGTAAGGACGGATATTGCCATAGCGCTCGGCGCTGTATTTCAAGTACAAGGGCAAACACAATGGAGTCGACCCTACTGAAACAGAGCCTCCTACTCTCACACTATCATTTTCGATATAACTATAGCTTAGCTCTCTCTCGGCAAAATGAAGTGTGGGCGTAAAACGCAAATTGAAATATCGGCTCAGCTGCAAATCGCTGATGACGCCCACCGAAAATCCGGGTTTCAATAGAGAGACGTCCACCTGATATATTTTTCCATCGTTGGTCTGCACTAAACTTGGTGTAATGCCAAAATCCATTGAGTTCAAACCCAACGAGAAACCGAAATGGATGCGATTGTCTTCGCCGTAATATTCGTTTTGTGCAATGGCCGACAGACCCGAAAACATGAATAAGACTGCTGCAACTTTAAATCGTATTTTACTGAATAACATAGTTCATTTTTATTTTCAACAATGAATAAACGGTCGTTCCTTTATATTATTGCGTTCTGAACCGACCTTAGAATTACTCCGCCACAAAGTTAAAAACAATCGGTCAATTCTCAATTTATTTATTGAAAGATTCATCTTCTATGTTTTCGTCTTCAGTTTTCACCGATTATTTATCAGTATTTTGAACTCTGTTTTCAACATCCTGATATTTATATTAAATTTGCAGCTGTTACTCTCAGAAAAAAGGAACAAAAACACAAGCAAATAAAAACCAAAAAACAATGCGTTATTTTTTAATAGCCGGCGAAGCTTCGGGCGATTTACATGCATCAAATCTGATGCGTGAACTTAAAAACACCGATCCGGAGGCTGAATTTTGTTTCCTCGGTGGCGACTTAATGAAAGCACAGGGAGGTACAATGATAAAACATTACCGCAATATGGCTTTTATGGGCTTTGTAGCTGTACTCAGAAACCTTAAAACGGTGCTCCGCAACATCGGCGACTGCCAGAAAGCGATCGATGCATTCGGCCCGGATGTAGTTATTCTCATCGACTACCCAAGCTTCAATCTCAGGATAGCCCAATATGTGAAGGAAAACTACAAAACGCCTGTTTATTATTATATCTCACCCAAAATATGGGCATGGAAGGAATACAGAATCAAAAAGATAAAACGTTACATCGACAAGATATTCACTATTTTTCCTTTCGAAACAGAATTCTACAAAAAACACAATTACAAGGTGGACTATGTAGGCAACCCAACCGTCGATTCGGTGGCAATGCGTCCTCATCAGTTGCAAAGCGTTGAAGAATTTTGCAAAAATAACAATTTAGAGCCCCGTCCGATCATAGCTTTACTGGCAGGAAGCAGGAAACAGGAAATTTCGAAATGTCTGCCACTGATGACGGAAGCTGCAAGTCGTTTCGATGGCTATCAGATTGTTGTTGCAGGCGCTCCCGGTATTGAAGCCGATTTTTACAAACAATACCTGAACAATGCGTCGATTCCCGTTATTTTCGATCAGACCTACGAACTTGTGCAACAGGCAGAGCTGGCCGTTGTCAATTCGGGAACGGCAACGCTCGAAACAGCATTGATAGGCACTCCTCAGGTAGTGGTGTACAATGTTTTGTTCGGCCGACTGGCGTATTGGGTCAAAAATATAGTGATCAAAACAAAATACATTTCGCTTGTGAACCTGGTGGCCGAAAGGGAACTTGTAAAAGAACTGATTGCCCACTTGTTTACGGCCGACAATGTAGCAAACGAAATAAACCGCATCTTCACCGACAACAATTACCGCAACGATATGCTGAAAGGTTATGCCGACATTAAAGCAGCATTGGGCGAACCGGGAACAGCCCGCCGAACCGCTGAGAAAATACAGCAATTGTTAGCAAAAACAAATCACAACTTCTCATAAATGCTATGGAAAACAATTTACCCACCCCTCTTGTGGACAATGATTATCTTTTGCAAAAGTTCAAAGGCAAAGGAGGCTGGATACATGTGGCTTTTCCGGAAATAAAACAGGACAAACGCAGCTACTTCGGACTTGTGAAAGTAAGAGGACGGATTGATAACTACGAAATTAGCAATGCAAACCTAATGCCTGTAGGTGACGGCACTATGTTTTTAGCTGTCAACTCAGAAATACGCAAACAGATAGGCAAAAATGAGGGCGACATGGTACACGTCACCCTTTACTCGCTCGAGCTTCCGCCTGTCGATACCGAAGATTTCTTCATCTGCCTTCAGGACGAACCCGCAGCCCTTGAACGCTTCAACCGCCTCCCCGAAAACGAACAACAGAAATTATTAGAATGGATATATTCAGTCAAAAACGATCAACTCAAAGTGGAACGTATCGCACAGACCATTGATCGGCTCAATGATTATCATTTATGAAAATTGCAACCTACGGATTGACAGATACAATACAAAAATTTCATATTCCTGCCTGGCCACTTGAGGATTTTTCCCGGTCGATGATTTACGATATTTATAACGATGGTTTTCCTACGCTGCAAGCATTTCTTGATTATACAAAAGGCGCGTCGGTAGCCCCGGCTTCTATTTTTGTACATTTATGCGGACTGAAGCGTGACAACGATCAGTATTTCGAACCCGCTTTTGATGTAAGGCGCATATCGACGCCCTGTGCCATTTTCAGCTATTTGGTTCATATCATCCGCAATTTCGTTAAAGATCACACCCTCAATCTGAATTACTTCCCGGATGATTTAATGCAAAAATACAATCTCAACCGCGAGAATCTTCTTGCCATGGCCAACGGAGCTGCCATCACTACCGGCTTCCGCCAAATGATAGGTGAACTTTACGCCACTGCCGACGAATATCGGCAGAAAACTTTTGAAATCATGCAAGAGGTCAAACCGCAACTTGAATACCGCAGCCAGCTAAGTCTGGAAATTATTTTTGCACTCTATCTAATGGTTTTCGAACGCATAGATATACACAAAGGCACATTCAGTACCGCTGAATTAAATCCTACATCTCAGGAAATTAAAGAAAGAGTCAGGGAAGTCATCGAGGCGTTTGAGATAAAAAACAATTAAAACCACTCCTCCACTTTTGCATTCAGCTATAAACAATCATCACATTTGAGTTGTTTTCAAAAGTCACACTCTACATTGGCTTGCTCATTTTTCAATGCGCAAATATCCAATTCGGAGTTGCATTTTTTATAACCAAAACAGATAAAGATGATTATTAAATCAAAAATGAGGGGGTTTATAAGCCTGACCGCTCATCCGGCTGGATGCGAACAAAGTGTATTGAAACAAATCGAATACGTAAAGTCAAAAGGAAAAATTGACGGGCCGAAAAGAGTACTCGTCATAGGTGCTTCCACAGGTTTTGGACTGGCTTCACGCATCAGCAGTGCTTTTGGTTCGGAGGCAGCTACCATAGGTGTTTTTTTCGAAAAGGAGCCTCAACCTGAAAAAACTGCTTCGCCGGGATGGTACAATACAGCCGCGTTCAGCAAAATAGCACATGCCGAAGGTTTGTATGCCAAAAACATCAATGGAGATGCGTTTTCGAACGAAATAAAACAAAAAACAATTGAGCTCATCAAAGCCGATCTGGGTCAAATAGATATGGTTATCTACAGCCTTGCTTCACCCGTTCGAACTCATCCAATAACCGACATCACCCATCGCTCGGTACTGAAACCTATCGGGCAAAGCTACAGCAACAAAACCGTCGACTTCCACAGTGGCAAAGTAACCGAAATCAGCATCGAGTCTGCCAGCGAAGAAGAAATTGCAAACACAGTGGCCGTTATGGGTGGCGAAGACTGGGAAATGTGGATCGATGCGCTACAGGCTGCAGGAGTATTGGCTGACCAGGCGCTTACCCTCGCCTATTCCTACATTGGCCCATCGGTGACTGAACCTATCTACCGCAAAGGTACCATTGGTCGCGCCAAGGATCATCTCGAAGCCACTGCTAAAACAATCAACGAGAAGCTGAAGACCACTGGTGGCAAAGCTTATGTATCGGTAAACAAAGCATTGGTGACACAAGCCAGTTCGGCCATTCCAATCATTCCGCTTTATATTTCATTGCTGTTTAAAGTAATGAAAAGTAAAAAAATCCATGAAGGATGTATAGAGCAGATACAGCGTTTGTATGCCGATAAATTATTCAGCGGTGCAGATGTACCCATCGACGAAGCAGGCCGCATCCGCATTGATGATTGGGAGATGCGTGAAGATGTTCAAACAGAAGTAGCCAGACTTTGGGACGAAGCCACAACAGAAACCATCCACGCCATTGGTGATTTAAACGGATATACAAAAGATTTTAAAAATCTCTTTGGATTTGGATTTAAAACAATCGATTACCATCGCGACGAAAACGAAATGGTAGAAATGGAAGGACTTGTATAAATCAATCCATTAAGAAAGAAAAACGGACTTACCACAAATGCGGTAAGTCCGTTTTTTTATATTAAGAAATCCTCAAAATTATCTTTGTGAATGATTTTAAAATCTGCTTCTGGATAGGCATTCATAAAGGTTATTGGTTTTCTAATTTTAGAATCAGGATTCCATTTGAATTCGTAAGCTGATAGTTTCCCATTTCGTTCTTCTATGTAATCAATTTCATTTTGCTGTTTGGTACGCCAAAACCATATATTTGGGAACAGCATATTGTAATGCAGGTGCTTTTTTCGTTCCGAGATTATGAAATTTTCCCATAAAACACCAGTATCTAGCCTGTTCTCTATCTGAGCAAAATTGGAAATCAACACATTACGCACGCCATTATCATAAAAGTAAATTTTTCTGGAAAATTTAAGTTCATTTCGTAAATTACGACTAAAAGAACCTAATCTGAAGATAATATACGATTGTTCCAGCACCATAATATATTTCTCTACAGTTTTAGCATCGAGTCCACACAATTGCGAAAGTTCTGAATAAGAAACCTGCGAACCAACCTGATAAGCAATTGCCTGAAGTAATTTAATCAAATTATCAGGCTTTTTAATTTGCTCCAAACGCAGAATATCTTTATACAGATAACTGCTCGAAAGCTGTCGAAGCACTTTTTCTTCATCACCTTGTCTTGTTACTATTTCTGGATAATAGCCATAAACTAGCCGATGGGGTAACAATCGTTTTTCTTCTAATAATCCGTGATGTTGTACCATCTCTCCAAACGATAATGGAAACAAATTATATTCCCATTTTCTTCCGGTTAAGGGTTCATTCAAATGATTAGCCAATTCAAAAGATGAACTTCCGGTAACAATTAGTTGATATTCGGGCAACATGTCTGTAATTAACTTCAATCGTAAGCCAATATCTGCAATTTGCTGTGCCTCGTCAACTACTATTATCTTTTTATTTCCAAATATTGCTTTAAATCGGGTTGAAGACATATCTTTAAACAGATTCTGAATATCTGTTTCATCCGCATTTAGCCAAAGAAGTGCTTCATTGTTTTGAAACATACTTTTAATCATGGTTGTTTTACCAACCTGCAGTGCTCCTAAAACAATTATTGCCTTGCCTGTAAACAGGTTGTTTTCAATAATGTTTGCAAGGGTTCTGAGTATCATAAGTTATCTATTTTGCGACAAATATAAGTTGATTTCTTTAAAAAAAAACACACTATTTTACAACTTTTCAGGAATTGAATCCGCAAAAGTCATTACTTTTCAGGAATTGAATCCGTAAAAGTCCTAAAAACTGCGAGATCATCCCAATTATATTAAAAAACGGACTCACCTCATAATCGAGGCAAGTCCGTTTTTCTTTCTTTAAGCCCCTTTAGGGGTTTGGGGTTCTTAGTCTTCTAACAGAATTTCCATGATAGTACAAGCTGCTTTTGCCACAGGCGAGCCGGGGCCAAAGATAGCTGCTACGCCGGCTTTATACAGATAATCGTAATCCTGAGCAGGAATAACTCCACCCGCGATAACGATAATATCTTCGCGACCAAGTTTCTTCAATTCTTCCATTACCTGAGGAACCAAGGTTTTGTGACCGGCAGCCAATGACGATACGCCCATTACGTGCACGTCGTTTTCCACAGCCTGTTTCGCCGCTTCGGCCGGAGTCTGGAACAATGGTCCCATGTCCACGTCGAAACCACAGTCGGCATAACCGGTAGCTACCACTTTAGCACCACGATCGTGACCATCCTGACCCATTTTTGCGATCATAATACGCGGACGACGACCTTCTTTCTGAGCAAATTTCTCTGTCAACTCACAAGCACGTTGGAAGTTGGCATCATTTTTAGTTTCTGATGAGTACACGCCTGAAATTGTTCTGATGGTTGCTTTATAACGTCCTGCAACTGCTTCGCAGGCATCTGATATTTCACCCAGTGAAGCACGCACGCGGGCAGCTTCAACGGCTAATTCCAATAAGTTACCGTTTCCGGTACGGGCACATTCGGTAATGGCAGCCAAAGCAGCTTGTACAGCAGCTTCGTCGCGGTTAGCACGCAATTGTTGCAAACGCTCGATTTGTTGCAGACGAACCGCAGTATTGTCCACTTCCAAAATATCAATCGGATCTTCTTTTTCCAAACGGTATTGGTTTACACCTACAATTACCTGATTTCCTGAGTCGATTCGAGCCTGAGTACGGGCAGCAGCTTCTTCAATACGCATTTTTGGAATACCGGTTTCGATAGCCGCAGCCATACCACCCAGTTTTTCAACTTCTTCGATCAACGCCCATGCTTTTTCAGCCAGTTCATTGGTCAATGATTCTACATAATAAGAACCTGCCCATGGATCCACCTCGCGGCAAATTTCAGTTTCCTGTTGGATATAAATCTGCGTATTACGGGCAATACGTGCAGAAAAATCGGTTGGCAAAGCAATTGCCTCATCCAACGCATTGGTGTGAAGTGATTGAGTGTGACCCAATGCAGCACCCATAGCTTCGATACAGGTACGACCAACATTATTGAACGGATCCTGCTCAGTCAACGACCAACCTGAAGTTTGCGAGTGTGTACGCAATGCCAGTGATTTTGGGTTTTTAGGATTGAATTGTTTTACGATTTTTGCCCACAACATACGTGCAGCACGCATTTTGGCAATTTCCATAAAGTGATTCATACCGATTGCCCAAAAGAATGACAAACGTGGAGCGAACGAGTCGATATCCATACCTGCATTTACACCGGCACGAAGGTACTCAAGACCATCAGCCAACGTATAAGCTAACTCAATATCGGCAGTGGCACCGGCTTCCTGCATGTGGTAACCCGAAATTGAAATTGAGTTGAACTTAGGCATTTTTTGAGAAGTAAACTCAAAAATATCAGCAATAATTTTCATTGAGAATTTTGGCGGATAAATATAGGTATTACGCACCATAAATTCTTTCAAAATATCGTTTTGGATCGTTCCGGCCATTTCTTCGAGTTTAGCTCCCTGCTCCAAACCTGCATTGATATAAAATGCAAGAATAGGAAGTACAGCACCGTTCATGGTCATCGAAACCGACATTTTATTCAATGGAATACCGTCGAACAACACTTTCATGTCTTCAACCGAGCAAATAGACACACCCGCTTTACCCACGTCGCCTACCACACGTTCGTGATCGGCATCGTAGCCACGGTGTGTAGCTAAGTCGAACGCTACCGAAAGACCTTTTTGACCAGCAGCAAGGTTACGACGATAGAATGCATTTGATTCTTCAGCGGTTGAGAATCCGGCATACTGGCGGATTGTCCATGGCTGCATGGCGTACATCACCGAGTAAGGTCCGCGTAAATAAGGAGGAAGACCGGCTGCATAATTCAAATGCTCCATGCCGGCAATATCTTCTTTTGTATAAAATGGTTTTACCGGAATAAGCTCAGGAGTCAA
>JAYFRI010000367.1:0-4636 GCA_034926015.1 Paludibacter sp. | reverse complement strand
CAATCTTCGGCCAATCGATACTGCACCACGAACAGTCACATCATAATCTGGAAATTCTTCCCGGGCAATTTTCGAAGCCGAATAGATGGAAGCACCATTTTCGCTCACTACAAACACTTTCACTTCGTGATCGTATCGAATATTTTGTATAAAATGCTCCGTCTCGCGACTGGCGGTTCCATTGCCTATGGCTATAGCCTGTATGTTGTAAGCTTCGACAAGTTTCTGAATCTTACGCATGGCTTGCATCTGTTCGTTTTGTGGTGGATGCGGATAAATCGTTTCGTTGTGGACAAGATTTCCCTGAGCGTCGAGACACACCACTTTACAACCGGTACGATAACCGGGATCTATTCCCAAAGTCCGTTGTTGTCCCAGCGAAGGTGCCAGCAGCAATTGTTTCAGGTTTTCAGCAAACACGCGAATGGCTTCAGTATCGGCTTTTTCTTTGCTTGCCGCTGCAAATTCCGTCTCTATACTTGGTTTAAGTAAACGCTTGTAGGCATGCTTCACAGCTTCGTACACAAAATCGGAAGATGCATTGTTCGATTTAACAAATATGCGCTCCAGTTTTTCGATACAATTATCGTCGTTAGGACTAATGTTTACCCGCAGTAAACCATCGGCCTCGGCACGACGCATGGCCAGTAACCGATGCGACGAACAACGACTCAGCTTTTCGTTCATATCGAAATAATCGCGGTATTTCTGTGCCTCTTCTTCCTTTCCTTTGATGATTTTCGAACTGATTACAGCCTCGTAACTAAAAATCTTACGTACTGCATTTCGTGCATTTTCACTCTCGTTGATCCATTCGGCCATAATATCCTTAGCACCATTCAGAGCATCTTCAACACTTTCGACCTTATTTTTCACAAAAGGCTGAGCCATACCTTGTAAATCGTTCGAATTTTGAGCCATTATCATTTTAGCCAAAGGCTCCAGCCCTTTCTCACGGGCTATTTCTGCCTTTGTCCGCCGTTTAACTTTGTAGGGAAGGTAAATATCCTCGAGTTCCGTTGCATTCCAGCAATTTTCGATTCGCAGTTTCAGTGCATCCGATAATTTTCCCTGTTCATCAATAGCGTTAAGAACTGTATGCTTTCGTTTTTCAAGTTCACACAGCTTATCGTATTGTTCTTTCGCATCGGCCAACTGCACTTCATCCATCGCATCGGTCATTTCCTTGCGATAACGACTTATAAAAGGAATGGTTGCGCCTTCGTTGAGCAACTGAATGGCATTTCGGATTTGTTTTTCGGTGAGCTGCAACGATGCAGCTATCATTTTTATAAAAAGCGTAAGATTTGAATCCATGAAGATAATAAATGTATTAATTCTGTTACCGTTTACAATTGATAACTAAAATAGCAGGTTGATGAAAGCAAGAAAAACAAGCGCGTTTCTGAATAAAAAAATCAATGTAAGATTTTATATACCAACTCTTTCATAAGGTCTCCATCTTCCACCCCGTTACTGTCGATGCCTTTGCCACGCGCGTCGGTTTCGCGAATCCAGGTGATAATATTCATTGTTTTCCATGCACCGAAAGCCCTGGCTGCCTTCTCGTAGTCTTTCACAAAATATGGATTTATTTTGAGTTCGCTTGCCACCGCTGCCTGACTTTTATCGGGTAGATAATGGTACATCATCAAATTTGAGAAAAAACTGAAGAGCTGAGAAAGCACCATCACCTGTGGATTTGCTTTTTTGTTATCGGCAAAATAACGGACAATGCGATTGGCTTTTAATACATCCTTGTTGATAAGTGCCGATTGAAGTTCGAATACATTAAAATCCTTACTTATACCTATATTTTTCTCTACATGTTCGGGTGTAATCCGTTTTGAGTCGGCTGGTTTGGTGAGCAGGAGTTTGTCCATTTCGTTGGCCATCTTACTGAGGTCGTTCCCCAAAAATTCGGTCAACATACCAATGGCTTTCTCATCGACAGTAACATTTTTCTTTTTGGCATAATTGCTTATCCACGCCCCCATTTCGTAATCGCGCAACTTTTGCGATTCGAAAACAACACCGCTTTTAGCCATATCGAGTACCCACTTTTTTCGTTTGTCGGGAGTACCATACTTGTAGTCTATCACTAATATTGTAGTGGGCGAAGGTTTAGTAACATAATACTGAAGAGGATCCCAATCTTTTATCAACTGAGCCTCTTTCACTATCACCACCTGAAAAGGAGACATCATAGGAAAGCGTTTAGCAGCATTCACTATTGTAGTCATGTCGGTATCCTTACCGTAAACCACCGTCAGGTCGAACTCGCGCTGCCCTTCGTCAAGCACATTGTTCTGAATAAAGTCCGAAATCTGATCAATATAATACGCTTCCTCACCCATAAGTAAATAAACGGGAGCATACGCTTTCCGGCGCAGGTCGCTCATGATCATATCATAGGATATGCCTTGCTTTGCCATGTAGGATAGTTGGTTGATTCATCCGATTTGTATATACAATGAACCGGAATAAAGTGTAAAATAGAAAAATGCTGAGAAATAAAACTAAAGCCTTAATAGATTAATATCAAAGCTTTACATACAAAAGAATCAATTACTATTCAAATCTCAGGTGCTTAATTGTCTTACTATTGTGCATAATCGACGAAAGCGATTTTACGCCAATCTTAATATGTTCTTCCACAAAATTGGCAGTCACTTTCTTGTCACTCTCGGCAGTTTTAATACCATCGACTCTGAGTGGCATATCCGAAACCAGCAATAAAGCGCCTATAGAAATGCCATTATGAAAAGCCACCGAAAACAAAGTAGCAGTTTCCATATCTATGGCCATAGCGCGGGTAGAACGCAGATAATCCTTGAATTTTTCGTCGTGCTCCCACACCCTTCGGTTGGTAGTAAACACCGTACCAGTCCAATAATCTTTGCCAAAATCACGGATATTCGACGAAACAGCACGTTGAAGACTAAAAGCCGGAAGTGCCGGAATTTCCGGTGGAAAATAGTCATTCGAAGTACCTTCGCCACGAATGGCTGCACTTGGCAGGATATAATCCCCTATATTATTTTTGTCGCGCAAACCTCCGCATTTTCCCAGAAAGAGAACAGCTTTTGGCTGAATGGCTGTAAGCACATCCATGATAAGGGCAGCATTGGGGCTTCCCATACCAAAATTGATGATTGTAATGCCTTCGGCCGAAGCATTGGGCATGGCTCCATCTTTTCCTAAAACCGGAACTCCATACCATTCGGCAAAAAGCTCGACATAATTATTAAAGTTAGTCAGCAAAATATAGTCGGTAAAATCCTCAATAGGCCTTTTCGTATAGCGCGGCAACCAGTTTTCAACAATTTCGAATTTTGATTTCATATCTTGTAAATTTATATTTCAGAAATTTGTATTTTCGCAATTCATAAGAATCGTGAAACAAAAATACTAAAAAATGTGGCAATTAAATCTACCGGCCTATAATTTTCGAATAATTAAAAAAAATGAGAAACCCTTTATATTCGACGATCTCCGAAAGAAATTTGTAGCGCTCACTCCCGAAGAATGGGTACGCCAGCATTTTATTCGCTTTCTTATTAATGTTAAGCATTATCCTGCCTCGCTCATTGCCATTGAGAAACAACTCGTTATCAACGGTCTGAAAAAACGCTGCGATGCAGTTGTATACAGCCGAAACGCCGAACCATTGATGATCATCGAATTCAAAGCTACTACAGTTTCCATTGCTCAGCAAACTTTTGATCAGGCAGCGGTGTACAATTCGAAACTCAAAGTAGACTATTTTATAATAAGTAATGGCCTGAAACATTACTGTTGCCGACTCGATAAAAACGTACTTCAATACAATTTTTTAGACGATATTCCCGATTTCGACTCCTTATAAACCGAAAAACGAGGCCGAAAAACATTAATATTTGTTTTTTCATGCTTGTTTATTCATTTTTTTAGCCTGGTTTCAATGTTTTTCTCAAAATGTAACAGTTTTGTAACATCTACAATTTTGTTCATACATCACTAACCATCATATATTTACACAACATAATGAATGATTCCGAATAAAAAGTTTGAGCAATTCAACAATTTTTAATAGAAAAAGCTTGGAAAATATGTTTTAAAACATGTATTTTTGCATCGTCATAAGGAAATAAATTATTATGACACGTTAACCCGAACAAAGAGAAGCCCTGAAGAAAAAATCACAGGAATTCCTTTGTTCTTTTTTTTGAAGGTTTTTAAAATTTGTTTTTGTTAGTATTTAAAGAAAAGTCAATTGCATCGAATTTAAATTTGCTAAAGAAGAAGCAAGCATAAAAAAGATAAATTGACTTTGATTTAAACCTTACGCCGGAACAGTATGAGTAGTTAACAACTGTATCCAATGCGTCGGATGTTATTATTGGCGAAACAACAACGTAAACGCGATAATAAAGAGTTAGTTGAAAGAAAGAATAAATTAATAAAGTTCTCAACGAGCATTGATTTTTGTTCTAAAAAGATATTTGAAGCCACAGAAACAAAGGGCTTTAAAGTAAAAAAAGTTTTTAGGTTATTAAGTATTAGTTATTAGATTTTTAAGTATTAGGTATTTAAGTATTAGTCATTAGACTTTTAGGTATTAGATTTTTAGGTATTAGGTATTTAAGTATTAGAT
>JAYFRI010000324.1:0-8033 GCA_034926015.1 Paludibacter sp. | reverse complement strand
TTATTTTGTACAATAAATTCCGAACAAGTATTGTACACAAATTAAACACATTATAAAAGATGAAAAAAGTATTATTGATCGCTTTGGTTTCCATTATTGGAATGACAATGAACCTATCGGCAAAAGAAACTGCTGCTCCGGAAATAAAACCAGCTACAGTGAATACGACTACCAGTTCAAATGTAGTAAATGGATTGGTTGTAGACAAACTTACAAATGAAACACTTGCAGGGGTGGTAGTTACATCGAACGGACAAAAAGTATATACCGACCTCGAAGGAAATTTTGAAATCAAAAACCTGTGCGACGGTAAATGTCAATTGAAAATAAGCCTGATTTCTTACGAAGACCAGGTGATTGAAGTAGACACGAATCACACAAATTCGCTTCGGATTATGTTGAATCAACGTTAAATACAAATAACAACGAATATTTAAAAAGGCAGACCGGCACATCCGATCTGCCTTTTTTGTTTGAAAATTAAGATTTTGTCATATCTTTGTAACAGTTATTACACAATACCGAAACAACTCTTTTGTTCCTTTGTAACATAAATTTAAAACAATAGTTATTTATGAACGCATACCGTATTTTAGTTGTAGATGATGAAGAAGATTTGTGCGAGATTCTCCAGTTCAATCTCGAAACTGATGGTTATCATGTAGATGTGGCTTATTCGGCCGAAGAGGCATTGAAAAAGGACTTATCAGTGTATAACCTTTTGCTGCTGGATGTAATGATGGGTGAAATATCAGGTTTTAAAATGGCCCGGATGTTGCGCGATAACCCGAAAACTGCTGCTATCCCTGTTATTTTCCTCACGGCAAAGGATACAGAAAACGATAAACTTACCGGATTCAACATTGGTGCCGATGACTATATTTCGAAACCTTTCTCTATCCGTGAGGTATTGGCCCGTGTGAAAGCAGTGCTCAGGCGTATCGAAAATAAAAAAGTGGAAGATACACCCAATGTTGAATTGGTGTACGAAAATCTGAAAATGTCGGTTGGCAATAAAAAAGTGCTTTTGAATGGCGAAGAAATTCCGTTTACTAAGAAAGAGTTCGAAATCCTGAGGCTTTTTCTTGAAAACAAAAACCGTGTTTTTACACGCGAAGAAATGCTCACACGCGTTTGGTCCGACGAAGTTATTGTGCTCGACCGCACCATTGATGTAAACATTACGCGATTGCGCAAAAAAATCGGCGAATACGGTAAAAACATCGTCACCCGCCTGGGCTACGGTTATTGCTTCGAAGGCTGATAACAGTTGCAATTGATTCATTTTACGACATCATTAGGGTGATTGTAAATTGTAAAAACTGAAATACCAAATCTTAAATCATGACATTAAACCGAAAGCTTTTTTTATACCTTTTAAGTGCTTTTTTCAGCCTTATAGCCGTCATTACGTTTTTTCAATACCAGCGCGAAAAAGAATTTCGAACGGAGCAACTGGATCAATTGCTGTCGACCTACAATTATACAATCAACAATTATATTGATAAAAAAGCCTGGACACCCAATGAACTCAGGGAATTTATCACCGTTTTCCCTGATACTTTGCTAAGGGTTACCCTTATCGATAAGGAAGGAAAGGTATTGTTTGACAATTCGGTAGCCGACGGAACGAAACTTGAGAATCACATCAACCGCCCTGAAATAGTGATGGCCAATTCGCAAATCACAGGAAAAGCCATCCGCCACTCCACCTCCATAGGTAAGGATTTTTACTATCTGGCACATCGGTTCGGCAGCTATTATGTACGGACGGCCCTTCCTTTCAATCTGAATGTGGTGGAGATGCTGAAAGCCAATACGTTTTTTCTGTATTTCATGGCTTTTATTCTTTTGTTGGCAATTTTTGCTCTTTTCTTTATCTCCAAAAACTTTACCGATTCAATTGCAAGGTTGAGGATCTTCACACAAAAGGCCGAGAGTGGCGAAATGCTTGAGACCGACATTTATTTCCCCAACGATGAGCTGGGAGAGATCAGCAGAAACATCGTGCATCTCTACAAACAAATGCAGGAAACAAAGGATGACGTAAACAACGAACGCGAAAAACTGATAAAACACCTCCAGATATCGCAGGAAGGGCTTGGAATATTCTCGCCTGAAAAAAAAGAATTGCTTGTCAATTCTCATTTTATTCAATACACCAACATACTTTCCGACCAACAGTCAGAAAATTCAGATAAAATATTCAATCTTGCCGAGTTCGAAGAGATCAATCAGTTCATCAACGAAAGCTTCAAAAACGATCAGCTGACGCGAAAGAAAATGGTGATCGAAAAAAACGGACGCGTTTTTATGGTGCGTTGCATCGTTTTTCAGGACAATACATTCGAAATCTCCATCAACGACATCACTGTGCAGGAGCGCGACAATGAGTTGAAACGTCATCTCACACAGAATATTTCACACGAATTAAAAACACCTGTGAGCAGCATCATGGGCTATATGGAGAGCATCCTCGAGAACCCTGACCTCGACCCTGCGCGCCAGAAGTTTTTTGTTGAGCGTTCGTTTATGCAAGCCAAAAGACTTACTGCTTTGCTACAGGATATTTCTACGCTGAACAAAATTGATGAGGGTAAACGTTTGTTTCAAAAAGAACCCTGCGATCTTGCTCAGGTGATCAACGATGTGTTGTTCGATGTGCATTTGCAGATTGAACAAAAGAAATGTGTTATTCTCCGTAACTACAACGCTGTGTTGCCATTACAGGGAAATCGTTCTTTATTGTATTCAATTTTCAGGAACCTTACTGACAACGCCCTCACTTATGGTGGTGAGCAGATAGTGATTGACATCAGTTGCTATCGCGAGGATGAACAGTTCTACTATTTTTCGTTTTCCGACAATGGTGTGGGAATTGCCGAAGAGCATTTGGGTAAAGTATTCGAACGTTTTTACCGTGTTGATAAAGGACGAAGCCGAAAAATAGGTGGTACAGGCCTCGGCTTAGCCATTGTAAAAAATGCAGTATTGCTACATAAGGGAACTATTTCGGCCAAGTCAGTGTCCACAGGTGGCTTGAGTTTTATCTTTTCGCTCCGCAAGTATTAATTCAGATATTGCTAAGCTTACACAAACAAAGAGGCTGTTTCAAAAAAATGAAACAGCCTCTTGTTGCGTATTCAGTAATGGGTTTTGTCAGAATTTATAACTAAGCCCAAGCGACCAGGTGCGCCCCAGATTATAAACTTTATTGTTAAGTGTTGCCGATTTTGTTTCTCCATCTTTAAGGTATTCATACGTTTGCTGCGTTATATAGTTCTGTGCCAGAAGATCTTTAATCCCGAACTTCAGTTCAAGTCGTTTACCAACTTTCTTGTTCAACGAAAAGTCAACCACATGGCGGGGCATTTCGTAGATATCAGGAATCACTACCTCGCCCTGATTGAGCTGGGCTGCCACCAGAATGCGCTTCCCCATTACATTGTACATAATGGAAGAAGAAAGACCGGCTTTGTCGTTTTGATAAAATAAACCGGCATTCAGCACGTAAGGCGACTGACCCTGTAACGGACGGCTGCGTTCGGTTTGCGTATTTTCAAACTCCACCTTGCTGAAAATGTAAGAAGCATTCACATTTACACTAAAATTTCTGAGGCCGATCAGGGTTTCGAGAGATTTCTTCAATTCAAGCTCCAATCCGTAGTTAACAGCGCCAATGGCATTTTCGAACGAGAACTCATTTCCTGTGCCCACACTTACCATTTCAATGGGATTGATGAAATGTTTGTAGAATGCTGCCACGGTGAAAGTTTCGTTGGGTGTAGGGTAATGTTCGAAGCGGAAATCGATATTCTGGATCGTAGCATCTTTCAGTGCAGGATTTCCTTTTACAGAGTTTTTCTCAGTGAAATCGTAATAGCTCAACGGAGATACTTCGCGAAATTCAGGACGGTTGATAGTATGCGCATAAGCCAGACGAACGAGGGTTTTTTCGTTGAAATTATAGGATGTATTCAACGATGGAAAAAACTGAAGTGTAGGATTGTCAACCTTTACGGGAGAACTGGCATTGTAATAGCCATTCAGCATCAACCGGTTGTATTCGGCGCGCACACCTCCGCTCACATTCAGCATTCCCAAAGGCAAGCTAAGCGACAAATAACCGGCACCCAATAGATTTTGTGCATCGTAGGTGTTGGCAATGTTGGTTTGTTCGTCCACACTGATTACTTTTCCCTGTCCGAGATAGGGTGTAGTGAAAAGCGTTTCGAAACCAAGCGCATTCACTTCATCGTCGCCAAGCGCACCATAAGCCTTGCGATAAGTGATACTCCGCTCCGAAAAGTTACGGGTTTTGTATTCACCGTAAGCTCCGGCTTTCAATGTCGAAACGATATCGCCCAGCAACAATTTCCTGTCGTAATTCAGTGCGGCAGTGCTAACGTATTCATGGTTGGTCATGTAGAGCCGTCCCAGTTCGTTGATACTCGGCACATCGGGCAACACATATTCATAAGTTCCGGCAGCATTTTCCTTCATGCTCCAGTTCTGCCGATCCGGCTCTATTCGGTTGGCGTAAGCAAATCCAAGGTTCCAGTCCAGCTTTTTGTCGTCGCTGTTTTGTAACTTATGGTTACCGCTCAACTGTCCCGAATAGGTGGTACGGCTTGAATATTGATTGTTGAAGTATTTGAAATTTCCCTGACGGTAGTTGTTCCATCCATAGGTGTTTGCCGTTTTGTCAACTCCTATCTGGTTCAGTATGTTTTTGAATTCAAGTCTTGTACCGTTGGCAGTTTGATAGGCCCAGTTGTGCATCAATCCCACCTTAAAGTCGGTGGAGTAAATATCGGCATTGTACCTATAGAGATGCGTGGGAGTTTCGGTGACCGGATCGAAACGTTCGTACATATAATTGCTCATATTGCTTCGGGTGGACGAACTGTTGCTGTAGGTAAGCGAAGTAATTGTTCCAAGTTTTGCCCCTTCGCTCAGGTTCCACTTTTTACCAAAGGCTATCGAAAGTTTCTGATTGGGCAAAGCGCTGCTCTGTTGCGCCACCCAATTGTTGCTGAGTTTTAAGGCAGACGCGTCACGCTCAACCACGGATACAGCGTTCAGATTTGCCGGGAAACCCACAGGCGTATTGCGGGCATTGCTTCCCAAACCCAGAAAATCGAGCGATTGCGAAGGTAAATGATATGCATCTTTAAACGTAGTCACATCATTGTAACCCAAGCCATATTCAACGTTCAGAAAGTTTTCGTCAGGAATATTCTTCGTCGATATTTTGATAAATCCACCGGTTGCTTCGGCCGAAAGCTCAGGCGATCCGGTTTTGTAAATCATCATGTTATCGATCATATTGCTTGGAATAGCATCGAAAGAAAAAGCTTTCACGTCGGTTTCGCTACTCGGTGTGGCGGCATTGTTGAGCCACACATTGTTGTAGCGCTGGTTCAGTCCGCGTACCACAACAAAGCGATTGTCCTGAATGGTGACACCCGGCACACGTTTCACTACTTCCGAAGCATCGCGGTCGAGCGTTTTGCCGATTTGTTGCGACGAAATACCATTCACCACCTGCACTGCCGAACGCACATTCTTGAGCATCGACAGTTCTGTATCGGTACGGCGTTGCGCCACTACCTGCACACTTTCGAGCATCAGCGACGCCTCTTCCATGTCGATATTCACAATCGTGGGTTTTCCGCTTTCTACTACTACATTTGGTATACGTTGCGATGTGTACGAAACGTATGAAACAATCAATGTGTATTTGCCGGGGGCAGCAGTCAAAGTGTAATTGCCGTCGATATCGGCGGTGGTGCCATTGGTGGTGCCTTCGATAAGAATAGCAGCGCCTGTAAGTGGCTCTTTGAGTTTTTTATCCATCACATGGCCCTGAATAGTAGTCTGTGCAACAATCGACTGAGCCGTGACAACGACCAAAACAAGAAGAAAAGAGCGTAAATAATTTTGTAGTCTCATTGAGCTTTAATGTTTCGTAATTTGATGCCGCAAAATTACGAAACGTGTATTTCAATAATGAGAAGAAGGTGTTACAATGAAGTTACTGTGTCTTTTACGCCTTTCATAGCTCTTTTTTCGTTTGGCCGGGGGGAAAAGGCCGGATTTTCCATAAAAAAACAAAAGAAAGATTTAAAACGATAAAAAGACACGAACAATAAAGCTTGTTTGCGAGTTTTGCTTAGTAATTCAACATAAATACAGAAAAATGAAACAACTGCTTCTTTTCATATTCATATTTACGGTCGCTGCTTGCGGAAAAACGACAAGCTCGTCGGCACCCGTACTCAAAGCTGTACAGTACGAAGAGCTTACAACAGTTTTCGGGCAAAACGACGATGTGCTTTATGTAGTCAATTTCTGGGCAACCTGGTGTGGCCCCTGCGTGGAAGAGTTGCCCGAATTTATGGAAGTAAACGCCGAATATGCCAACGATCCGAAATTTAAAATGATACTTGTATCGCTCGACAATGTGAAGGAGTTGGAAAAAACTGTAAAACCATTCATTGCCAAACACAATATAGCCACAGATGTCTATCTGCTCGACGACAACAAGCGCATGAACATGTGGATTCCCGCTTTTGACCCTGCATGGACTGGCGCTATTCCGGCCACAGTATTCTACAAAAACGGAAAAAAACTTCATTTCGAAGAAAATCAACTCAGCAAAACGGCTTTAAAAAATCTTATCACTCAATATCACACTAACAATTAAAAATTAATTCAATGAAAAAAATAAACTTAGTATTCAGTGTTTTGGTGCTGGCTCTTGCAGTTCAGACCAGTGTTTTTGCTCAGGGGTCAGCCGGTAAGGGTTACAAAACCGGCGATGTGGCTACCGACTTTAAACTGAAAAATGTGGATGGTAAATTCGTGTCGCTGGCCGATTACTCTAAAGCAAAAGGGTACATCGTTGTTTTCACCTGCAACCACTGTCCGTATGCTGTGGCTTACGAGGATCGCATCATTGCCCTCGACAAAAAATATGCTTCGAAAGGATACCCTGTGATTGCCATTAACCCGAACGATCCCGCTGCTCAACCTAAAGACAGCTATCAGGCTATGCAGGTGCGCGCCAAAGAAAAAGCATTCAGCTTTCCTTATCTTTTCGACGATGGACAAAAAATTTATCCTCAATACGGCGCTACAAAAACACCTCATGTTTTTGTGCTGAACAAAGAAAAAGGCAAAAACGTTGTTCGCTACATAGGCGCTATCGACAACAATTATGCTGATGCTGCCGACGTGAGCGAACGCTATGTGGAGGCTGCCGTGGATGCATTGCTTGCTGGCAAAGAAGTGAAACAAGCCACTACCGCTGCCATTGGATGCAGCATTAAATCGGTGAAATAACAATCCATTAGCCCTTATAACCTCCAGCAATGGAGTTTATGCTGACCGAAACAACTCCACTACAGAAGTGTAGTTGAACAGGACAGTAAAAAATGAATATATTTTTGTTTTCTCTAAGCCCACAAACCAGTCGAAATCATTTATTTCTGACTGGTTTGTGTTTTTTTATGCATTACAGGCTCCTCAAAAATGCCGCCCCGAAGATTTCTTTTCAAATATATTTCTGAAATTGAGTATAAGCGCACTGATCAGTTAAAACTTTTTTGTAGATTTGCGAAATAAAAAGCTCAACGTGAACTTCTACGACAATCAAACCTACGAAAAAACCGATTACAGCCTTCGTCCGATAGAAAAAGGAGGCTACGAAAACTGCCTGTTCCGTCATTGCAATTTTTCGGAATCCGACCTGTCGGGCGTTAACTTCACCGACTGCCGGTTCGAGGACTGTAACCTGAGCATGGCTAAAATCAACAACACTCAACTGAACGGCATTACATTCAGCAATTGCAAAATGCTGGGATTAAAGTTCGAACATTGCAATCCGTTTTTATTCGAAGTCCGTTTTGCAGGCTGCCTGCTCGACCTTTCATCGTTTTACAAAGTAAAGCTGAAAAAAACGAGCTTCGAAAGTTGCACGCTGCACGAAGTAGATTTTAGTCAGGCCGATCTTACCGAAGCCGTCTTAG
>JAYFRI010000198.1:0-8072 GCA_034926015.1 Paludibacter sp. | reverse complement strand
TTATCTTCCCGAAAGCGTTACCTGGCGACAAAAAGAACAATTTTCGGACGGCGTTGGCTACACCTGGATAGACACGCTACGCGAAATGACGAGTCAACTGGTGACTGACGAACAAAGGGAAAAAGTAAATGACACTTTCCCTGTCAATCCTCCGATGAACAAAGAAGAATACTACTATCGTACCATTTTCACCGATTTCTTCCCTTACGAAGCTGCCTCGAAATGTGTGCGTTCGGTGCATTCGGTGGCTTGTCGTACGCCTATTGCACTGGAGTGGGATGCGGCATTCAAAAATCTGAACGATCCTTCGGGTCGATCGGTATCCAGCGTGCACGAACAAGGAGATAAATAAAAAATCTGTTTGTTTTTTTGCAAGCCGACCAGTCGAACGGACAAATCGGTTTGCGTTTTTTATTATCATCTTCGTCTTATTGCATTCAATTGGATAAAGCATAAAAAAAACCGGAAACTTAGTTTCCGGTTTTTTTTATATTCGCTACAGTTAGTTTTAAATCCAGCGTACAAAGCAAAAATCCATACGATGTGGCAAATCTTCGTTTTTAGGGAACATGCGGAAAGCATATTTAAACGAGCCAGCCCTGTTCATTTGATAATCGATGTTGAAATAAAGTTTTGTTCCTTCCGATTTCACAAGTTGCAATTCCTCTACATCATACAATATATCTTTGTTGTTTTCGCCCGAGCGCGTCACCACCATCTCTACCCCTACTCCTTTATATTTCAAATCCTTAACATCGAGCACAACATCAAGTTGATAATCTTCGCCCACTTGCGGATTGTGTATGAGTTTTTCGGGGAAATTAGCATTTATCACTTCAATCGCATCCCAGCCTTGCGCCATTGTTGCTTTCCATGCTGCAATTTCTTTTGCCTTTTCAAACTTATTTTCTTTCAGAACAGCCGAGCGTGATGCCAGTTTTGTGTAGAACTTTTCGATATAATCGTCGATCATTCGTTTAGTGGTGTATCGAGGAGTAATCTGAGCAATAGAATTTTTGATATATTGAATCCATTCCGGCGAATATCCCTGCTCCTCTTTTTTAAAGTATAGTGGAATAATTTCATTTTCGAGGATACTGTAAATCGTAGCCGCATCTAATTGATCCTGATGTTCCTGATTTTCGTAGGTACGTTTTTCGGTCAATGCCCATCCGGCGCCTTTCACATAGCCTTCGAGCCACCAACCATCGAGAACAGAGAAATTCAGAACTCCATTCATCTGCGCTTTTTCGCCCGAAGTTCCTGAAGCTTCCAACGGACGGGTTGGCGTATTCAGCCATATGTCAACTCCAGAGATCAGACGTTTAGCAAGGCGCATATCGTAGTTTTCGAGAAAGATTACTTTACCAAGGAACTGCGGCATGCGCGAAATTTCGATAATGCGTTTGATTAGTCCCTGACCTCCGCCATCGGCAGGATGCGCTTTTCCGGTATACAGAAACTGAACAGGACGAACAGGATCATTTACAATACGTTCCAAACGTTCAAGATCGGTAAACAAGAGATGAGCACGTTTATAGGTTGCAAAACGACGTCCGAATCCAATAATCAATGCATTAGGATTGATGGATTCGATAATGGAAACAATTCGCGATGGATCACCCTGATTTTTTAACCAGTTTTCGCTGAATTGTGCACGAATAAAGTTCACGAGGCGTTTTTTCATGTACATGCGGGTATCCCAAATTTCCTGATCGGGGATATCGTACACTTTTTGCCATATTTTCAGGTTCGACTGATCGTTGTAAAAATCTTTTGTAAAATACTTTTCATACACCGCTTTCCATTCCGAAGCAGTCCAGGTAGGCAGGTGAACGCCATTAGTCACATAGTTAACATGCAATTCTTCAGGAAAATAGCCTTTCCAGATAGGATTAAACATTTCCTGCGAGACTTTGCCATGCAACCAACTCACCCCATTTACTTCCTGACAAGTATTACATGCGAAAACACTCATACTGAATTTTTCGTTATGATCGCCGGGATGCTCGCGTCCCATGTCGATAAATTCATCCCATGTCAACTGAAGTTTCGAAGGATATTCGCTCATGTATTTACCAAAAAGTTCTTCGGTAAAGCTATCGTGACCAGCAGGCACCGGAGTGTGTACCGTATAAAGAGATGTGGAACGCACCACTTCCAAAGCCTGAGCATAAGTAAGTCCACCGGCAACAAGATCCACCAATCGCTGCACATTGATCAGCGCTGCATGGCCTTCGTTGCAGTGATATACCTGTTTTTCGATGCCTAATTTTTTGAGGGCATGAATTCCACCGATACCCAACATAATTTCCTGTTTCATACGATTTTCCCAATCGCCACCATACAATTGGTGTGTAATAGGGCGATCGAATTCGCTGTTCATTTCATTATCAGTATCGAGCAGATAAAGCGCAATGCGACCTACCGATACTTTCCAGAGATATGCATACACAATACGATCGGGATAAGGAACTTCGACAACCAAAGGCTGGTCGTTGGCATCTTTCACCTGTTTGATAGGTAAATTATTGAAATTCTGAGCTTCGTACACCGGAATTTGTTGTCCGTCCACCGAAAGCGTCTGAGTAAAATAACCATAACGATACAAGAAACCGATCGCCGTCATATCGATGGCACAATCGCTGGCTTCTTTCAAATAGTCGCCGGCCAGCACGCCCAAACCACCCGAGTAAATTTTCAGCACTTCGGTAAGTCCGTATTCCATACTGAAATAAGCCACCGATGGTTTGTCTTTTCGGAGCGGAGTATTGATATAGGTCTCGAAATCGGCATATATTTTATTTAGTTTAGCTATAAATTCAGCATCATTTCCGAGAGAAACCAGTTTTTCGTAACTTAATATATTGAGCAATTGAACCGGATTAGAATTGGCTTCAATCCATGCCTGCGCATCAATGGCACGAAACATATTTTTTGCTTCACTGTTCCAAACCCACCAAAGGTTTTGAGCTATTTCATCTAATTTCTTTAAACTTCCGGGTAAGTTCGATTTTACGTTCATTACCTTCCAGTTCGGTTCGTTTACATTATTAACCTTAATTTTCATAAACTTATACTTTAATTGAATACTAATACTTTAAACATTATTTTATTAGATATTGTAGCGCAAAAATACTATAAAACTTCAAAAAATCAGGATAAAGCACTGCCTATCATGAGTTTTAAAATTTCAAACGTTTGCACTTAACCTGCCGAAACGAATTCCGGCATATAATTACAACTGAATATCAGATATTAAGGTAATCTTTTAGCTTTATTTGTCAGGGCAATATCATAAGCCCGATAGTAATACTGAATGAAATGCTTCCACAATGCCTTCTCAGCTATTAAGGCAGCATTCTTCCGAATGGTTGTTATTTCGTTTTCGTTACATTTCGAAAACGCATAGATCATTTGTGCAATATGAACGGCCACCTCGTAGCCATTATAGTCTGAGCGATGAATCACACCCACGCCGGTTTCGATACCCTGTGGCCCCACCGATGCCCACTGTCCGAAACCAGAAAGATTGGTGGTAATGGTAGGTACCGAAAATGCAACACTTTCGAGCGGCGTGTATCCCCACGGTTCGTAATAAGATGGAAACACGGTTAAATCCATGCCTATCAGCAAATCGTAATAGCTTTTATTAAAAATCCCATCGGCGCCATTCAGGTACGAAGGAACAAATATCACTTTCACTCTTTCTTCCTGCTGATTATGAAAATGAAACCAGTTCAGAGCGCTCATTACATTGTCGTTATAATAGTCGTGCAGTTCGTGTGTGCTGATCCGGTTGTACGAATAAAGCTTCGATTCAGGATGCTTAAGGCTATAAGCCAAATCGGCACGGGCACTTTTCACCCAGGCAGGCACCATTATAAAAGCAACGACCTGACGCTTCATATCGCCGAAATCGTACAGATGTTTGAGCGATTCAATGAAGGTGTCGATACCTTTGTTTTTATATTCGTAGCGACCGGCTGTACTTACAAAAAGTGCATCATTGTCCAGACTGTAACCGAGCAAAGTTTCGGCCACCTTCCGAAGCGATTGACGCGCTTCCATCCGTTTTTTTTCAAAAAGCTTTCCTGCAGGCACAAAATCATCTTCAAATCCATTGGGAGTAACCACGTCTGGTTTTTTATCCAAAAGTTGCTCACATTCTATAGCAGTAATATCGCTTACCGTTGTAAAACAATCAACTGTATGCGCTGCAATCTTTTCAGTAGAATGCTTTGAGACCATATTAAGTTCATACGCCATTTGGTCGCCATCATATTCCTGCATATAATCATACAGAGGTTTATGATTTCCGGCGATAGAGCGACCTATGGATGTGGCATGAGTTGTAAAAACTGTGGCAACGGCGGGAAGATGTTCCTTCACATAAAAAGCACCGAAAGTAGTCATCCATTCGTTAAAATGAGCAATAACATTTTGCGTTGGCTGTAAATCGTAGAACCGATAATAACTTTCGATGATCATGCCGGTAGCATAACCAAACATCGACGATTCATCGTAGTCGCCATAAGCAGGCATCGAGTTCACGCCTACCTGACTCCATACATGACCATAAATCTCATTCTTTTTTACCATCAAAGGACTAAAATCCACGAGTACAGCGATTGGATTTCCGGGGACTGCCCATCGGCCAACACGGATATCAAGCTGATACTCGCGGGCTGTAAACTGTTTCCAGTCAGCATAAAGTGTTTTATCTTCAACGAAATACGGATTCGGTTGATCGTTCCACACATCGGGTCCGATGAAAATGAGTTTGTCCTTAAGTTGTTGTTGCAGGGTTGCAGCACGGGTAGAAAGTACCGTGTAGATACCGCCCACCATATTGCAAACTTCCCAACTTGTTTCAAAAATATATTCAGGGGCTTTAATATCTGCCATTCATTACAATTTTAAAAGAGCTGCAAAGTTAATCAAAAAATGCTGAAAATCACACTTTTTTTTATCCCCAAAACCCCTCCACTGTACTCGTCCCTCAAAAGAGCGTTAGTAAAACAAAAAAATAAAGAAAAACAATACATTCACCGTTTTTTAATTGGAATTATAAACTTAGCCAGCTGCCATTTGTTATATTCAATAAAAAAAGCCTACGATTCGTCAAAAAAAATATTCTTAAATTAATTTTGTATTGCTTTTGTAATAAATATACATTATCTTTGTTTCATAAACAAACTATTATAGAGTATTCACATTAAAAATTATTCAACATGAAGAAAATTACCCTTTTATTATCTTTTATCGTTTGTGTGGTGTTCGCACAAGCACAAACTAATCTATTGAAGAATCCTAGTTTTGAAGAATGGTCAGGAGGCAAACCGACGGAATGGTTAGTTCCCGCTAATTCAGCCCACGCTTCTGCAATTACTGTTAGCGAAGAAACTACGCTGGTAAGCAATGGATCCAAAGCCTTCAAAGTAGTAACAGATGCAACACAAAATCCTGGATACCAACAAACAATTCCTGTTACACCAGGAAAAACTTACACTATAAAAATTGATTATTACATTGTAAGTGGAGATGGAACAGATGCTCGTATTTGGAGTAATTTTAAAAACGGTTCTACTTACTTTAGCGACACTGAACTTGGAACTACATTACTCGGACAATTAAAAGGTCCTGGTGGAACTTCAAGCTATTTCCCTGATGTAAAAGGATCATGGCAAACTTACACAGTTGATGTCGTAGCTCCTGCAAACGCAACTGATTTTGCATTTGAATTCAGAACCTATAAAACAACCACTGTAATTTGGGACAATATGTTCTTTGGTGAAAAAGGCACAGGTACCGGCACTTCAAATCCTTCTGAAGATGCTCTTCAAGCCTTTGTTTCAGGCAAAAACCTTGTAATTAAAAATGCAGTCAACGGATCGACAGTTGAAATTTTCTCTGCATTGGGCAGCAAAGTACAAACTTCGGTTCTTGAAGATGGTAGAGTAAGCCTCGACAACCTGTCGAAAGGACTTTACATTGTACGTATTGGAAAAGACACAAAGAAATTTATGTTGTAATCCACTCGATTTACAATACACACAAAAAACTCCGGAAGTCGGCCTGACTTTCGGAGTTTTTTTGTTTTCCCTCCTTTTGTTTTGCATACCTGCTGAGATAAAAAAAATATTAATTTTTCGGAACAATCACATGATCAATTGATTTATTTTTGTACATTCGCCAATACGCCTGAAAAGCCAAACGCTTAAAGGCAATGAACAGACCCTATGTAAGGCATCGTCAATTCACTTCTCGACTTACTTTCAGTAATTTGAAAAGCATGAAGAAAATCTTTTTCAGCGTTGCCTCATCCTTAAAAATTAAGTACAGTGCTTATAGGCTCTTACTTATTTCAGTCGGTGCTGGAATAAATGGCTCATTTCCTTTTACACTCCGGCATTCATAAACAAAACAGAATGCATCTCTCAGTTTTATCGGGTGCATCGTCATTTATTCACATAAAAAAAACTACAGATGAAAATCGGACTTATTGGCTTCGGCAGAACAGGCAAGGCAGTGGCAGCAGCCATTCTCGAAAACAAGGAATTTTCGCTCGAATGGGTTTACCGCCGAAAAACACTGCTCGAAAACAGATCGATTGCCGAATTTTTAGGCATCGAATCGGACGAAAACGGCAGGATATTCTCGTCGGAACACATTACTATCGACGAACTACTTGATATGCACACTGTCGATTTTATAATAGATTTTTCTTCGTCTACAGGAATTTACAGCTATGGCAAAGCGGCAGCTTCGAGAGGCGTGAAGATTATTTCCGCCATTTCGCACTATCAAAAGGAAGATATAGCATTTTTGAAGAAATTGGCCAAAGAAACCACCGTTTTCTGGTCGCCCAACATCACTTTAGGCGTTAATTTTCTGTTACTGGCTTCAAAATCGCTTAAAAAGATTGCACCTTATGTCGACATCGAAGTGGTGGAGGAACACTTCAAACAAAAGCAGGGCGTTTCGGGCACAGCGGTGAAAATAGCAGAAGCTCTCGAGTTGAAATCGTCAAAAATAAATTCTATCAGAGCCGGTGGAATAGTGGGCAAGCACGAAATTATTTTCGGTTTCCCCTACCAAACCGTCCGCCTGGTACACGAATCCATTTCGAGGGAAGCTTTCGGTACGGGCGTACTTTTTGCGGCACATAACCTTATCAACAAAGGCAAAGGCTACTACAACTACGAAGACATTCTTTCGCCCTATTTCAATTCGACAGGGAAAATGTAAACAACAATCTCCGGTCTACACTCAAAACGACTGTAGACCGGAGACTGGTGACTGGTGACAGTTATTATACCATCAGTTTTTTATAGCGTATGCGTTTTGGACCTTCGTCGCCAAGGCGCATTTTTTTGTTTTCTTCGTATTCCGAATAAGAACCTTCGAACACAAATACTTCGGAGTTGCCTTCGAAAGCAATGATGTGCGTACAAATACGGTCGAGGAACCAGCGGTCGTGACTGATGACAACGGCGCATCCGGCAAATCCTTCGAGTCCTTCTTCCAAAGCGCGCAAAGTATTTACATCGATATCGTTGGTAGGCTCATCGAGCAAAAGTACGTTGGCTTCGGACTTAAGTGTAAGCGCCAAATGCAGGCGGTTACGTTCACCCCCCGAAAGCACACCGCAAAGTTTTTCCTGATCGCCACCGGCAAAGTTAAAGCGCGAAAGATAAGCGCGGGCATTGATTTCCTTCCCTCCTACGCGAATATACTCAGTGCCGCCCGAAATAACCTGATAAACAGTTTTGGCCGGGTCGATATCGGCATGACTTTGATCCACATAACCAATCTTAACGGTTTCGCCCACTTCGAAAGTACCTTTATCGGCAGTTTCCATGCCCATCATCATGCGAAAAAGGGTGGTTTTACCGGCGCCATTCGGCCCTATTATGCCCACAATACCGTTAGGCGGCAACATAAAGTTCAGGTTATCAAAAAGCAGTTTATCGCCGTAAGCTTTCGAAACTCCTACGGCTTCCACCACTTTATTGCCAAGGCGCGGACCGTTGGGGATGAAAAGTTCGAGCTTTTCTTCTTTCTCGCGC
>JAYFRI010000260.1:0-6096 GCA_034926015.1 Paludibacter sp. | reverse complement strand
GGCAGTCAGATAATAGCCTGATGCATCGTAAACGTCATTCCAGTTGGCAACATAGCTTCCCAGGGTTACGTCGAGCGCCTCGTTGGCTACGGGAGGAACTACGTACACCGGACGTGATGATTTCCCATAAATAAGCGTTTTTATATTTTCTGAATTTTTCGACGAAAGAATGATTGTTTCGTTATGCGTATCCGAAAATGAAGGATATGTAGGATTGTACCTTATTTGAACATAGCTGGTGTCGACAATCGAATCGATAGCTGCAAGAGCTACGTACTTCCGCCATTTGTTTTCGGGCTCGGTACTTGTTTTCATTTCGAAATGTACGTTGTTTGCAAATGAAATTCTAATGCTATCTTCTAATAATTTACCAACAATTTTTATTGTCTGCAGCTGAGAAGGTGTTCCCTGTACGGTGTTAAACAAGCCGGGGTTATTCAATATCTCGATAGTAGGCACTTTTCCTCCTCCCATAAAACGGAAATTGATGGTGCCATTCTCTTCTTTTATAAAAGTAATTGGTTTGTTGATCACCGTTCCATATCGTAAAGTCGGATTATATGACCTTACGTTGTTTGTTCCCGGAAAAGCATCACCGGCAAGATTTGCTTTTGAAGTGAGTCCATCCGCCTCAATAATGTCAACGCCCATAGCATTGGGGTTGTTGTTGGGTGTGTTGGAATACCATGAATTTTCACTGTAATTAATTCTTGTAATCAGCAGTCCATGTCCGGGTAAATAACTGTCCCAGCCTGTTTGCTGACGATTTTCGAGAGTGAAAAATTCGGTAGGACTAGGATGGGCACCATTCAAATTATGATTACCATTCTGAGTAATAATATAGGCTTTGTTGCTTTTGTTCAATGGCTCAATCGTAACCAGTTGAGGCGTTTTAAGCTCGATCGGAATCAGCCAGTTCAGGTAAAAACGATCGTAGGCCGAATAAGTAGGAGGGGTGCGACCGGCGTTCAGATAAGCTCCGGAATCCATTATGTTCCATGATAATAGAGTATGATGCGTCGCATTATCGGTAGCATAATAATCGGGCAGGCCAAGCACATGACCAAATTCGTGACAGAAAGTGCCGATACCGCACATGCTGCTTCCCGAATTGCTCCGCAACTCGGAGGTGCAAGCGTAGTCGTAAACTATTTTATCGTCGAACTTCGTATTTGTGTTTGATAAAGCCCAACGATGAGGCCAAATTGTATTGTCGGGTCCGCCTTCGGCTTCGTTATTGCCTGCATAATACACAAATATATTGTCGATAAATCCATCACCGTCGGTGTCGTACTGAGAAAAATCAACACCATTGGCATCAGCAAGCGCACAAGCATCAATAATCATTTGACGTGGGTTTTTATCACCTCCTGATAAATTTTCACCGTAAAATGCCATGTTGTTTTTAAGCGTGTAGGGGCCTACCACATCGAAAACAGGAGCGAAAGCGCCATTCGATGCATCGCTGAAGTAATCGCGTGCCGAACCGGTTCCGCCATTGGCACTGTAGCCCTCCTGATTCAATAAGTTATGGAAAGCCGCTTGAGGATTTGCAGTTACAAAGCTTTTGTCCGAAAAATTGACCAATATAACGAGCGATTTAGGACTTCCGGTGAGCGGATAAGCGTTTTGTACTGTAGAAGCATTTTTAACTGCCGCTATTCTCGAAGCTCTTACTGCGGATGCTGTTTTTCTTATTTCAGTATTTTGAGGAATGTTGTTGAGAAATTTTTTTTCACGTGCTGTTCTTTTGTTCAATTCTTTGGCCCTGAAACCACTGTTTTTGATCGTTCCATCCGATTCCAGGGTCCCGTAATTAAGGAATCCTTGCTTGTCGCGAACCAATAAATATCCATCAGTAGTTGTTTTGTAATTAAAAAATTCATCTCCAAGGAGTTGAACTGTTATTTCGGAACCGTCAGGTTGGGTGATTTTAACAGGATAAGGCGATGCAGGTATAGCAAACAGCTTAGGTACAGTGACCAGGCTCAATATAATTGCAAATATCAGAATTGAAATTTTTCTCATAAAAAAATAAATTAGCGTACAAAGATAAATAAAATAAGACATTAAAAGTTTTTAAAATGCTTTTAATGTCTTATTTATTCTTAGTTATTAACGATTATTTGTTCTTACTTTTTAAAAATGAAATAAACAGCGAGCACCAGAAAAATAAATCCAATAAAATGATTCCATCGAAAAGTCTCATTTTTAAAGGCCATTGTTGAGAAAACAGTGAAGACAATGAGTGTGATTACTTCTTGTATTACTTTCAGTTGAAGAAGCGTAAACGGACCTCCATTTTCGCGGAAACCAATTCTGTTTGCCGGAACTTGAAAAATGTACTCAAAAAATGCTATTCCCCAACTTATAAGGATGATAGCTATAACGGGCAGGGATTCGAACCATTTAAATTCGCGTAATTTCAGATGACCATACCAGGCAAATGTCATAAATACATTGGATATGACAAGTAAAGTGATTGTTAGAAATATTTTCATGAAGACTGTATTTTTAAGAAGACTTTTTTTTCGATTTCGATTGATTTTGAGGTAAATACTCTGATTTTATATTTTGCATGGCATTCCACATGCTTTGTCGTACATCCGGATTTAGTTTTTCAAGTTCTTGCATCAGTTGTTTAGCGTCTCTTCGCGAAGAATCTTTCTCGTAAGGGCAATTTTTGATCTGTTTTGTGTAGGCTCTTATTTTTTCGAGTTCTTTTAGCTCTTTTTCCGAAATCAGTGCCAGGGGACGAATAATTGTCATGTCGAACTTATCCATTTTTAGTACAGGAGGCATCGAACCGAAAGAGCCCTGAAATATAAGATTCATAAGCAGTGTTTCGGTAATGTCGTCCAAATGGTGACCCAGAGCAATTTTATTGCAATTCAATTCTTCTGCAGCTTTGAATAATGCTTTTCGCCGCTGCCACGAGCAGAGGAAACAGAAAGATTTAGAAGAGTCGGCAGAAGTTTCGAAGCGGGTAGTGCGATGTACGAAATCGATACCAAAACTTTTGCAAAAGCTATTAAGGTATTCAATATCCGAAATATAAGGAGTGTTTTCGACAGAAATGTGTACGGCCGTTACCTTAAAACGAGGAACAAAAACCTTCATCCTGTTGCCTAATAATTCAACTAAAGCAAGTGAATCTTTTCCACCCGAAAGCCCAATGAGGATATGGTCGTTGTCCTCGATAAGCCTGAAATCGCTAAGTGCTTTCTTGAATTTTGCGTTGATTGAAGTAATAGTTTTGTTGTCGGTTTTGCTTTGTTCATTCATATTTTGTTCCTTATGGAGCGCAAAATTAGTAAAAGTTGAAATATAATGCAGCTTTCGGTGGACTAAATTATTTTACGTTATATTTCTTTTGAAGGAATAAATGAAAGAAAATCAATTGTGTAGTGTGATTTGTTCTGAGAAAAACTAAGAAAACCTACATTTTTCGGGCTGAAATATTTGTAAATTCTCAAAAAGAAACTATCTTTGCACCGCAATTGCAAAAGAGATGAAATAACGATTTCATTTTAAAAACAAAAAAAATAATTGCGAAAATAGCTCAGTTGGTAGAGCACGACCTTGCCAAGGTCGGGGTCGCGGGTTCGAGTCCCGTTTTTCGCTCTTGAAATTTAAAACAAAAAGCGAAACGAAAGAGTTTCGCTTTTTTTCTCTCTACAACGGAATTACCATTTGCCCAAATGGTGAAATTGGTAGACACGCTAGTTTCAGGGACTAGTGGCCGCAAGGCTGTGCAGGTTCGAGTCCTGTTTTGGGCACAATACATTTTTTCCCTCATATTGATTTGCGCAGATGGTGAAATTGGTAGACACGCTACTTTGAGGGGGTAGTGCCGGTTACGGTGTGTGAGTTCGAGTCTCATTCTGCGCACTTAAAAAAAGTTCTTTTTCCTATGGAAGAAGAACTTTTTTTGCTATCTGAGCCATTCTTTGTTAGCAATAGACCTATAAAAAAGAGCGATGCCGGAAATTATTTTTTCAGCATCGCTCTTTAACTTTTTTCTGAGGATCAGGAGAAAATTTGTTTATTTCTCATTTATAAGTTTTTCAACTTCTTTCCAGTTTACAATTTCCCAGAATGCTTTTACGTAGGCAGCCCGTTTGGACTGATATTTCAGATAATAAGCATGTTCCCAGATATCGAGCATTAAAACAGGTTTGCCTTTGACATTGATAACAGACATCATTGTATTGTCCTGATTGGGAGTGGTTACTATTTTAAGTTTGTCGGTTGCATCTTTTATAACCCATGCCCAGCCCGAGCCAAAACGACCCAGTGCCGCTTTTTCAAATTCTGTTTTAAGTACTTCCACACTTCCGAAATTTTTGACGATAATGGCTTCGAGTTCGGGCGACATAGGTGAACTTCCAGCCGGAGCAAGAATTTTCCAGAACAAACTATGGTTGTAATGGCCACCACCGTTATTTCTTACGGCTGTTTGGATGTCGGCAGGTAGTGTGTTGATACTTGCCAATAGATTAGTGATACTTTTTTTCTGTAAATCAGGATATTTCTCAAGTGCTTTGTTCAGGTTGGCTACATAAGCCGCATGATGATTGTTGAGATGGATAAACATGGTAGTGCTATCAATGTAAGGTTCAAGCGCATTGTATTTGTAAGGCAATGCCGGTACCTGAAATTGTGCAAATACAGACAGAGTAGAAACTATCCATATGGCAAGCGTGACAAGAATTTGTTTCATAATTGTTATTTGTTAATTGATTGTTTTTATTATAATAACAGCAAATATAGATGATTGTTTAAAAATAAATTTATACCAAAAGCATTAAAAATCTACTTTTTCACTCCTTTTAACTTTTGAATTGTACTTTTTATAACTCCGAAACGTTATTCAAGTCGGTCATATGTGCATATTGTATTCGGGGTTTATTCTTATTGTAAGAGTTACAAAAAATCTGTACATTTGCAAGTTATAAATTAAAAACTGAAATTTAATGTTTGATTATATTAAGGGTGAGCCCACTGAGCTTAATCCCGCTTATGTAGTGTTGGAAACCGGAGGGATAGGTTATTGTATTCATATTACTTTGCCAACTTTTTCGGCGCTTGGAGGAAAAACGAATGCTAAACTCTATGTTTACGAAGCCATTCGCGAAGATGCTCATTTGCTATATGGTTTTATGAATCAGGCCGAACGACAGTTATTTTTGTTGCTTATTTCGGTGTCGGGGATTGGTGCCAATACGGCGCGAATGATTATGTCGTCGTATTCAACGCAGGAAATTCAGGAAATGATAGCTACCGGGAATGTAGTGGCGCTCAACGCTATAAAAGGTATCGGGAGCAAGACGGCTCAACGCATTATTGTGGATTTGAAAGACAAAATTCAGAAGATTGCTTTAACTCCGGGTCAGAGCATGAGTCCTGTTTTTGCTGCCAATAACGAACTGAAAGAAGAGGCCGTTTCAGCGCTTGTGATGTTGGGTTTTGCTGCTGCTGCTTCACAAAAAACAGTGGATCAGATTCTCAAATCGGAACCTCATTTAAGAGTGGAGCAGTTGATAAAAATGGCGCTTAAAATGATGTAAACCTTGTGATTTGAAAATTTTGTGATTTGAAAATTTGAAAATGAGTTGAATCAATTGCTTATTTTTTTATACATAAAACTTAGAGAAACAAAACGGTCTTTTTCTTAAACTTACACCTTTACAAATCATCAATCGAAGTCAAAATTATTTATGATAAAACTCCCTAAAGTATCAGCACTTATTGTTTTACTCATAGTTGTTTTCAGCTCAGCATATGCATTGGTAAATACCGTTCAACTTACCAATGCTGAGCCTCAACAAACTGTTGTTACCGAAACTCCAACCGATACCACTTCCGATTTTAAAATAAAAAAATATAAGCTGGATACTTACGATGAGCTTACTACTGTTTATCCAATGGACAACAGCGTGCCTTCGAACATAAAATCGGTAGTGGAATATGATGCGAAATCGGGGAATTATATTTTCAAAACTTATGCTGGTAATATGGAAATTGCAACTCCGTACTTGATGACAGGCGAGGAGTACAGAAACTATTCGGCTCAAAAAGAAATTCAAAACTACT
>JAYFRI010000261.1:0-5536 GCA_034926015.1 Paludibacter sp. | reverse complement strand
TACTGGCTTCTTTCGAACAATATCTGTTTGGTTGCCAGCCGGCGCTTGTTTTTCCCAAACGTTTTCCTCAGTTACTGTGTAGCGAAATCATGAACATGGGCTACTTTTCCTATTATTTTCTGATCGCGGGCAGTTGTGTTTACTTTTTCTTTTCGAGTCCAAGGTATTTCGGCCTTTTCTTTTTTGTTGTACTTTTCTCCTTTTACAGCTACTATCTGATCTACATGTTATTTCCTACGGCAGGTCCTCAGTATTACTTTCAGGCTATAGGCATCGACAATGCTTTGAATGGAAATTTTTTGCAACTGGGTCATTATTTTAATTATAATTATAAGCTCATGGACAACAATAATATGCCCGGAGTGTTTTTCGACCTTGTAGAGAAATCGCAATTGCTGGGCGAAAGACCCACCGCTGCATTCCCCAGCTCGCATGTTGGCATCTCTACAATTATTATGATCATGATATTCAAATACAAAAAATACATTGTTTTCGCTTGCCTGATTCCTGTTTACCTCGCGCTTGTGGGCGCTACCGTTTACATTCAGGCGCATTATCTCATCGATGTGATCATGGGTTTTGCAAGTGCCTTCGCTTTGTGTTACCTGGCTATTGGCCTCTACCGGCTGATCAATTGCCACGAAATGTTTCACTACAAAAGAGACATCTAGGTTAGGGTTGTGAGTTTCGGGTTTCGGGTTTCGGGTTTCGGGTTTCGGGTTTTGAGTTTCGGGTTTTGAGTTTCGGGTTTTGAGTTTTGAGTTCAACGACTTTTGACCTTTGACTTTTGACTGCTTCGCCTGTGCCTTTGCCTGAATTTCCTCATTGGCACATTGGCAAATTATCTCATTGGCACATTCTCTTATTGGCATACTTACGACCAGATGTAAGCGTATTTAAAAGAAAAGTCGTATTTTTGCTTATCTTTGTATGATTATTAATATTGAAGCAAATGCAAACTCAACTCCAACTTATACTACTCCCCGAACAGGCCGAAAAACAGGAATTACTGCTCAAGCAGGTAGCCGATCAGCTCGAAGTATCGCCTCAACGCATCACCCGCATCCGTACATTAAAAAAATCGATCGATGCCCGTTCGTTTCAGGTGAAAATAAACATTACAGTCGAAGTGTACGTCGACGAACCGGCGCCCGAACATGCATCTATTCACTTTGATTTTCCTTTTGTTGGCGACAAAACACCTGTGCTTATTATCGGCGGAGGGCCGGCAGGACTTTTTGCTGCTCTGAAACTTATCGAGTCGGGCTTTAAACCTATTTTGCTCGAACGGGGAAAAAAAGCGAAGGAACGCGTTCACGACATCGCCAAACTGAACCTGAAAAAGGCTTTTAATCCCGAATCGAACTATTGCTTTGGCGAAGGAGGTGCAGGTACTTTCTCGGATGGTAAATTATATTCGCGCTCGAAGAAAAAGGGCAACCTGCAACGCATTTATGAGCTTTTTCATTTTCATGGCGCTGCCGAGGAAATTCTTTACGAAGCCCATCCTCACATTGGCTCCGACAAACTGCCTTTGGTAGTGGAAAATATGAGCAAAACAATTATCAACAGCGGAGGCGAAATTCATTTCGGACAAAAGCTCACCGAACTTATTATTGAAAACAATGAGCTGAAAGGTTGCAAAACAGAAAGCGGCGAAACTTACAACGCCAAAGCTTTAATTCTGGCTACAGGGCATTCGGCGCACGATATTTACGAAATGCTTTACAGCCAAAACATAAAACTCGAACCCAAAGGCTTTGCCATGGGTGTGAGGGTGGAACATCCTCAGGCCCTGATCGACAGCATTCAATACCACAGCAAGGAACGCAATGAGTATTTGCCTGCTGCAAGTTACAGTCTGGTGGATCAGGTGGACAACCGCGGCGTTTATTCGTTTTGCATGTGTCCCGGAGGTCGTATTGTTTCGGCCGGAACCACCACCACCGAAATTGTTGTGAACGGAATGTCGGCATCGAAACGCAATTCGCCCTTTGCCAATTCAGGAATTGTTGTAGAGATAAAACCGGAAGACATACCCGAAGAATTCAAAGAATACGGCGTACTGGCCGGTTTGAAGTTTCAGCAGCACATCGAACATTTGGCTTTTCTGAACAACGGAGGACAGGGACAAACAGCCCCGGCACAACGAATGGTTGACTTTGTAAAAGGACGCGTATCGGCCGATCTGCCCGAATGTTCTTATTTACCCGGCCTGATCTCTTCGCCCCTGCATTTCTGGCTGCCAGAATTTATTTCCAAGCGGCTGAGCGAAGGATTTAAAAAATTCGACAGAAAAATGAACGGTTACCTCACCAACGATGCAGTGGTGGTGGGCGTTGAAACCCGCTCCTCGTCGGCAGTACGCATCCCGCGCAACCCCGAAACCGGACAGCATCCCGACATTGCAGGACTTTTCCCTGCCGGCGAAGGCTCAGGTTATTCGGGCGGTATCACTTCCTCGGCCATCGATGGAGAAAATGCTGCAATAGCAGTGGCCAAATGGCTGAACAACTGATAAAATCGTCAGCGAAAACAGCGAAAAAGCATCACAATTAATTACATGATTTACTAAATAAAAAAGAAAGAAATAGAATGAGAAAAAAAATAAATACGCCTCCACCACCTCCGAAAGAAACCCGACTGAAAGTGGCAGAAAACACGGATTTAATGTCGTTTTTGTTGGCAAAGATGGGAGGAATGAGCCGAAATTCTATCAAATCTTTGCTGGCACATCGCCAGGTAATGGTGAACAATGAAATTACAACCCAATTCAATTTTGCATTTAAGCCGAACGACAGTGTGATTATCAACAGTCTGAGGGGCAACATCGAACTTTCGCACCCTAAACTCAAAATCATTTTCGAAGATCAGTATCTTATTGTTGTTGAGAAAAAAGAAGGACTGCTTACCGTGAGCACCGGAAAAAGTGATGAAACCACCGCTTTCTCTATCCTGAAAAACTATGTAAAGAAAAGCGCCACTCAAAACCGCATTTTCGTAGTGCATCGCATCGACCGCGAAACATCAGGCATTATTGTGTTTGCAAAAACCCGCGAAATACAACTGGCCATGCAGGAACATTGGCACGAAGTAGTGACACGCAGGGTTTATGTGGCCCTTGTGGAAGGAAAAGTGGAAAAGGAAAAAGACACCATCGTCACCTGGCTTACCGAAAACGAAAAATCGTTGAAAATTCATTCGAGCGACACCGATAACGGCGGACAGCAAGCCATAACGCACTACCGCGTGGTGAAAAGCAACGAAAAGTTCTCCTTGCTTGAAATTGAACTCGAAACAGGACGTAAAAACCAGATTCGTGTACACATGCAGGGCATTGGACACCCGATTGTAGGTGACAAAAAATACGGATCCATTTCAACAGTTATCGGACGTATGGGTTTACATGCGCGCATTCTTGCATTTATCCATCCCATGTCGCTCGAAAATGTAAGTTTCGAAACTGTAGTGCCGCGTAACTTTCTGAATGTATTTCATTGAAAATTCGCGTTTTACCAACTTATAAAAACAGATAGCTCTCAGGAGTCTATCTGTTTTTTTTTGTGAAAAACTGAACGGGTGACTTTGGTTAGTTCTGCAATGTCGGAGTGCGATTTAAAGTCGCGCCCCGACAAGATGAGTCGGCGTCTTCTTAGGTAAAACTGCATTTATCGCGGAATAAATACAACGGGCTCGCTGGGCATCCCCCAACCATGTGTGTTTCCACCCGTTACCCGAATATATATTTCACGTCCCCGAATCAGATTTCTGATTTCAAGTTTATTCAATGCTCCGAAGTCCAAAACAGTTTTCCAGTCGGTCACTTCTGTCAGCGCTGTTGCAGTTTCTACTTTATAACGATCGGCATCGACCAGTGCTTCAATGTATATCTTAGCGCTACAACTAACGCTTCCATCTTCTATTCGTTTAATCAGCACTTTACCGGGTATATCTTTTGTTGTTGCTTCTTCATTACAATCGAAACCCGATAAAAGGATAATTGTTTTATCTCCACCGGCCACTTTATTTACATAGATGATTTCCGATTTCAGCATCCCATGTACTACTTCGGCCTGATCGGCCAGGGCTTGATTTTTCTGTTTGCTTCCATCTTTTGCCGTAATGCAGGCATCAAGTTTCGTTATTTCCACACCAAACGCCTCCATCGTCGGGTCGGGATTGGGGAAAACTAATTTATTAGTTACCATATTGGTACTTACTTTGCCTGCAAGATTATACACTTTTTGCGGATCTTTGTTTTTTAAATGCAAAACGGCCATGTTTGTTTTCATAAATTTATTTTTTAAAGATGATACAATACGCAAAAGTAGAGAGCCCTTTTCTTAGCTCCAAATTTTATTGCCCCATAAAAGTTCATGATTATAATCCTGTACAATCTTTTAAAATGGGGCAACTGAATAAACTCTTGCCTCCAAAACTGATTATTGATCGGGTGACTTTGGATTGGCGAATCTTTTGCACGAGTCATCCGATCAATTGCTTTATAATTGCCTTGAATGGTGGTAGATTATGATACATTATTGAGGGTGTCACTCCAAGTGACGCCCTCAATAAAAACATACGAAGTCGGAGTGCGTCTTTAAGTAGCGCCCCGACTTGTTAGGATTTTCAGTAGCGCCCCGACTCGTTAGCATGAGTCATCCGATCAATTAGTTTAATTTGGCGGCTTCAGCAATTTTTTGGCGGCTGACTTTTTTCAGCCTGACGCTTCAGAAAATTCTTAGGCGGCTTACTTTTTTCAGTCTGACGCTTCAGCTAATTTTTGGGACGCTGACTTTTTTGATTAGGACACTTCAACAAGTTTTTTGGCGGCTGACTTTTTTGACCGAATGCTTCAGGAAATTCTTAGAGCGCTGACTTTTTTGATTAGGACACTTCAGCTAGTTTTTTGGCGGCTGACTTTTTCTATCAAAACGCTTCAGCTACTTCTTCTGAGGGGGCAGCATTATATTTTTCAGGGATTATTTCCAAATTATCGGCAGTGATTATTGTTATTTTACAGGCATCAAGGTATTCGGAAGGTGTTTTTCCGGTTACTTTTTTGAATGCATTGTAAAAATTTGTCCTCGAGCCAAAACCACATTCAAGGCCGATGGCCTCAAGCGTTAGCTTTTGTTTAAATCCCTCGCTAAGCAATTTACAAGCATGGTTCACACGGTATTTGTTGATAAAATGGGTAAAATTATATTCAGAGAAGTTATTAACAGCATGAGAGACCAGATGCAAAGGAATATTTGCACTGGCTGCGACATCCTCTAAAAGACACTTCTTCGATAAATACATCTGCTTTTCTTCAATCAACGCTGACAATGCTTGCAGAATAGCCTGCCCTTGCTGTTCGGACATGTGTATTTTGGTTCCGGGTACAGGAAAAGACCGGACTGATGGAGTTGGTGATGCTGTTTCGACCTTTGGTGTCGACACTGTGGCATTTTGCATGGAAAGTCCCGTGAACCATACCGACTGAATAAAAATATAAAGCGTTATAGCATCAATCACACACATCTGCACAAAT
>JAYFRI010000381.1:0-2511 GCA_034926015.1 Paludibacter sp. | reverse complement strand
GCGACGGTACAGAATTTTGGTTCTGCGGCTGTGAACGATTTAGTATTGGATCAGAACAGAACACAAGGCAGTTTAATCAATCAAACTACCAAAAGACTTGTAATACCTCCGGGGAAAGCACTTACGATAAACAATAATATTACTACTGATGGAAATGCAAGCAGAATACACATTCAGGCTTCGTCAACAAACCCTAACGGTTCTCTTATTTTTTATGGTAATAGCGCCGTGTATGCTACTGTTGAGATGTATTCAAAATCGAGCTGGGATGTGACAAAAACAAATCCGAAACAGCGATACAACTGGCAGTATTTTGGAATTCCTGTGGATACCATTACGGCAAATCCTACTTTTTATGGAGCTTATGTCCGTGAGAGAAACGAGGCCGGCAACGATACACTGACACATTGGCAATCATTGACCAACGAATCGAAAGTTGTACCTTTCAGGGGTTACGAACTTTGTTACGAATCTCCGCGCCTGATCGCTTTTAAAGGAAAGCTTGTGAATCGTAATTTCAATTCAGGTCCATTGTCGAAAACCACTTCCGGCGGGGTGCTTTATGCAGGTCAGTATATATTTGCAAATCCATATACAGCAGCCATAGATATTCTTCAGCTGGGCTTAGGTAGCGATATGGAACAAAAGATATATTTGTACAATACCGGAACTTTTCAGCAATGGAATGCCGTGAAAGGGACAGGTCAGATTGGTAATGCGCCGGGACAATACACTGCTGTGCCTAAGGGTTTGGCAGGGACTAATCTTATCCCAAGGCAGTTGCCCTCCATGGGTAGTATGTTGGTAAGAGTTGCTGACCCTACTCCAAACGCCTATGTAAGTATAAACTATAATTCGGTTGCTATGGGCAATACCGATATGCAACGGGTGCCTTCAGAGCAAATGAGGTACAATGGAATGTCGACAAGATTTGATATTGAAGGAAAAACTTCGACGGACAGAATGTGGCTCGTTCCTGATGAAAAATTCACAAGATCCTACGATGATGGTTACGATGGAGAAAAAATTCCGGGTTCAGCACTCGATCCACAAATTTATGCTATTGAAGAAGATGGAAACTATCAGGTAGGCGCCATTGACGATCTTAACAATACAACACTGGCATTTCAGGCCGGACAGGATACTGAATACAAACTCACAGTGGTGCATGAGAATGCCGAAGGAAAATATTCTAAAATATATTTGGTAGATATTGTGGCCAATGTCGTGGCTGATATAACAGAGAGCGGAACAAAGTATCTTTTTGTTGCAACTTCTACTGCAAAGCCAATCAATCGCTTTAAGGTGATAACAGATTATAGTGTGGATGGTGGTGAAAAAACATCAGGGATTAAGGTGTTTACGATGAACAATAATCTGTGTGTTTATAACAATACAGAGCTGGAGGCAAGGGTTTCGGTATTCGATCTTGCCGGTCGTAACTGCGGATATAAAACTGTAAGTGCAAACGGAATCACGACATTTCCTGTTCGGTTGCAGCAAGCTTATATTGTAAAGGCAGTCACGGATGTGTTGTCCGAAACCACCAAAATAATTATCAAATAAATACAAATTCATTTTTTAATCTTTCAATATAATCAGAATTGTATAATATGAGAATTTCAGACAGATTTTCGTGGACACTTTTGTGTCTTGTTTGTGTTTTTGTGTGTAGCTCATGTGTGACTGATACGGTTGGTCAGGCGGTTAATGTATCAATGTATAATGGCTCAGATGAAGAGGTACATATGTGGGCAACCGGCGAAACAATGGGACCCAAAAACAAGTTGGCGCCCGGTAAGCAGCGCGTTCACAAAATTATTATTGAAGAGGCTGCCGATAAGGTTTCTTTTGCGGTTAGTGTGGGGCGTAATGGTTTGATGATTAAGCAGAGGACTTTTATTGTCGATATTGATCCGGATGACGCATCGTATGGTATCTCGGTTGTTTTCGATGGCTCTGAACTCAGTAAGTCGGCAGAGTAATTTCGCAGAGCTATCTGTTCCAGATTTCCCAGGCTGCAATGGCCTGACCTATCAGCATTTCTTCTCCGTTAAGGGCTGTGGCGCCGGCGTCGCGGCCCTTTTTCATAAACAATGTTTCGGCAGGATTGTAAACCACATCGAAAAGCAGATGCCTGGTGGTCAGGAACTGATAAGGAATGTCCGGACAGACATCCGTTTTAGGAAAAGTGCCGAGCGGTGTTGCGTTGATGATTAACAAATTGTTGTCGATGATTTCTTTGTTCAGGTCGCTGTATGTGAGTTGCCCTTCACGAACAGAGCGTGAAACATAAGCGCATTCAATACCCAGTTTTTGTAAAGTGTATAAAATAGCCTTCGAAGCGCCACCTGTCCCCAGAATCAAGGCTTTTTCCTGAGTTCCGCGATTTAACACCCAAACTTAAGGAATTTATTTAAATCTTTTTGTTCTTGGTTTACTAATAGGATTTTTCGTACAATTTCTTTTGACTTAGTGGTTTTAATTTCAATTTCAAAGATGCTTTGAGCA
>JAYFRI010000299.1:0-8921 GCA_034926015.1 Paludibacter sp. | reverse complement strand
GGGATAATCCTGCAGCCGTGGCTGATGGCACATTTAAACTAAATGCTGCGGCCTGCAAGTATTTTTTGCCTCCCACCACCGGTGTGTATTATTTTGTAATGAAAATGGGTGCCACCACCTGGGATGCCGAAGTGCCAACCTGCGATATTGTGGTGGATGAATTGAAACTTACAAGCGATAGATTAGCGCCTGTGGCTGCCATAAAAGCCGATGTGCGTTCAGGCTTTGCACCGCTCACTGTAAATTTCAGCGACGATTCTAAAATGGCCAACTCATGGGCATGGGATTTTGGCGATGGCGGTACAAGCACAGAGAAAAATCCGACTCATACTTTTGCAGCTGTTGGAAAATATACCGTAAAACTTACTGCCACAAATGAAATTGGCTCAAACGAGAAAATCGAAACTGAATATATTAATGTTACTCCATTGGCGATATTAACCGGAGGAGGATTGTTGAAAAACGGAAACATGGAAGCCAAAGGCGACTGGATCGAAGATTTTCTGAACACAGGAACAGGCAACAACCCTGTGGCTACATGGAATGCTACCGAAACTAAACCCAATGCCGGTCAGGGAGGATACTTATTGATCGAAGGTCCGGCTGCAGGTGCCGGCGTGCAATATGCTATTTATCAAAAAGTACATTTAAGCCGTGATTCTGTGTACGTGTTCGATGGTGCTTTCCGCGATTTGAGTGCTAACCTGAAAAACTTCTGGACAGAAGTATATATTGGTGCTCAACCCGCAGGTAATGGTGCCGATTACGGTTCCACCGAAGGTAAGATGATTGCTAAATTTGATGCATGGAATGCGGGTAGTGCTGTGGCTGGTTTGAATGGTACATTTAAAATTCACGCAGGTACATATACTACTTTCACTCCCGAAACTACAGGCGATTATTATTTTGTACTTAAAATGGGTACCTGGGATGGACCCGGATTTAAAATTGCAGTCGACGAACTTTCATTGACGCCTGTTCGCACAAAACCGGCTGTTAGCTTTACGGCTACAAACGCTGTGGGTTTCCCTGCATTGAAAACTGTATTTACAAACTCGACTAAGTTTGCTAACTCTTACAAATGGGATTTTGGCGATGGTTCTGCTATCAGCACTGTAGAAAATCCTGAACACACCTACACTGTTGTGGGAACTTATACTGTAAAACTGACTGCTACCAACGAAAAAGGTGATTCGGTTTTAATTAAAACAGATTTCGTAAAAGTAAACTCAAAACCAACACTTCCTGCCGGCGAAATGCTGTATGGCGGAAATATGGAGAACGGTAATTTTTGGTCGACCAACAAATGTAATCCGGCCGATGTATCCACTTTTGAATGGAATTATACCGGAAATGCACCCACAGGAGCTGCTGGTGGTAATCTTCGCATTCAAACTGTCGGAACCGGATTTAATACAGCTATCTATCAGGAAGTAACTTTGAAAGCAGGCTATACTTATTTGTTCGATGGATTTTTCAAAGATATAAAAGGTCTTTCTGAATTTTGGTGCGAAGGTTTTGTGGGTACAGTTATTCCTGCAGATGGAGTTGACTATACAGCAACGCAGGGAACCAAAATTTTCGGAATGGATACTTGGAACGGACTTCAATCGCTGACAGATGTACAGATTAGTAAAAAAGCCACTGTGGCTCCTTTTAAACCAACAGTAGATGGTGTTTACTATTTTGTGCTCAAAATGGGCTCAAATGCTTCGGCTGCCCGCGAAATTTTGCTCGACGAACTTACCCTGAAAGAAACATTACCTGTAAAGGCTGATTTCTATGCCGAAACAGTTTCAGGAGTTGCTCCGCTGACAGTTCAGTTCTACGACTTATCAACCAATGCTACTTCATGGGCTTGGGATTTTGGCGATGGAACAACAAGTACTGAGCAGGATCCGATACATACCTACACCACCGGCGGAACATTTACTGTAAAGCTGACTGCAAGTAATAGTGGTTCGAGTGATGTGCTGACTTCTAATGATTTAATAACCGTTCTTCCAAATGCATTGAATGAGATTGACTACAGTAAATACAGTATTACTACTTCGAACCGTATTATCAATATTGATGGTGTTCAGAGTAAAGTAGAGTTGTTCGATATCGCAGGTCGTAGCATTCAGTCGACTATGGTTACCGGTAAATTCAGTTCGAAACCACTGAGCGCAGGTTTATATATCATCCGTGTTGATGGTTACTCTGCTAAGGTGTCGGTGAAATAATGTATTAATCAACAGGAAGCTGTGTCGAAAGGATTCTGGCAGTTTATTCCGGATTTACTTTTGATTTAGCTTCCTGAAATTTTATTTTTATTCATTGCTTAAAAAATAGAGATTAGTTTTTTTATGAAAAAATGGAATTTGTTTTCATGAACACATTCCACTAACAACAAAATAATGAAAACAAAAATTGTAAGTATCGTAGCCATCTGCCACATGATGTTAGTTAATACAGCAAATGCCCAAACACCTGTATACCTCGATGCAAGTCAGCCAATCGAAAAGCGTATTGAAAATGCACTCTCGTTAATGACACTCGAAGAAAAGGTTGCCATGTGTCATGCACAGTCTAAATTCAGCTCACGTGGTGTACCTCGTCTAGGCATTCCCGAAATATGGATGACCGATGGACCGCACGGCATACGCGAGGAAGTTTTTTGGGACGAATGGGATGGTGCCAAATGGACCAACGATTCATGTACAGCTTTTCCTGCACTGACTTGTCTGGCAGCCACATTTAATCCCGAAATTTCGGCCTTATACGGAAAGTCTATTGGCGAGGAAGCCCGCTATCGCAACAAAGGAGTATTGCTCGGCCCGGGTGTGAATATCTATCGTACTCCGCTCAATGGACGAAATTTCGAATACATGGGTGAAGACCCTTATTTGTCATCGCGCATGGTTGTGCCCTATGTGCAGGCGGTTCAGCAAAACGGAGTGGCAGCTTGCGTGAAGCATTTTGCACTCAATAATCAGGAAAAAGACCGCATGGGGATCAATGTTGAAGTGAGCGATCGCGCCCTCTACGAAATTTATCTGCCTGCTTTTAAAGCTGCCGTTCAGGAAGGAAAAGCATGGTCGATCATGGGGGCATACAACCAGTTCAGAGGTCAGCACTGTTGTCACAACGATTTGCTGTTGAATAAAATTCTGAAAACCGATTGGCAATTCGATGGCGTTGTTATCAGCGACTGGGGAGGCGTGCACAATACCGAACAATCGGTTTACAACGGACTTGATTTGGAAATGGGTACATGGACTAATGGACTAACAACCAAAGGAACTTCGCCATATTCGGCATATTACTTAGCCAGACCATATTTAGAAGGAATAAAATCGGGTAAATTCAGTACGAAGGAACTCGATCAGAAAGTTATCCGTCTGTTGCGTATGATTTTCCGTACTTCCATGGCAGCAAACCGACCTTTTGGGAAATTTGTGAGTCCCGAACATTCCGAAGCAGCGCGTAAAATTGCCGAGCAGGGAATTGTGTTGCTCAAAAACGATAAACAAACGCTTCCTATTCCTGTAGGTAAATACCGTCGCATTGCCGTGATTGGCGACAATGCTGTCCGCAGTCTTGTTGTTGGTGGCGGTTCATCGTCGCTTAAGGTGGCTTACGAAATTTCGCCTCTCGAAGGTCTTACGAATAAATATGGAGTTGAAGCAATTGCTTTTTCGCGCGGTTACAGTGCCGATTTGGATGACAGAAAGCCTGAAAGCAAAACCGTTGCCGATTCATTGCTCGCAGCTGCTGTTGAAACTGCCCGCAATGCCGATGCAGTGATTTTTGTGGGCGGCTTAAATAAAAACTGGTTTCAGGATAGCGAAGGAGACGACCGTCAGTCAATGGCACTTCCATACAATCAGGATAAAGTCATCAATGCATTGATGGCAACGAATAAAAACCTGACTGTAATACTTTGCAGTGGAAATGCAGTGGAAATGCCCTGGCTATCACAAGTTCCGGCTTTGGTACAGGCATGGTACCTGGGTTCTGAAGCAGGGAATGCCATTGCCAATATTATTTCGGGTGAAGTAAATCCTTCGGGAAAGTTGCCATTTTCTTTTCCAAAGAAATTGGAGGACAATGCAGCGCATTCGTTCGGTCAAATGTCGTATCCCGGCGATGGTAAAAAACAGGAATACAAAGAAGATATTCTCGTTGGTTATCGCTGGTTCGATACCAAAAAGATTGCTCCGCAGTTTCCATTTGGCTATGGCTTAAGTTATAGCACTTTCGAATACGGTAAGATCACTGCCGATAAGAAAGAGTACGCCAAAACCGATATTGTAAAAGTAGCGTTCACTGTCAAAAATACGGGCAAAACCGATGGCGCTGAAATAGCTCAGGTATATATGTCGCAACCAAAAGCTTCGGTTGTGCGTCCGGTGAAGGAATTAAAAGCCTTCAAAAAAGTGCATCTGAAAGCCGGCGAAACACAAACAGTGGAACTGGAACTTAAAGTAAAAGATTTTGCTTTGTACAACGATAAAACCCAAACATGGGACGTGGAATCAGGTGAGTTTGTCCTCTGCAATGCAGCTTCATCGGCCAACATAAAAAGTAAAGTGTCCGTTAGTGTCAAATAATAAACATGCTCTTTGTGTAACTTTAAGCCTGAGCCTTTGCATCGACTGAATTACATTCAAAAAAAAGCGCCTGTCGGAAGAATTTCTTCCTACAGGCGCTTTTCTATATAGTTTGTTATGAAGCTATTGTTTCATAATTTCCTGCTGATGGCGTACCGATTCTTCGTGGATGGCCACCAGAACGGTTTTCATAAATTCGCCATCCATATCCATGCGCTCGGCTTGCGAGATGCGGTTTTGAAGAATCTCATCGTAGCGTTGCGATTGCAGAATGGGCATATTGTGTTCTTTTTTGTACTGACCAATTTCTTCGGAAACCCGCATGCGGCGTGCCAGTAGCTCCAGTAAGCTGTTGTCAAGCTCATCGATCTGACGACGCAATGCCGAAAGATTTTCGGTGGTTTGGGTAGTGTCGCGGATCACTAAGGTGTTGAGTATAAAATCGAGCACATCGGGGGTTACCTGCTGCGAGGCATCGCTCCATGCTTTTTCGGGATTGCAATGCGATTCCACAATTAAACCATCGAAATTTAGGTCCATGGCTTGCTGGCAAAGTGGCGCTATCAGTTCGCGTCGTCCGCCTATATGGCTTGGGTCGCAAATGATAGGTAGGTTTGGGAGCTGACGGTGCAGTTCGATAGGAATGTGCCATTGCGGCAGGTTGCGGTAAATCTTTTTATCGAACGAGCTGAAACCGCGGTGTATGGCGCCAATGCGGCGGATACCTGCATTGTGAATGCGTTCGATGGCACCTATCCACAAGTCGATGTCGGGGTTCACCGGGTTCTTAATCAGTACGGGGATGTCCATGCCTTCGAGAGCATCGGCCACTTCCTGCACAGCAAAAGGATTGGCCGAAGTGCGGGCGCCTATCCAGAGCATGTCTACATCGTAAGCAAGGGCTTCGCGCACATGGGCAGCAGTGGCCACTTCCACGGCGGTGTACATGCCGAGTTCTGTTTTTACACGTTTTAACCAGGGTAGAGCTTTTACACCATTCCCTTCGAAACCACCCGGCTTGGTGCGGGGTTTCCAAATGCCTGCACGGAAAATTTTGATACCGCGGGCAGCAAGCGCACGCGCCGTTTCCATTACCTGTTCGTCCGTTTCAGCACTACAGGGACCGGCTATGATGAGTGGGCGTTTAGCATCCACTCCGGGAAGTAAAATTGATTCGAGTTCCATATCTTTATTGTTTACAATTTATTTATTTACAATTTACAATTTCTTGTTCTTCATTCTTCAATTCTCAATCCCGAAAGCTTTCGGGACAAATTCTCAATCCCGAAAGCTTTCGGGACAAATTCTCAATCCCGAAAGCTTTCGGGACAAATTCTCAAATTGGCACATTGGCACATTGGCATATTTTCAAATTGGCACATTGCCTTGAAAATTAGTGTTTTGTTCCCCCTTCGGGGGTTAGGGGGCTACATTGCGTTAATTCTTTCCAGCGCTTCGCCCAGCATTTTTTCGTTGGCACAAAGCGAAAGGCGTACATATCGCTGGCCTTTGTTGCCAAAAATAAAACCCGGTGTTATAAATACTTTGGCATCGTAAAGCACTTTGTCGGCCAGTTCGGCGCTGTCCTTGTATTGATCGGGAATTTTTCCCCACAGAAACATGCCCACCTGATGGGGGTCGAAACTGCAACCAAGCGATTTCATTATTTCCTCAGCCAAATGGCGGCGGTTTTTGTAAAGGTTGATATTCATTTCGTTGTGCCATTCTTCCGAATTGTTCAATGCAGCAATGGCTGCCATTTGCATGGGCTTAAACTGTCCGCTGTCGATATTGCTTTTTACCTTCAGTATCCATTCCACAAATTGTGCATTCGAAGCCAGCATACCCATACGCCAACCGGGCATATTGTGCGATTTACTCATCGAATTCAGCTCAATACAAATCTCTTTTGCGCCTTCTACCTGCAATATACTCAGGTGGTTGTCGTTCAGAATAAAACTGTAGGGATTGTCATTGCAGATAACGATACCGTGTTTTTTTCCAAAAGCCACCAGTTTTTCGAACAATTCGGGAGTGGCACTGGCGCCTGTAGGCATATTGGGGTAGTTCACCCACATTAGTTTAACGTTGCTCAGGTCGAGTTGTTCGAGTGCTTCGAAATCGGGTTGCCAGTTATTGTTTTCGTCCAGGTCGTAGGTAATTACATTGGCCTGCACTAGATTACTAACAGACGAGTAGGTGGGGTAGCCCGGATTGGGGACCAAAACGCCATCGCCGGGATTGAGAAATGCCATGGAGATGTGCAGAATACCTTCTTTGGAACCAATCAGCGGTTGAATTTCATTGGCGGCATTCAGTTCCACTTTGAACCATTTTGCATACCAATCGGCAAAAGCTTTGCGCAGTTCAGGGATACCAACATAAGGCTGGTAGCCATGCACAGCAGGATCGGCCGCCGATGTGCAAAGGGCTTCCACAGTGGCAGCCGACGGTGGCATGTCCGGACTTCCTATGCCGAGGCTGATCACATTCAGCCCCCTGGCATTCATTTCGGCGACTTCTTTTAGTTTTGTCGAAAAATAATATTCCGAAACCGAATTTAAACGATCTGCAGGTTGTATTGTTCGGCCCCCAACCCCTAAAGGGGAGTTTGAGTTTGTTTTGTCTGTTATGCTTTTGTCCATTGTGTTTATTCTTGTTGTTATATATCTTCAAAATCACCTCTTCGGTGGCTATGATTTTAAATTTCCGGTGTTATTCCTTCGGCATATTCTCCGAGCGTTCTGAATTCTTTTATCAGGGGTTTAATAGCCATTACGCATTGTTTGTAGCGTTCGAGATCGGCAAACTGAAAGTCGACATAAAACTGATATTCCCACTCGCGTCCTATGATAGGCAGGGACTGAATTTTAGTAAGATTGATGCCGTAAAACGAGAAGACAGAAAGTACTTTCGATAAACTACCTTCGGCGTGGGGCAGGGTGAATACCACCGACGCTTTGTTGATGACATCATCCTTTTGTATCTCATCCACGCTCCATTTATTACCAAACACAAGAAAGCGGGTGAAGTTATGCTTGTTGGTTTCGATGGCTGTGGCCAACACTTCGAGTCCGTAAATTTCGGCGGCTCTTGCGCTGCAAATGGCTGCATGTCCAACCAGTTGCTTTGCTGCAATGTCGTGGGCGGCCAACGCAGTATCTTCGTGTTCCACAATTTTGATACCGGGCAAGGTGTTCAGAAAATTAGCACATTGCATCAATGCTATAGGGTGCGATTGTACTTCTTTGATATCGTGAATGTCCTGACCGGGCAGGGCCGCCAGGCAGTGCGAGATGCGCAGTTTGAATTCTCCGGCGATAGGCATTTTGTATTCCTTCAGCAATTCGTAGTTTTGTAGCAGGCTGCCTGCAATTGTATTCTCGATGGCCATAATTCCAATGGCATTCGGGTCTTTTTCAATGGCTTTAAATACATCTCTGAAGGTGACACAAGGGATGATTTCAACTTCTTCGCCGGCAAAATAATTTTCGGCGGCTATGCCGTGATAGGCTCCTAATCCTCCTTGTATGGCTACTCTTTTCATAAGCTTCTGTATTTCGTATTGTACGTTTCGTGTTTAGTGCTTCAAAAAAAAATCCTACCCGAATAATCGAGCAGGATTTTTTATATGTTGTATTTAATTAATTCATTTCATGTTTACATAAGTTTATCCTGCTCTCACCTGCTAAAGTAAAAGTAAAAATAAAAGTATGTAAAAAATCGGTTCATATGTTTTGCTTTTTTTGTTGCGATGCAAAAGTAATGCTTTTCTGTAAATATCAAACGAAATTTAAATAAAAATGTTCAAAAATATTTCATTTTGCAATTTTATTGCCCAACTGACTCATTATATCAGATTTCAGTTGGTCGCAGAGCAGTGCCGATTTACGACTGGCTTTTGCCGAAAAACCGCCCGTGAAAGGGAAAGTGACAAGCACCAAACGCTCATTTTCTGCATCACCATAAATGACGCTGCCCATTTGCCATTGTTGAAGCGAAAAAGGAGAATGAAATTTAATTATTCTTTTATTTTCGTCCAGAAAATCAATTTTATGTCCTGACTTTATAAGCTCGACTACTTCCTGAAAAGAAGATTGTAGATTCGGAATTTGAAAATCAACCTGCGCCTTGCTACCGAACTGAGGTACAATTGCAGTGTCGGAATGCAGGAAATCAATTTTAGGTTTCATTTCGAAATACATAAACAGCCCGTAAAACAGTACAAAAATGATTGATGCACCCAATCCGTTGATAAGAATGCCTGTATAATCGATAGGAGCATCCTGAAATGCCTGCAATATTAGCATGAAAAGGCTATAAGCC
>JAYFRI010000134.1:0-6875 GCA_034926015.1 Paludibacter sp. | reverse complement strand
AAAATCACTGATATTTGAGGAATTACACCTGACGCCATTGTGTTCCGGTAAAAGATTTCACCATAACCGGCTAATGCTCCAATTCCTTCCTGGATACGTGCACCACCTGAATCGTTGATACCGATGCAGGGAACTTTCATTTTAAGGGCATGATCCATTATTTTTGTAATTTTACGAGCATGCTTTAGTCCTAACGAACCACCCATCACCGTAAAGTCCTGAGCATAAATACAGATAGCTGCACCTTTGATGGTACCTGTTCCTGTGATTACTCCATCGCCGGGAAGCTCTTTGCTTGCCATCCCAAAGTTTTGCTCTTCGTGTTCTACAAAAAGATCATACTCGTGAAACGAACCGGGATCTAATAAGCCTAAAATACGTTCTCTGGCAGTCAATTTACCCATTGCTAACTGTTTTTCAATGGCTTTATCGCCGCCTCCTTTTTCAACGATGGCTTTTTTTTGTCGTAATGCCAGAATGTTTTTCTTTAATGACATAATTTTTTATTAAACTAAAATTAATATTAAGTCATATTTCTTATGACCGGATTTAATTCGGGGCAAAAATAACACTTTTTTTACAAAACTGTGCAATTTTTGAAATTATGATAATTCTACAATTTCTTTTTGTTGTTTTTCAGTAACTTAGTTATATTACGTTTTGTTGATACTAAGCCGGGAGAGAGACCTTCGTTGTCGAAGTTTTCAAGATAAGCCTCTAATTCGGGGATCAAACCGGGTTCGTTCAGGCATAATTTATATAAAAGTTTTAATGATAATGCCTGCACCGCAATGGCCGACTTTGTGGAAATCATCCAATCGAAACAAGCATTGATAAGCTCCACGGGAATGGGTTGAGGAAGTGGAAGATTGTTCAGTGTGCCCAGGCAACCTCTTTTAATACCGTCGTGTGAAGAAGCTATAGTGAACGCTGCCAGTTCGTTAAATTGCTTGTCAGTAAATAATTCAGGTTGTTTTTCGCTAATTTTCTGACAAGCCCATGCTGCACGCCAGGCAACAGTAGTATCGGTGTCGAAAATAAGTTCATAAATCCTGGCAAAGGTTTCGGGATGAATAAACACTTCGAGCGCCAACTGATCAATGTATCTTTTTGACAGCGGTAGCAGTAAATGAGCTCTGTAATCCATTGCGTTTATTTATTGATATTTATTTTTGAATGCAAAAAAATCCAATCGTTGATTTTCAGAAGAATTGCATACTTATATTGAAAACTGAGCTAATTGTCTGTGTTTACCTGAAAATGATACTGTTAATGATTTCGCCTCCCACTTGTTTGTTCAATGATTTTTTTATCTCTTCGCGCGACAGAAACAAATCATGCCTCAATACCGAAGAGGACAACGTGACGTATAAAATCCTGTTTTTAATGCTTAGTTCTGTTGTATATTGCATAATATTTTCACCCAGAACTATAGGCCAGGCATCAATGATTCGTTTTTCGTTCAGTGGTTTATCCAGATGATTCGATTTTAAAACCTGAGTAATTACATCCCGTAGGGATTCTGTATTTTTTTTTCGCATAATGCAGATTATGTTGTGCTTACCTAAGCTGTAATACTTCTCCTGTTTTTGCCCCTTCGCTGAATGGTTTGTTGTTCAGCAGATACAACTTTTCAGTTTTTATGGCATATTGTTGCGCAATCTGGTACATTGTTTCACCCTCACGCACTACATGGGTAGTATATGATTTTCCTGATTTGTTTCTTTTGTTCTGTAGATATACCTGAGTGCCCGGATTCAGATTTGTAGTAGCTTTCACTTCGTTGTAAGCTCTCAGGTTTTTTTCGCTTGTGTCAAATTCGTCGGCTATACTGCTATAGCTGTCGCCTGCCTGAGCCACTACATATCTTACACGGTTATTTTTGTAAACTTCGTGGCGCTCAGTAGCCGCTATATTGCCCATTGTTGGTTGAATTTGCTGATTTTTCTCGGTTGAATGTTTGGAATCAGCAATTGTGTTATCGGTTCCTTTTACGAGATCGTATGAGTGCAGTCCGTAGTTTTCGATAATGGAGATAAGTTTATAGGCATAGGTAGGGTCGGTGGCATAACCGGCTTTTTTTAATCCGTGTGCCCAGCCTTCGTAGTCGGTGGGGCTTAATTCGAATAAAAAAGCATAACGGCTTTTATTTTTCAAAAAAAAGGAATGATCTTCGTACGAAGCAAGAACATTGTCATATTTCCTGAAACACTCTCCTTTGCTGTCATCGTCGTGATATACTTTATCACCGGTCCAGTCGTGACATTTTATGCCGAAATGATTGTTCGATTTTTTAGCAAATTCACTTTGACCTGCTCCTGATTCGAGTAAACCCTGTGCTAATGTGATACTTGCAGGTATTCCGTGTTCTTTTTGTTGTATAATGGCAAGCTGATTATAGGCTTCGATATAACTCAGATAGGCTTTGCTTTTGGTTTGTGAAGAAACAAAAGTACATGTCAAAATGAATAAAAATACAAGAGTTTGTTTCGCTGACAGTATGCGCATAATTGAAAATAATTTATTTAATTTGCCACAAAAATAGAACTATTTGGACAAAAACATCGATTTGAAGAGATTATTTTATACTTTTGTAAGAAGATAAAGTCTCTGTCTTTGGTTTATACGACTTTAAAAAACTAAAAAAACAACAGCCACAAAACTATAAACATGATTGAAAGAATAATTGAAACAAAAGTAAGTATTTGTGATTTTGATGAATTGAATGCCGATCAGAAAATGTTGATTGAAAAAGCAAAATCACAAGCCAATAATGCATATGCGCCGTATTCGGGCTTCCGGGTAGGAGCTGCCGTATTGCTTGCTAACGGTGAGGTTTTCGGAGGGAATAACCAGGAAAACGCAGCTTATCCATCGGGGCTTTGTGCCGAAAGAGTGGCTATGTTTTATGCAAATGCGCAATATCCTGATGTTCCTGTTACTACGATTGCGATAGCCGCTTTTACTGCTGGAGGTTTCCTGGCCGATCCGGTCACACCCTGCGGTTCGTGCCGGCAGGTACTTATCGAGACCGAATCCCGTTATGGAAAAGACATTACTGTGCTACTATATGGCACCAAAAATACATATGTACTCGGCAATGTAAAACAGCTTTTACCGCTTCGTTTCGAAAAGAGTAGTTTGAAATTTTAAGATTTTTATAGCATATATTTGTCATAGTCGTAAATTTTATCTATATTGCAATCGAATTTTAAGTTGAATTGTTAATTGCTGAGGTTTGAGCATGCAAAAGATTGAATTTAGTATTGAATATTCTTTGGATAATTCTTCATCTACCATTTTGTGGAATTCGATTGGTACACCCCTTGGATTGTCCGAATGGTTTGCTGATGGAGTTACAGTTTCGGGAAATGAATATGTTTTTTCGTGGGATGGTCATGAACAAACTGCTGTTTTACAACAATTAAGACCAAATTCCTATATTCGGTTTCATTGGGTTGACGATGGAGATCTTGATACTTTCTTCGAATTTAAAATTGTGTCGCCAGAGATAACCGGCGGCCTGATATTGGTGATCACTGACTATGCCGAGCCTTCGGACGTCGACGATTTGATTCTTTTATGGAATAAACAAATTGAAGAACTTCGAAGAAAAACAGGAATGTAATTTGTTTTATAGTTGAAATATTTACAAGAGTATGCCCGAAGTTTCAATCGTTGGCATACTCTTTTTGTTTTCGGCTGGGAGTTGATGAACTCATGTTTCATTCCACATTAAGTTTCTTTTTTTTATAATGCTGCTTTATTACTTTAATTTAATTTCGTACTTCATCTAATTGATTATTGAACTTTTTGAAGTAATTTTGTTGCTCTTTATAAAAAGAAGAATATGCTCAGACTTAAAAAAATTGACATCTACATATTTAAACGTTTTTTTACGCTGTTTTTAATGACTTTTCTCATTTGCATCTTCATTTTGCTGATGCAGTTTTTATGGAAGCATTTTGCTGAATTAGTGGGAAAAGGGATAGGAATAGGAGTGTTGGGCGAGTTTTTTGTTTATGCTATTTTTACCTTGGTGCCTCTAGCATTGCCCTTGGCAATTTTGCTGGCATCACTGATGACCTTCGGGAATCTGGGCGAGAATTTCGAGCTTACAGCCATGAAATCGGCTGGTATATCGTTGTTTAGAATCATTCGGCCTCTTATTGTTTTCATTGCGCTTGTGTGTGTGGGGGCTTTTTATTTCTCCAATTATGTGCTCCCCATTTCGCAAACAAAGCTTTGGACACTGATACTTTCTCTCAAACAAAAATCGCCTGAACTTGATATTCCTGTGGGTGAGTTTTACTCGGGAATCAATGGTGTGAACATGTATGTTCGCGATAAAGAGGACGGATTGTTGAAGGACTTGATGATTTATGATTTTTCGGGAGGGTTTGAAAATGCATCTGTGATGGTTGCCGATTCGGGACGAATCAAATTTACCGAAGATAAAAAATACCTCCTTCTGACACTTTATGAGGGTGAGAATTTCGAAAATCTGAAAAAACAACGTTTGTTGAATACATCTTCGGCCATTCCTTACCGCAGAGAAACTTTTGCATACAAAGAAATTTTGCTCGATTTCGATTCGGATTTTACCCGTTTGGATGAATCGATACTCGAAGACCAACATGTAAGTAAAAATATAACTCAGCTAACGCAATCTATCGATTCGGTGAGCAAGATAGTGGATGCCAGACTAAAGGAACAACAGGCCGAAATCGTAAAACACCGGTATCTGGGGCGCGAATCGGATCCGGGACGTTCGTTGGATATGGGCGAAAATATCGATTTGAAAAAGTACAATCCCGATTCTTTGTTGTTGAAAATGGAGCTGGGCGATATGGAGACGGCCGCCAGTGCAGCTGTTCAGAAAGCAACCGACATGAAGAATCAGATTGATTATAATAAACTTATGCTTGGCGATCCCCAAAAATATGTAAGCCGGCACGAGATTGAATGGCATCGGAAATTTACACTTTCGTTTGCCTGCCTCATATTTTTCTTTATCGGTGCACCGCTGGGAGCCATCATTCGAAAAGGAGGTTTGGGAGCACCTGTTGTTATTTCGGTGATTATGTTTATTATTTATTATATCATCGATACTACCGGATATAAAATGTCGAGAGAAGGAATCTGGACTGCCTTTGAAGGAATGTGGCTGAGTTCATTTGTATTGCTGCCTATCGGGATTTTTCTTACTTATAAGTCGGCTGTGGATGCTACTTTATTTAATCCCGAACAATATCTTAAAATTGTAACTGATTTAAAACAAAAATATAATCAGGTCGTTAGAAAAAGGGTTGGTAAAAAAGCCAACTAAAATATAGAATATTAAAATGAATACATTATTTAATAGCATTGAAGATGCTTTAGAGGACATAAAAGCAGGTAAGTTCGTAATCGTTGTTGATGATGAGGATCGTGAAAATGAAGGCGATTTTATTTGTGCAGCCGAAAAAATGACGCCCGAAATGGTGAATTTTATGATCACCCACGGACGCGGTGTATTGTGTGCTCCTCTTACCGAAGAGCGCTGCGATGAACTTGACCTTGAAATGCAGGTCGAAAAAAACACTTCTATTCATTCAACGCCGTTTACCGTAAGTGTGGATAAACTCGAAGGCTGTACCACCGGTGTGTCGGCCTCCGACAGGGCAGCTACATTTCAGGCGCTTGCACACCCTGATTCAAAGCCGGAGACTTTTGGACGTCCCGGACATATATTCCCTTTACGGGCGAAAAACAGAGGAGTGATTCGTCGTGCTGGGCACACTGAGGCTGCTGTCGATTTGGCTCGTCTTGCTGGTTTGTATCCGGCTGGAGCTCTTATCGAAATAATGAACGAAGATGGAACTATGGCCAGGTTGCCCGAATTGATAGAACTTTCGAAGAAATTTGGTTTGAAAATAATTTCTATAGAGGATTTAATTGCCTACAGATTGAAAACAGAATCGCTTGTTGAAAAGGGGGAGAAGGTGAACATGCCTACTTCTCATGGTTATTTCAAACTAATTCCTTTCCGTCAGCTATCGAACGGATTGGAGCATGTGGCTCTTATAAAAGGTGAATGGGAGAAGGATGAGGCTATTTTGGTACGTGTTCATTCATCCTGCATGACTGGTGATATTTTCGGATCTATGCGGTGCGAGTGTGGCGAGCAGTTGCAAAAATCGATGGAAATGATTGAGAAAGAAGGAAAGGGCGTGATTGTGTACATGAACCAGGAAGGTAGAGGAATAGGCCTGATGAATAAAATTAAAGCCTATAAATTGCAGGAAGAAGGACTGGACACTGTCGACGCCAACATTCATCTCGGATTCGATGCTGATGAGCGTGACTATGGAGTGGGAGCACAGATTTTGCGCGAAGTAGGGGTTACTAAAATCAGGTTGATGACTAATAATCCTGTAAAACGAATTGGGTTGGAAGCTTACGGATTGTCGATAGTTGAAAACATCCCTATTGAAGTAAAACCAAACGAGTTCAACGCTTTTTACATGCAAACAAAAAAAACACGCATGGGGCACGATCTGAAATATACCAAATAATTTAAATGTCTTTTCCAATCAGTGAAAATGTTGATTGGAGAAGTCGATTGTAGCTTTATAGCAGTCTTTCATTTTACTTACTTTTATTTTATGAAAACAGCATTAATAACCGGTGTTACTTCGGGTTTCGGACGCGCTTTCGCATTGCGATTGGCAAAGCTTGATTACAAATTAATCATTACAGGCCGGAGAGCAGAACGCTTGCATGAACTTGCATGTACATTGCGCGAAGAATTTTCGGTTCAGGTTTGTCCTTTATGTTTCGATGTGCGCGACAATGAGGCTTGCAGGCAGGCTATTGCATCCATTCCCGAAGAA
>JAYFRI010000333.1:0-4844 GCA_034926015.1 Paludibacter sp. | reverse complement strand
CCTTACGGATATGTCCTTTAAATGAGCTAATAATGGCGCTCGTTCGACGGGAACCAGCGGTCACGACCATAGGGAGTAATTTTAATCCCGTCGGAATGTATTATAAGGATTTTTTAATCCGCTAAGTTGCAAATGTAAATTAAGAATATATTCATAAATTTGTGGCAGTTTAAAAATCAAACGGCAGCATATCGGAACACAGTTCCTTATAGTATATTCCGACGGGTTTACAAAACCCGTCGAACGTATGCGAAGCTTAGTGCTTTAAAATAGCATATCCGTTTGGTCAGGAGCATAATTTGAAGAGACAAATCCATTTATTCTCAAAAATAGAATAATAAGAACCGAAAATATACCCTTTTCAGGGTATAGAATTCTTTTACTTCAGCGTCTATTTTTGTATTTGTACTAATTTTAATAAACGTTCAAAATATGAAAACAGCATTTTTAACTTGCGTAATTCTATTTTCGTTGAGTTATTCTCTTTCGGCCCAAATGATGATTGAAAAGGATTATCCTCTCTCAAGAAAAGTAAATGTAGGCTATCTGGGTAATATAGATGTGAAGGAAAACGGAAATTTTGACTTGGTCTATTTCCTGAAAGCCGGTAAAGACAAAGTGAATGTAGATATCATGTCGTTCGACAGTGAGTGTAATCTGCTTGGTACTAAAAAGGATGAAATGGAGCTAAAAAGCGCGCAGAAGAAATATAAAAATTTCAAATACAAAGGCGATGAAGTTATCGGGCAAAATGTAGCTGTAAGTGCTAATCTGGCAGGAAAAATGACGTATAAAAAACGACAAATTCTCTCACGATGGAATTGGTGGGCCGGAAGATACGTTCAGAAAATCAAGTTGCTCGATAATCAAAAACTACTAAATGCCGATGGCGAACAATACCGGTTTTGCGGTGCATACGAGGTGGCGCAAGACAGTTGTATTTACGCGTTGGCTTACGACCCGGGGAAAAATAACAGCAAAGGCGAAGGAAATTATGATTTTATCCGGGTAAATTACGATGGAAAAGTCGATGTGTTGCAGAATATTAAATATCCGGGCTACATGACCCCGTTGTTTTCAAAACCCCTGATGGACGAGTATAGCGGTGATATCTCCAACGACGAAATGCCTCGTGACTGGATTCTTGTTTTGGCACCAGATGCAGGCTCTACCAACAACCTGGCTTATTTGCGGATATCCCCAAAAGGCGAGGTGAAAGAGAACATCACCATCCCTTCACCTGCAAGCGGATTCAGAATTCTGAACGCTTACAGCAATGGTAATTCTGTCAGTCTTTATGGCCCGGCCATTGCCAAAGATGGGAAATCGGCATTCCAGTTGCTCGGAACCACTGTTTCGGCTACAAGCATGGATGCCGATGAAGTGGAAAGCACGCAAACAGACATGAACTCGAGCATACTGGGTGGCGGAAAAAAAATTATAGGACTTATTTCGGGAAAGGAAGAGATGATACAATCCCAATCGGATATTGACGAACTGCTGGACGCTAAAAAGTACACCGATTTTATTGTTGCGAGAATAGCAAACGGTGCGGTGGAAATGATCAACGCTACTCCGATGAAAGATTTGAACGACAAAGCTGTGGCCGGACCTGACATGAAAAAACCGCTTTCTTTCGACGGTAAAAAATTCATTACTGATAATTTCCAAATACTCTCCGATGGCACCATGATGTTGGCGCTTCAAGATTATAAAGATACCAAAGCCGGCGGTGGCGGAAATAAATTGCTCGGAGCAATTGCCGGAGTTTCCACTTCCACGTCGGGTCCTGCTTACACCAAAGTATATGAGGGAATGTACCTCTTACAGTTCTCTAAAGATGGGAAGCTTGTGCGCAACTATACCGTAGCGCTCGACCAAAAAAACAAGAAAGGATTTATGAATAAATCGCCCATGACAGCCGATAATTTTCCTGCCGGGAGTTACGTAATTGAAAGTAAAGATGGGAAATCCGTGAATTGGGTCATGAAGATGGTCAAAGCGATTGATAAAGACCGCGACAGTTATACGGGCTGGAATTCTACAACCACCACCACTACTTATACACCACTTTACAGCATCCAGTACGGGCAGATTGACCTTACGAGCGGAACTTCCTCGGAATTCAAAACGCTGGGCGATGACGAAAAAAACAAATTTTACCTCCTTGACAGGTACAATATGGTGAGAATAGGTGATTATCTATATTTTTTCAGTGAAACAGAAAAATCAGATAAACTGCTTGTTTCAAGATTGAAAATAGGTGAATAACAGCTGAAAATACTCGAAGAATGATCAATTGTGAAGCCTGAAAGGAAAAAGCACAACATTACATTTTAGCCGAATCTTATTAGTTTTCCATAATTTTTGATTTTTTCATGAAAACATTTTGTTCTCAATTTTAGTTCAAGGTAATTCGGTCGGGCTGTGAAGTCCGGCCGAATTTACATATTAAGTCTGTGTTTCTCACAAAGACTGTCTTTTTTGATAAAAACAAAAAAAATAACTTCCGAGAAAAATCATCATCTTCTATTTTATTTCAAAGAAAGTAAATATATTTGAAAAAACTTATTGTATGAAACATCGAATACATCTTACCGTCATTTGTGTTATCGCATTGGTAGCTACACTCAGCGCGTCGGGGCAGGATATTGACAGCATTCAAAACCTGATCAATCAGAAATCCACACCCGATACTGTAGTTATCAAATCTCTGCGTCAATTAGCAAGAATTTATGCGCCCACAGACTCCGTAAAAGCAATCAACGCGTTGACAAGCGCTCTTGAAATTTCCAGGAAAAAGTCCATCCGAAAGGAAGAACCCGTCAACCTCAATCAAATCGGGTTTTTCTATGAGCAATACGGCAATTTTACGGAAGCCGAACGATATTACCGGCTGGCTGTCAAACAGTCGATCCGCTACAAAGAATATCGCTCCACGGCCCGGGGCTATCAGAATATCTTTTTTATCAAAAAAGACAAATACAACCTAAAGCAGTTGGAGCAACTAACCGACAGCGGTTTGGTGTATGCAAAGAAGGCGAATGACGAGTTGCTGATCGGGCATTTATACAACAATCTGGGAAATACACAGGTTTTCAAAGGAATGTATGAAGATGCCATGGAAAATCTTTTGCGCGGTCTGGAAGCGTATCGGAAAGCTGATTCACCGGTAAACATGTGTAACTCATACCTGAATATCGGCAACACCTACAATCACTTGAAACTGTACGACAAATCCATTGAATATTCGCTCAAAGGTAAAGAGCTTTCGGAGAAAATAGGAAATTTTAAGTCGCTGAGCCAGATTCTGGTCAATCTTTCGAGCACGTATTTTTATAAAAACGATTTCGAAAAAGCCATAGAATATGCCAAAGAAGTGGAAAACTTACGGGCGAAAACAGAAATTTCGGAGAATGTGTACGGAAGTGCCGTTTCGAACATCGGTAATGCTTACATGAAAATGGAGAATTACCCGCAGGCAGCATTCTATCTCGAAAAGGCGTCCGCTGCACTCAAAAACACAGGTGATATTTACAATTATATCGTTAGCTGCATTACGCGCAGCGAACTCTATATTGTTACAAAAAAATACGAAAAGGCCGAGGCAGTTCTCGATGAAAGCCTTGCACTTTCGAAAGAATACAACTTCAAACCCACTTTGCAGGCTGCGTTGATGAATAAATCAGAACTTTTCAAACGAACGGGAAGGTATGAAAAAGCGTATGAATTGCTCGAAGAATCGTACCTGATAAAAGACAGCATTTCCACCCTCGAAGCCACCAATACCATCAATGAGCTGGAAACCAAATACCGCACAGCAGAAAAAGACAAGCAAATAGCTGAACAAAAAGCTGTTATAGCTACGAGAAACACATGGTTGATTGTGTTAGGAGCGCTTGCCCTACTTCTATCCGGCTTTGTCCTGGCCCGCTACAGAATTATCAGGCAGCGACAGAAACTCAAACTGCAAGAACTGATTCTCGAGCAACAGGACATGGCGGCCAAAGCCGTGATTCACGCCGAAGAGAACGAGCGGAAGAGAATGGCAACTACACTACACGATAGTCTGGGGCAGTTTTTGAGCGTGGTGAAAATGAATTTGCAGTCGATGCAGGATAAATTGGAAAACGATGAAAAATCGGCAAACACCTATAACCGCACACTGAATCTTCTGGATGAATCTATCAAAGAAGTGCGCAGCGTATCGCACGAAATGATTCCTAACGCATTAATGCGAAGCGGATTGGGCGAAGCATTGAAAACTCTGATTGAAAAAATAGACAGCAATTCGTTGAAAATAAGCCTAACCACCGACAACCTTAAAGAAGATATCAATCAGGATATCCAAATGGTGTTGTACCGGATTTTTCAGGAAAGTATAAACAACGTAATCAAACACTCCAAAGCCAATAAACTGCACATCTCCTTGTTTCAGGACCAGTATTCGTTGAATGCCATTATTGCTGACAACGGAGTGGGTTTCGACAAGGAAAAGGTAATGAAAAACAAACCCGGAATGGGGTTAGAGAACATTCTTGTGCGGATTAAATTTTTAAAAGGAAAATTCGACATCGATTCGGCTGAAGGTAAAGGAACTACGCTGAAATTTGAGATACCTTTGGCATAGCTTCCCGCACTTATTAGTACTGAAAAAAGAATTTCTACAATTTAGGAATTCTTTTTTTTTATTTTAAAATCACTACTGACCGATAAAAATAGTTTGAATTAATTTTTTCAGTTTGTTAGATTCCTCACTACGTTCGGAATGACAGGCAATAAACAAGTTAGGTTTTTGGGAGGAGGTAGGTTGGCGGCGAAGCCGCCAACCAACCTCCTCCCAA
>JAYFRI010000094.1:0-12330 GCA_034926015.1 Paludibacter sp. | reverse complement strand
TATTGTCCGTAGGACATTCATGTTTTATATTTATTTATCCCCTACGGAGAACTGATTTTGATGATTTTCTATTTTCTATGGATATACATTCCCTATGGGAAATAGTTTACAATAAGCAAAATAGAATTATTTTCAACCCCTGATTCGCATTAAAATAGTAAATTGTACATTGTAAAATAGTAAATACTTTAATGCCCGTTTCGTGTCTGAATTTTTTGGTAAATAAAACTTCCTTATCAGCATAAAAAATAGTTGATAAGGAAGTTTCAAATATAGGCGAATAATTTCTATTTTACAACAGGACGAACCGTCCATTTAGCTGTGAAAGCAGGTCCGTTATCTTCGTTCTTGTTGGCCGAGTTACCTACAAGGTTCGGATTTGCATTCAGCGTCGATTGATAGATAGGGAAATATTCATGTCCTTTGTAATAGTATTTGAAAGATGAACCTGAAGCAGTTTCGGCTGTAAGCTCATCGGTGGAAGCTTTACCATCGAGTTTGTAATAGCCGTGCTCTACCAATTGATTCAGACGATCGGTACTGTAGAAGAATCCCCAACGGAGTAAGTCAATACCACGTCCGTTTTCGCAACCGAATTCTTTAGGACGTTCAACGTTTGCTATTTGTTCGAAAAGCGCATCGGCCGATGGGAAGTCGGAAAGTTTAAGATCCTTAAGCGCAACGCGGCGGCGGACGATGTTGATGTAATCGATAGCCGTTTGGGTAGGGCCATGGAGCTCATTTTCGCATTCGGCTGCACGCAATAAAACATCGCTGTAGCGCATAAGACGCAGGTTGATGCCACAATGCAAACCGTTTGTAATAGAACTATAGATATTGTTTCTCGCATTTGTAAATTTAGCAATTGATATACCGCCCTGTGCGTTGTTCGATAGAGGAGTTGCAGTAATATCCTGTTGATAAATGGTATTGCTGCGGGGATCTCCGTTAGGATATGCTGCTGTTTTAGCGCCGGTATAGCTGCTGTATTCACTTTCGTAGGTAATCAATGTCCAGTATAAACGGGGATCGAGACGGCCATCTGTACTGTTTTCTTTTCTGAACAGGTTGTACAGCCATGGTGCGCCGGCAAGGTCACCCCAGCTACCCAATGCCTGCGAAGCGTAGTTGCTTTCTACAGCATGACCCTGAGTGGCTTGCGAGCTGATATTTACCGGAGTCCACTCTTCGTCGGTGCCCCCTGTGCCAAAATCAAGAAATTGAACTTCGAAAAGGCTCTCAACATTATTTTCAGTATTTTCTCTGAAATTATCACCATAGTCGGCTGTAAGTTCATAATGTCCGTACTTGCCGGCGATAATGTCTTTCAGTACAACATAAGCTTCGGCATATTTATGACGGAACATCAGTGCGCGAGCCAGGTATCCGGCGGCGGCGCCACATGTAGCACGCCCTTTCGCCCATTCGCCACCTTTGTCGCGCGATGGCAATAACTGCATTGCTTTTGTGAGATCAGCTTCTATCTGATCAAATACTTCGTCCTGCGTATTGTTGGCTGCATACATTGTGTTGATGTTCGAATAGGATGCATAGTCGGTAATTAACGGAACATTCTGATAGTAGGTAGCCAGGTTGTAATAGGCAAGCGATCTGAGGAAGAGGGCTTGTCCGGCAATCTGATTATAAGAAGTTTCCGACATTTTTACAACATCTACTTTCGATAATACAAAGTTGGTGCGGTTTACAATATGGTAGTTGTCGCGCCATGGCCACATGTCACCTATTTCTATTGTGCCCGGAGAATTAAGGTTGTCGTACTCCAGGTACCACTGTTGAGACGAGTTCCACACTTCGTCGCCACGTACAGCATCCAAAGTGTAGCCAACGCGGGCAAATGTGCCTTCGAGGCGTATACGGTTGTAGCACGCGATAACAGCCTCCTGAAGTTCTGATTCGGTATTGCCAAATTCGTAAGTGGTCTGATTGTTAGGGTTCTGAACATCGAGTTCGTCATTACAGGCTGTCATGCCTCCAACAAATGCCAACATTATTAGAATTCTGTTTATATTTTTCATATTGATATTCTATTTTTGTTTGAATTATTTTTTTAGAATGAGAAATGTGCTCCGAACATAATGGTTCGTGGTGTTGGATACGAAGCATAGTTGTATCCGGGTGTAAATGTACCTCCCGAGAAGTCTACGTTGTAACCTTTGTATTCAGACAAAGTGGCCAGATTTTGAGCCGATGCAAATATGCGAACGCCATTCAGATAATTGCCAAACCATCTGTCGGGGAAGTTATAGCCTACTTCGATATTGGCAATTTTAAGATAGGATGCATTTTGAATAAAGCGCTGACTGAACATATCGTTTGTGATTGAACCTGACGATTTGTAAGCTACGCGGGGCACATTGGTGTTTGTGTTGTTAGGTGTCCATGCATTCAGCAGGTCAACGCTCTTGTTGAGCGCGCCATAAGAGCTGTGCAAAGTGACATCAACAAAGTCAACTGCTTTGAAGCCTGCAGCTCCATAGGTAGAGACGCTCACCTCAAAACCTTTCCATTCGGCCCGCGCACTCAATCCGTAATGGATTTTTGCTAAACCACTGCCCAGGAATTGCTGGTCTTCGTTCGTAATTTCGCCATCGAGGTTGAGGTCGGCGTAGATAACATCTCCCGGTTGTGCTCCGTTCTGATTGATGTGTTCGCCTTCTGCATTCACGCGGTTGTCTATTTGTTCCTGCGACTGGAAGAGCCCTTCGGAAACGTAACCATAGAATGCACCTACTTCACGACCTACCTCTGTGCGGCTGTAGCCATCGGTACGGGGTTCGCCCGAAACGCCTAACTTTATTACCTTGTTGTTGAGAGTGCTTAAGTTGGCCGAAATGTCGAACTTAACAGGGTTTTTATGATTGTGATAGGCAAGCAAAAACTCTAGTCCTGAGTTTTGCATTGTTGCTGCATTCATTGTTACTGTTCCGTTGGTAGCGCCTGCATTTGTTGGTACAGCTACACTGTAAAGAAGGTCTTCGGATGTTGATTTGTACCAGTCGAAAGTAAATTCCAATTGATTGCTAAACATACCGAGATCAAGACCAAAATCAATTGTTTTTTTCTTTTCCCATCTGATGGCTGTGTTCACATAGTTCGATATTGCCGAGCCGGTCACCTTGTTGTTACCAAAGCTATAGGTGTAGTTGCCTCTCGACATTACATCCATGTATTGGTATTCGCCTATGTTCTCGTTTCCAAGTACACCGTAGCTACCACGTAATTTGAATAAATTGATCTTCGATTCGGCTATAGGGAAGAATTCTTCGCGTTCCATGCGCCAACCTCCTGATACAGATGGAAACCAGTCCCAACGGTCATTTGAGGACAGACGACTTGAACCATCACGACGTGCTGTTGCCGAAATAAGGTATTTTTCATTGAAATCGTAATTGATACGACCGATGTATGATGCCAACACGTGTTCGCTTTCGTAGCTGGTTGCATCAGTTTCCTCTGCATTGTTTACCTGCAGGTAATAGGGTTCGGGCATGTTCACGCCTTTGCCTGTGAGTGTATGGAAGAGTTCGCGTTCGAATGTTTGACCCACAACAGCATTGATGTGATGGAGTCCGAATTTGCCATCGTAATTGATCGTGTTTTCTACAAGTGCATCACTGTAGTTGCGATAGCCCTGTGACAGGTTTTCGTTGCTTTTCGACAAATAGTTTGTTGTACTCTGAATAAATGCGGGCACAAATGTAAAGTCTTTTGCAAAAGTTCGGCTGTACGATACATTCAGATTGTAATCCAACTTGTGGTTTTTGCTTTTGTGGCCAACCATGCCTATGAAGTCGACAGTTGCAGAAGCTGCTGCAACAATACGGTCCACAGTTGAGTTTCTTTTGAGCAAGCTATTGGTGAGAAGTACGTTTGTTACACGTAAGTCACCATGAACATCGTCGTAGTAAGTACCATAACCGTAAGAGTCATAGCTGTATTCAGATGCAGCCGAAATCTTATCGTCGAGTACCCAGGTGGATGGATCGTAGGCCTTGATGGTTGGTGGTGTAATCAGCGCCGATGCCATAACAGGGTATTGTGCTCCGTACAGACCTTGTACGTATTCGTTGGCATTACTGAGCGCCATGTTGTCCTGATTGCTGTGGCTGTATACGATATTTGTTTTGATTTTTACAAACTTAACGTCCATAGTGTTGTTGACGCGAGCAGTATAGCGGTTGAAATTTGGACCGGCTCCTACCATTGTTCCCCGTTGGCTATAGAAATCGAGACCGATGTTGTAAGTATTGTTGGTACCGCCTCCTGACATGTTGATGTTGTGGTTCTGACGAATTCCTGTTTTGAACGCTTCGTTGAACCAGTTTGTATTTACCTGAGCAGGGTCAATGTACTTCGCACTGGCAGGATTGTATCCGGCAGGTACATCCATACCGCTGTTATTGTAGGCCATTGTTACATAATCCCCATATTGGTAAGCGTCCATAACATTGTATACCCCGTTTTGTACCTGATCCATGCCATAGTAGCCACTATAGTTGATTCTCATGGCCTCGTTTTTCTTACCCTGTTTGGTGGTGATGATAATCACACCGTTGGCAGCACGCGAACCGTAGATGGCGGCAGCCGATGCATCCTTAAGTACCTGAAGGGTTTCGATATCGTTGGGCGAAAAGTCGCGAATGGTGGTTCCCATTGGCACTCCATCGATAACGTAGAGAGGAGCAGTGTTGCCAAACGAGCCGATACCACGAATACGTACTGTAGGATCGGCGCCCGGTTGTCCGTCGGATGTAATCTGAACGCCTGCTACTTTACCTTCGAGCATTGTCGATATGTTTGAATTGGAGACTTTCTTCATTTCTTCGGTGTTGACAACTGCAACTGAACCTGTAAGGTCAACTTTGCGCTGCGAACCATAACCTATAACAACTAATTGATCAAGTTCTTTTATTTCCGAAATCAGCGTGATATTGCCGAGTGCTGTTCTTCCTCCAACGGGTATTTCAACACTTCTGAAGCCGATAAAGGAGACTGTAAGCGTAGCGTCAGAAGAGGCAGAAATTGAGAAGTTACCATCGATGTCGGTAATGACACCATTGGATGTGCCTTTTTGTTGGATGGTAGCGCCCGGAAGCGGTTCTTTTCTTTCGTCAACGATTTTACCTTTTACTATTATATTGCCAGTCTGAATCATTGTTGTTTGAGCAAGGTTGTTGTTGCCCTCTGCATATGTTGCCGGTGTTAGTGCCAGCAATCCCAATAGAATGAAATATGAATACTTCATAATGTATATGTTTATTTTGTTATTTTATAATTACGAGATAAGATCCTTCTGTTACGAGTGCACAATTCAAATCAGAACTGTCTACCGTTACACCTGCATATTTCTGGAAATGTGATTCGCCATTGACGTAAGTAACCTTGTAAAGTATATCAGCAGTATTGTTACCATTGTTTGTAACTGTGATGACTACCTTAGAACCACTTATGCTCGATGAGAAATTATCCCAATTCCAGTCGGATGTAAGGGTGGCTGTACCATAGCCGTTGCCCCAACCGAAGCTATCCATACGAACTACTGCGTTTTCAGTCTTATCGGCTTTGCGTAGAATTGTACAGGGACTGTGATAGTTGGCTGCATTGTCGGAGTAGCAGTACAAAGTAATTGTTTTGCTCGTGCCTGATGCAACATTGTAGTCGTCGGAGAATGCCGACCACCAGGCAGTTGTCATGTCGGTTAAACCTACCTGGGCTATACCTTTAACAAGCGTCAACGGGCAGGTGGTAGTCACTGTTTTTGTTGCTCCTACATAAGAGATTAAGACAGATTGAGTCCCTGAGACCGCTGGAATCTTGCCAAACTGAAGCGTTGCGTTCGGTATCACTCCCTTTGTGCCATCGGAATAGGTGCCTGTAACGACCAATCCTGTTTTGTTGAATAGAATCGGGTCACTGTTGTAGTAGTGGTAGGTAGTTATGAATGGGAGCGTTGTAATTTCCAGACTTACAACAGGGTTGGTTACCTCCAGCTTGTAGAAAGTCGATATGGCTTTACAGTAGGCACCCTGCTTGGTTTTGTTATAAGCTACAATCACTGTTTTTACTCCGAGGGTTTTCATGTCGGGAATCACAGTGAATGATATATCTGTAGAATCAACCTGGGCGGAAGAACCATCAGCAAAGGTAACAGTGGCTGTTGCATCGCCCCAGAAGTTTTCATTTCCTAATTCAACAAAAGCAGGAGCTCCTGTAACAGCAATCGAAACCGGATCCACATCTTTGACTACAGTTACTTTTGATGGAATAAGGTATGCTTTTTTCATTTCGAAATGGCTACCGTCGGCAACTATGAAAGCTACTATGTCGGCCACAGCAGAAACCGGTTGCTGGTAGGTCTCTACTAGAGTAGTCCCATTTTTGCCTACAGCCGTGGCTGTTACATATACATTACCAGTAGCGGAATGGTCTACCTCAATTGTGACTTTGGCACCTTGCATTGTAGTGCGGAAGTCGTTCCATATATCGCCATCTCCATCGGTGTCGGGATAGTTTTGAACAATCATTTTTCCGTCATAGGCATATCCTTCGGCTGCCATTGTGCCACCCCAACCGTAGGCATCCGAACGGAGCACAAAGTACTCTTTGTAACCGGCAGCAGCACGATCTGTTATTTCATTGGTAATGGCAAGGTTCCAGTTGTTCCAGTTACCTGCGCCTGAAGAATGGTTGATAAACTCCAAATGCAGAAGTTTGTTGGTAGGGATGGAGAAATAGTCGGAGAAAGCAGTCCACCAGCCGGCACTGTTGTCTTCAGCTCCTACTATGGCTGTTGTGATGTTGATGTAAGTGGTGTCGCCTGTACTTGGTTTTGCCGCAGCTATCGAATCAATCCTGCTCTGCAGATCAGAGGGTGCATCGATTGAATAAAGATCCAATCCCTCGCAGCCGACTAAGCCAAATACTGCCAAAATTGATACGTACAAAGCGCGCTTCATTAATTTGGGTGTTTTCATAAAATTAAATTTAATTTAGTTAATTATCAGTAACAATTATCAACTTTAAAATTGCCACAGCATTTACTTGTTGCCGTGGACTCAAAGATTAACACTGCAAAGATAAATACAAATAATACGTAGAGGGTGGACAAAAGTATATTGATGGAGGATAAATATAGATGAAGGTGGCTAAATACAGTCTTTAATGGGTCGAAAAAAAATGCAGCACAAAAACACCAACAGGCTTTGGTTTGAATATCAGGCTCAAAATCACTTTCCTGCAATTGTTGAACATTTATTGCTGAATGAATTTAATTTTAATTCAAAATAGAAGGGACCGAAGAAAATAATTCATCATTTTTGTCCACTGCCTAAATGTTGAACGAATCAAACATCGAAACAGGGGCTTCCTGAGCAGCAAAATTCAGGCAATATTTTTTTGTAAAAGTTGTCGTTTCGTCTCTGATTTTTCATTTCTTAGTCCAAAGCAAGGGTGACATTTGTTGATCCATCGATAAAACCTGTACCCAACCAAACATAAGTTGATGCAGAGTAAGATGAGTGCTATTTATCTTTTACAGCTATTCCGGAATTTATTTGTCAAGATCTTATAGTTTGAATAGTTTTACATATTTTCAGTATAAATGCATAAATTTCTACGTTGTTAAACAAAAATCAAAAAAAACAATTACTTTTGTAAAATCATGCTTCTATGAAGTTTTTTCTGTAAACCCATTTAAAAGTTCTGTCATGAGGAAATTAAGCCCTATTATTCTTGCATTTTTATTTGTCTTCACAGCTATCAATGCCCGCCAGCGCAACAAACAGGAAGCGCAGGAAATAGCAAATCGTTTCTTTTCGAAATCAATCCAGCATTCCGGTTCTCAAAAGGCTTCTATCAATGAAAAGTCAATTCGCTTGCTTTATAGTAAATCTTCTGACAATCAATCTACTGATGCGTTTATTTATGTGTTTTCAAAGAATGGAGACAATGGCTTTGTGATTGTTTCGGGCGACGATCGCGCACGAGAAATACTTGGTTACTCCGACACGAACAATTTCGACCCTGAAAATATCCCCGACAATATGAAAGATTGGCTGAGCTTTTACGAGGCTGAACTTCAATTGTTGAAAAGTGAAGCCACAAACAGTGCAACGAGAACGTTTTCAAAAAAAATCAACAACATACAATCGCAGCAAACCGATTTTGCAACATCAATCGCTCCAATGCTTGGCGGTATTAAGTGGAATCAGGGCGAACCTTATAATGAGCTTTGTCCCGTCATCACAAGTTCCGGAAAACGAACAGTGACAGGCTGTGTAGCTACTGCTATGGCTCAGGTAATGAAATACTATAATTATCCAACAACAGGACAAGGATCAAATAGTTACACATCCTTCACTCATAACTTTCCGTTGTCTTCCGATTTTTCGACGGTAACTTTCGACTGGGCCAACATGACAAATACCTACAACAGCGCAAGCACAGCTGTTCAGAAAAATGCAGTGGCCACGCTTATGTACAATTGCGGAGTGGCTGTGAGTATGAATTACGATTTGTCGAGCGGTGCGTCTTCTAAGGCCATGGCTGAGGCTATGCGTAAATATTTTAAATACGATCAGAATCTCGAATTTTATTCCCGAAACTACTACAGTCGAGAGGAATGGGTTAGCTTGATAAAGACAGAGTTAAATGCAGGTCGACCATTGTTGTATGCAGGTTCGTCGCAGACTGCCGGACATCAGTTTGTGTGCGATGGTTATGATGCGAATGGGCTTTTTCACTTTAATTGGGGATGGGGAGGCTCGTCGGATGGATATTTTCAGATTTCTGCACTCGACCCTTCCGATCAGGGCATTGGCGGTAGTTCAGCTGGTTACAACGGAGGCCAGAGCATTGTTGTGGGATTGCAAAAACCAACTACAGGCACTCAGTTCATACATCAAATTCATATGAACGACACCATTTCTTATCCTGCCGATTCACTTTTGCGTAACGCTAGCATGAGCTTTGGGGTGAAGGGAGTATATAATTATGGTGTTAATGTTTTTACCGGACAAATAGGTATTGGCCTTTATGATGTTAACAATGAATTTGTAAGCTTACTTACAAAATCTGAGGTGTCGGAACTTAAAGCAGGCTATGGATGGAGTTCTCGTACGTTTACGCTCAATGGCTTGTCTGCCAATGTGCAGGAGGGTCAATATAGATTGTATACGATTTATAAAAAATCAACTGACAGCCAATGGCAGAAAATGCGCTCGCAAGTAGGGAAACCTTCTTTTCTGAATGTAAGAGTAAGTAGTTCGAAAGTTTATTTCGGTACGCCAACCGGCGAAAAACCGCAGCTAAACCTCGAATCGATGACAGTAACAGGCAATCTTTATGAAACAAAAACAGGGCGTATTACGCTGAAAATAAAGAATAATGGAAAAGAATATAACTCTCTGATAGGTGTTGCTCTTCAGTCGGTTACTGACGGTTCGGTATCTCAGTTTATCCGTACCGAAAATGTAAATCTGGCCAATACTGAAACCCGCGAACTGAACTTCAACGGTGTCATTAACCTTGCGCCAGGTGAGTATAAACTTACTGCCATGTACGATCCCGACAACAATCCCAATGGGGTAGAGTCGTTGTATGCGTTTGGAGATGTGCAAACTGTTCAGGTAAAAGCTGCTCCCACCGGAACAGTAGCCTTGTCGCTCACCAGCAAGATAAGCTTTGCCAACAACAACCGGGTGAACAAAAGTTACGATGTGATGACTGCTACTATTAAAAATGCAGGGGCTTATTTCGACAATAAAATGATCGCTTTTGTTTTCGCTACAACTGGTGGTAGCTCACTCACATATATCGGAAATCAGGATGTGGTAATTGATAATAACGAAACCCAAACAATTCGCTTTGGCGGCGCTATCAACCTGGAACCCGGTGAATACAAGTTGGCTTTGTATTACAGAAATCCGGTTACAGATAGTTGGGCGAGAGTAGGTCCTAACGAAAACTCCCAGTTGAACTTCACCCTTGTAAACGATTACACAGGGGTAGAAAAAATAGAAGCTAAAACGGACATCAGCATTTATCCTGTGCCGGTGAAAGACCTCCTACATGTGCGGTCAGGACAACGAATGACAGCTGTCGGCATTTACAATATTACCGGGCAACTTTTATTGAGCCACAGTTTCGACAACGAGCAGGAGACACAAATCAATGTTTCTGACCTGAAAGCAGGGAGTTATATTATCAGAATTCATACTGCAAGCGGAGTTGATGCACTTCGGTTCGTAAAACAATAATTAATTTCAATAATAATACTGAAAATGAAAAAAGTTCTCGGCTCCTTATTTATAACAGCTCTTATGTTTTCCTGTAACCCGGCTAAAAATGTAACAGAAAAAAACAACGATATGCCTGCTGCGGCAGTGGAACAAACAATAATTTATAAAACGATCCGCGATTTCAGTAACTTTGTCCCGGTAATAATGAACGCCGATCGTACACAAATAGTCTCTTATCCTGCTCCAGCCGACCTGTTATACAACGGAAAACCTGCACTTCCGGTGCAACTCGCCAATGGCTATTGGCTCGACAACAGAGGGATAGGAGTGAATGTGACGTTCACAAGTTATACTTACGAAGAATATGCAGCACTCAGCGAAGTGCCTTCGCTGAAGGTGCTGCTTTCGAAAGTCATTGAAAAATATCCGCTCGCCGAAATGTATTTTTGTGGCCGACGGGATAACTATAAAAACATCGACGACCTGAACAAACTCATTGAGAATGGATTTCCCGGCTGCCAAAAAGCAGAAATCAGGGCAATGCAAACCACACTCTGATAATGAAATGCAAACGATCAAAACGTCGAAGACCTTTTGATCGTTTGTTAGTTGGCCTGTCCTTCCGGATAGCTACATAAATGAACTAAGGTTCGGCAGGCTCACCAACAGTAGAAGCCCGTAAAGTTTTATGAATTTGCTCAAGATATCCGGCAGGAGGGGATCTTCCTGGTTTTTGAGGATGCAAACAATAGCCAGCGCGTTATTTAGTGAATGGTTGAGAAATATATGTCTTTTTCTTGTACGATGGAGCTGCCCAATTGTATTGTTATTTGTAGGCTTTAGTTTGCCGGCACAAACACATACGCTTCAGTTTGATTTTAATATTTCGATAGAAGACGCAGAGCAGCTAACAGCTTTGGGGTCGGTAGGTATTGAGTTTGGAAACACAACTTTGGTTGCAAAATAGAGCCGGTGAAATATGCCTGCTGTGCCAAAATTATAAGTGTGGTGTAAGGAAAATTCAGCAACAAAAAAGTGGCAATTTCACCTGTTTGTGAAACCACCACTTTGTTTTGTAGGCTTTGCTGTATTTTATTTAGCAGTGAGCTGAATGTCAAGGATAAAGATATTGTCAATGGCTTTGTCGCCGAGGTTATCGAAGAATGAGTTAGAACCGTAGCGTACGTCGAATTTCGAACGATCCACTTTCAACTGTGTTTTGTACACATTGTTTTGCTTTGTCACTACAAAATTTACAGGTTCTGTTTTGCCCTTGATGGTTATGTTTCCCGATACGTTAGCTTTGCCATTACTGAATTTAGCGGCTTTTGTTACAGTGAATGTAGCTGTAGGAAATTTCTCTACACCAAAAAAATCGTCGGATTTAAGGTGACCCACAAGTTTTTTGTTGACTGATTCGTTTTCAATATCATTGCAGGTAATCGAATTCATATCAATAACCACACTTCCTTTTACGATATTCCCGGATTTAAGTTCGAGTGTACCGCTCTTTACTTTTATTTCACCATTGTGTGCACCACCAATCTTGTTGCCTGTCCATTTAACAACAGCATCCGAAGGGTTTACGTCAATCTTTTGTGCAAATGCTGCTAACGTACCTGCAATCAAAAGCAGGGCTATCAATTTTACTTGTTTCATATTCAATTTTGTTTTTTATTTGTTTCTGTTTTGTTAATTCTGAATGATAAACAACACAATTTAAACGAATGTTGGAAAGGTTTTTTCTATAAGGCAATAGATTTTGTCGATAATAAAAGAGATCTGAGAAAATAGCTCATGTCTCAATCCCAAAGGGAGCTATAACCCTGTGCAGCCGGTTGCAGAAGTCATTTCTCACGAATAATAAGCTCCTTCGGTGGGCGAAGATAGTTCGGGCATCTGCTTATTGTCTGCCTCCGTTCCATCTTGTGTTGTCCATTTGCAGGTTTCGAAACCAATTAGCGCTAAAAAGAAGTTGACGTAAAAACTTTCGGAAGTATTACTTAATTGTATAGTTCTTTCTGCAATAGAAAAGATTACAGCTGTCTTTTGCATGATTACACAAATATTA
>JAYFRI010000187.1:0-16215 GCA_034926015.1 Paludibacter sp. | reverse complement strand
CGGTGGCTTATGGAGGTTGGTCAATAGATCTTCATCCAGCGGATGGTGTTTATAGCGATAAAAGCGGATGTAATCAATGGCATTCGAAAGGAATATACCCAATTCCCTATCGTTGCTTTGTGAGTTATGATATTGAAAACCTATTTATTGGTGGTCGATTGATAAGTGCATCACATGTCGCTTTCGGCTCATCGCGTGTTATGGGCACTTCTGCACATGGTGGACAAGCAATAGGTGTAGCCGCTGCACTTTGCAAAAAAGCAAAGAAAAGACCTGCTGAGTTTATTGATCTTGAAGAAATAAAAAGAATCCAACGAACTTTAGTTACAACAGGTCAATATATACCTCAATTGAAACTTAATGATTTTGGTGGAAAAGTTTCAACTGCAAAGATTCAAGTTTCAAGTGAGTTAAGTGTATCGGAATTTAAAGAAAACGGCGATTATTTCAGATTGGATCATTCAGCAGCAATGCTGTTACCAATTAAAGGCAATATCCCTAAAATGAGATTGAAGGTAAAAAGTTCGGAAGTCACTAACTTAACTATACAAATAAGAGCCAGTTATAAACCTTTTAATTTTACTCCAGACGCAATATTATTTGTAAAATCATATTCACTTGTTGAAGGAGAACAAGATTTAAAAATTGAATTTGATGAAATTAATGTTGAAAAAGGTTACTACTTTATCTGTTTTCTAAAAAACAATGTGGTGAAATTAGCAGAAAGTGATCAGTTAGTAACAGGAATTAAGTCGGTTTTTAACTATCAAAACCCAGCGGTATCTAATTATGGAACTCAACGACCTCCAAAGAATATTGGTGTAGAAACATTTGAACTTTGGTGTCCAATGCGCCGACCTAAAGGGAAAAACTTTGCATTAAAGTTTTCTCCAGCATTAAAAGGATTTGAATCCTCAAATTTGAGAAATGAGTTTTTTCGACCAATTATTGGAACAAATGCATGGGTTGCTAGTTTGGATGACGAGAGTCCAACCTTAACACTTATGTGGAACGAAATACAAAAGATTAATAAAATACGCTTGTTTTTTGATACCGATGCTGATCATGCTATGGAAAACGTACAAATGGGGCATTACGATTCAGCTATTCCATTTAGTATAAAAGAATATAAAATTTTAGACGACAAAGATGATGTAGTTTATTTAAAGACTGATAATCATCAAACTATTAACAATATCTTTTTTTCACAATCAATAATTACAAAAGAATTAAAAATACAACTACAACATCCCTCAAAACTAACTCCGGCAGCTTTGTTTGGGATAATTATTGAATAATTTAAGTTTTAGAAGGAAATAAATTTCAAGAAGCTAATATGTTGATTATGAAACTGAAATTAGTATTAAACTATTTAAATTTAAGATTATTATGAGAAAGTTATTGCTCTTATTAGCTGTAACGTGCAGTTTTACAAGCATATGGTCTCAGACGATACTAGACATTCAACCATCGTACAATGGTTATATTAATGAAGGTGCTGCTACAACTACACTCGGGACTTATCAAGCAAATTATGATTTTCAGGTTAAAAGATCAACAGGATACAGCCGTTGGGGATATTTAGAGTTTCCGCTAGCTACTATAAATGATCATGCCAGCAGTATTAATTTGAAGATTTATTTGTCCGGCAATCCGCCGATAACGGATTTTCCGACAACAGATGATCTTAATAGTACACCCACCGTAGTATTGGGAGTGAATAAAATTAATTATTCATTTGATAATACACTTACTTGGAATAATAGAACTATTCCAGATGCAAACAATGAGATGTCAGTCGGGACAGTTACACTTACAAATGCGTCAAAAAGCACATGGATAAATATTGATATTACTTCATTGGCGAAATCAATGAAAGCAGCAGGTCAAACTTATATTCGTTTTCGTTTTTTTGTTGCAAATGGAGCCGGAATTGGTCAATTGTTGCACTTTAGGCAAATGGTGATGAATGGAAGTACTATTATAGGCGCAGGTGCATATTATCCACGTATTTCTCAAACAGGAACTTTGCTCACAACACCGACAGTAAGTACAGCAACTAATATTCAACAGACTTCAGCTATTGCCAATTGGACTCCGGTAAGTAATGCATCAGGTTACTCAATTAGAGTTTATAGCGGATCTTCGCTTGTGGCAACCTTTACCGCTAATGGACAAACTACAAGCAGTATTCTAATTTCCGAACTTCAATCAAATACAGCATATACTTATAAAGTGCAAGCTATAGGAGATGGAATAACCTATGCCGATTCAAATGAATCCCTTGCTTCCTCTGCATTTACCACAGGGCTTTTTTACCAATCGTCGGCAACCGGAAATTTTAGTTCAACAAATACATGGCAATCGTCAACTGATAATGCAACCTGGGTGAACGCTATTAGTATTCCCAGTTCAACATCTTCTGTTACAATTTTAAGTGAACATGAAGTTGCCATTAATCAAAATACAGTTGTGTCTACGTTAAACATAAACTCTGGCGGAAAGTTAACATTAAACAATGGTCTCTCCCTTACTGCTTCTACGTTAAACATCAATAGTGATGCTAGCGGTACTGGAACTTTCGTAAATAATGGTACTGCTACTATAGCATCAGCCTCAGTAAATCAGTATCTAGCATCAGCGCGTAACTGGTATTTGTCATCACCGATTTCTACTGCTACTGTTCCAACTGGTTCTACTTATTATTGTTATCAGGAGTCGGGAGACAATTCTGATTTTAGCGTGTCAGGTGCTACTGCATACTGGAAGCCGAATGCACAAGGGACTTTAATGGCTGTTGGAAAAGGTTATATTGCTCAACCTAACACGTCTGCTACTTTGTCATACGTTGGCACGTTGAACGATGGTGATTTAAGCATTAATTTAAGTCGGACAACAGGTAAAACCAATGAAGGCTTTAATCTTGTAGGTAATCCTTATCCATCGTATGTGAGTCTTAAATCAATGGCAGCAGGAGATAGCTCTCATGTTGAAACCACTTACTGGTTGCGTTCCAAAAATATTGCTAATACAGCCTATGTATTTGATACTTATAATTTCAAGGGGAATATTGCCATATCATCGGGGAGCGGAAAAGAAATTACTGGGGTAATAGCTCCTATGCAGGCATTTTGGTTACGAGTACGAAATGGATTTGCTTCGGGAACTTTAACACTACATAATAGTTTTCGCTCACATATTGATGATGTAAATAACGTATTTCGTGCTCCACACCAGTCCAATATTGAGAATCTAATCGTCAGGTTACAGGTGTCAAATGGATTAAATACTGACGAAACCATTTTATACATAAATCCTGAAGCAAGAACTGGATATGATGATTATGATTCGCAGAAAATGTCTAATAATTCTGTTTCTGTGCCCGAAATCTTTACGGTTGTTGGTGGTGAAAAGTTGGCAATAAATGGTTTGAGCAATCTTGAATTGAATCAGGAAATACCTTTAGGTTTCACTTCCGGAGCAACCAATCTCTTTTCAATTAAAGTAAACGAGCTTAGTAATTTTAACACAGATATGCGCATTATTCTCAAGGATAAACAGATAAATACCGAATATGATTTAACTAATGGGACGGCTTATCAATTTAATTCAGACGCTGTAAATACCATAAATCGGTTTGCTATTATTTTTAGAGTAAAATCAGTTACAACAGATGTAAATAATGATATTGATAACAACAATTACATACCTGTTTTAAAAAATGTGAACAATCAAATTACAATAAATATCCCATCTGAAATTGTTGGAAAAGTGAATGTATCTGTTCGTGATATTCTTGGTCAGATGTTGGAAAATAAATTATTGACTAATACAGAAAACGTGTTGAATAGTTCATTTTTTTCCGGAGTTTATCTAGTAAATATATCAGCTAATGGTAAAACTACGACTCGTAAGATTCTGGTTAATTGACAAGTTGTCAAATCATCTAATATTAAAAGAAAAATGGAAATACAAAATAAAGAAAAGCGTAGTTATAGAACACCTTCAATTGAGGTTGTTAGGCTTGATAATGAAATATCATTAGCATTAGAATCTACTCCACCTATAGGTCCTGATGAAGAAGCAAGACTAATGATTCCAGAGCATTATAACAACAACCCTTTTGTTTGATGTCGATGTGTTCTACTTGTGTATTTTTTATGTTTTTAATTCTATTGTAAAATACAAATTACAGATATTTTTTACAAATCACTAGTAAACTATTTAAATTAAAATTGTTATGAAAAAACTATTACTTTCTTTAATTGCCCTGTGCAGTTTTACCGGAATATTGTGGTCACAAACAACAGAAATTCAACCAACAAACAATGGATATGTAAATGAAGGTGCTCCAACTGTAACTCTTGGAACATATGCTGGCTGGGATTTTCAAGTTAAAAGAGCAACCGGATTTAGCCGTTGGGGTTATCTTGAGTTTCCATTGGCTGATATAAACAATCTAGCTACCAGTATTAATTTAAAAATATATTTAGCAGGTAATCCGCCAATAACAGATTTTTATACATCGGATGATCTTAATAGCACGCCAGCTGTGGTATTGGGAGTGAATAAAATTAATTATTCTTTTGATAATACGTTAACCTGGAATAACAAAACAGCACCTGATGCAAACAATGAAGAATCAGTTGGAACAGTTACACTTACAAACGATTCAAAAAGTACATGGATAAGTTTAGATGTAACTTCTTTGGCAAAATCGATGAAAACAGCAGGACAAACTTATATACGTTTTAGATTTTTTGTTGATAATGGTGCTGGAATTGGTCAGTTACTACACTTTAGACAAATGCAGATGAATGGAAGTACTGTAATTGGTACAGGGGCGTATTATCCCCGCCTTGTACAGGTACTAGCAACTGGCTTACACGAAATAAGTGCACAAAATTCAATTCTTTATCCTTCTATAGCTTTTAATCGAATTACTGTAAGAGGGGAAAACGCTCAAATATATGATGTAAATGGGAAGTTAGTATTAAACGAAATAATTAAAAACAATTCATTGGATATTTCAACTTTGAAAAACGGAATTTACATTGTAAAAACAGAAGTCGGCTCAGGAAGGTTTATTAAACAATAGTATCAAAATATTCAACATTTAAATTCAGATTATCATGAAAAAGCTTTTACTTTCTTTAATTGCTCTGTGTATTTTCACAGGAACGATGTGGTCACAAACAACAACAGAAATTCAACCAACCAACAATGGATATATAAATGAAGGTGCTCCGACTGCGACACTTGGAACTTATGCTGGCTGGGATTTTCAAGTTAAAAGAGCAACCGGATTCAGCCGTTGGGGGTATCTTGAGTTTCCATTGGCTGCTATAAACGATCTTGCCACCAGTATTAATTTAAAAATATATTTAGCAGGTAATCCTCCAATAACAGATTATTATACATCGGATGATCTTAATAGTACGCCAGCTGTAGTATTGGGAGTGAATAAAATTAATTATTCTTTTGATAATACCTTAACCTGGAATAATAAAACAACACCCGATGAAACCAATGAAGAATCAGTTGGAACAGTTACACTTACAAATGATTCAAAAAGTACATGGATAAGTTTAGATGTAACTTCTTTGGCAAAATCGACGAAAATAGCGGGACAAACCTATATACGCTTTAGATTTTTTGTTGCTAATGGTGCTGGAGTTGGTCAGTTACTACACTTTAGACAAATGCAGATGAATGGAAGTACTGTAATTGGTGCTGGGGCATATTATCCCCGCCTTGTACAGGAAATCCCAGTTAGCACTGGTTTACACACAATAAGTACACAGAACCCTATCCTTTATCCTTCTATAGCTTCTAATCAAATTATTGTAGATGGAAAGATAGCTCAAGTGTTTGATATACAGGGAAAATTAATATTAAATGAGACTATTAAAGACAATATATTAAATATCTCAAGTCTAAAAAATGGAATGTACATATTAAAAACAGAAGAAGGATTAGGTCGATTTATTAAACAATAGTTTCTAAATATATATATATTATTTGCCTCGGTTTGGTTGACAATTTGGTTTGCATAAAAGGATTGCAAGTATGATTTAAATATCATAACAAGATTGTCTCTTATCAAGTTACTTGGAGATACCTATAGCGATCAGTTTTATAAATCTCTGATCGTTAGAGAAACAATTGAGGAGAATTTCATAGTTATATAAAAAATCAGTATCAATAATTATCTATACTAACCATTATTTTTAATCGAATGAAAAAAAAGTATTTTTTATGGATTATAATGATAATCCAATTATTTGTTTTTCAAGCCGTATATGCTCAAAGAACAGATGTTATTACAGGAGTTGTGAAAGATCAAACCGGCGAACCTATTATTGGTGCGTCAATTATTGTATCAGGAGCAACGAATGGAACAGTTACAGATATAAATGGTAGATTTTCATTAAATGCGCCTACAGATGCTATTTTAAAAATATCTTATATCGGTTATAAAGCAGAAATTGTCAAAGTGAATAATCGCTCGTCAATTTCAGTGATTTTAACGGAAGATTCACGAGGACTTGATGAAGTTGTTGTAGTTGGATATGGAACTCAAAAGAAAGTAAATTTAACGGGGTCTGTTGCAGCTGTATCTGGGAAAGATCTTGCTAAACGTCCGGTAATGAATACGACAGGGGCATTGCAAGGTCTTGCGTCAGGTGTTACTGTAACGTCCACCTCAGGACAACCAGGTAAAGAGGGCTCAACGATTATGATCCGAGGAATAGGAACACTAAACAATAATAATCCTTTAATACTTGTGGATGGAGTTGTTGGGAGTGTGGATGGAGTTAGTCCATCGGATATTGAAAGTATCTCTATACTAAAAGATGCAGCTTCATCTGCTGTTTATGGCTCTCGTGCGGCAAATGGTGTAATTTTAATTACTACAAAACGCGCTGGAGAGGGAAAAATTAAGATTGCCTTAAACAGCAATATCGGTTTTCAGACAGTGACAACTCAACCCAATTTTTTAGGGTCTATTGATTATATGGAGTTGTATGATAAGGCAAATTCGAATGACACAAGAAATGTCACTACAGGAGCGGCTGGAGGAGTAATATATGGTGAAGATTATATTGCAAATTACAAAGCAAAAATGACTTTGGATCCATATAATTATCCCAATACCGATTGGCAAGCCATAACATACAAACAGCAAGCCATTCAACAGCTATATAACTTAACGTTAAGTGGTGGTAATGATAAAGTTAAAACGCTAGGTTCTGTCAATTATAGTAATCAAGAAGGCGTTTTTCCTGATACATACATGAAAAGATACTCTGCCAGAATCAATACAGATTACAAATTCAATAATAAGTTATCTGCAGGAGTTGACTTTTCAGGACGACATACTATTGTCTCAGAACCAGGAGCTGGAACATCGGGAGCCATCAGTTCCGTTCGACGTACAGCTGCAATTTACCCATGGGTAACTCCAACCGGAAATCCGGCTTATGTACAGATAGGTGCAAATTCCTGGGCTTTATCTCAAGAAAAGTTGTCAGGATATAACCGTAATTTATATGATGAAGCGGTTGTAAACCTAAAATTAATATATACTCCAATTGAAGAGCTTCGGTTTGATGTTTCATACTCACCTAGAATAAACTATGCAAACAATAAGGTTTTTAGTAACATAATTACTTATTACGATGTTGATGATAACCCTATATCAAATGCTCAAACAAGAGCAATCAAACAAACATATAATTACGCATTTAACGATGATTTAAAATTCCTTGTAAATTTCGAAAAGAGTATTCATAATCATAATATCCACCTTTTAGGAGGTTTTCAGCAAAACACTTATTATGGAGAATATCTTTACGGACGTAGAGAAGGCAGCGAATTCAGTTATGATGAAATAGCTTCGTTTCCCGTGATTAATCAATCTACAGATGGCAATGCCTCAGAAATGGCATTACAATCCTTTTTTGGCAGATTAAACTATGATTATGCCAGTAAATATTTGTTCGAGGCTAATATTCGCTACGATGGTTCTTCGCGTTTTGCCGAAGGGCATAGATGGGGTATGTTTCCTTCTTTTTCGGCAGGTTGGCGTGTAAATGAAGAGTCTTTTATGAAAAATATAACTTGGATTAGTAATACAAAACTTCGTGCCTCGTGGGGACGTCTTGGTAATCAGGAGGTGGGAAGCTATTACCCTTCTTCGTTGAACATTAGCCTTTCTCAGCCCGTGGTGTTTAATGGCATGGTGTCAGATGGTTATGGTGCAGTTAACTATGCTTTTAAAGACATTTCATGGGAGACAACTACAATGAGTAACGTAGGACTTGACTTAGGCTTCTTTAAGAATAAATTAACTGTGGCGTTCGAGTATTATCAAAGGAAAACAAGTGGAATTCTGATGAATCTGGACATTCCATCCTATATGGGTTACGGTAATTCTCCTCTTCAAAATGCCGGAGTTATTGAAAATAAAGGTTGGGAATTAAATGTTGATTATAATAATCATATAGGTAATCTTAATTACCATGTTTCGGCAAACCTCTCTGACGTGAGAAATATGATTGTGGATATGAAGGGTATAACAAATGATTACAGCGATATATATACCAGTCGTGCCGGATATTCTTATGGTACAATTTGGGGATTGCAAGCAGATGGTTTATTTCCATCTACTACAGATGCAAAATCTTATACAGTGACTCAATTTGGAAATTTACAGGGTGGCGACATTAAATATGTAGATCAAAAAACAGTCGATACCGATGCTGATGGAAAACCTGATGCCGGTGATGGAATCATTAATTCAAAAGATTATGTGGCAATTGGTAATACAATACCCAGATATACATATAGTTTTAATATCTCTGCCGAATATAAGAAATTTGATATCCAATTGTTTTTTCAGGGCGTAGGAAAATGCGATGGCTATTTACAAGGCGATCTTGCATGGGCTTTTAATAATGGTGCAAACGTACAACAGTGGCAAAAAGATGGCATGTGGACGGAAGGCCAAACAAACTCAAAATATACACGAATGTTTATTTCGAGTGCAAACAATATCAAAACATCGACTTTTTGGTTACAAGATGCATCCTACCTCAGAATGAAAAACCTTCAAATTGGTTATACACTTCCCAAAAAGGTTCTAAATAGTATTGCCATTGATAATTTGCGTATATACCTTTCTGCTAACAATCTATTTACTCTGGATAAAATGATTGATGGTTATGATCCGGAGCAGAGTCCAACCAATGCACAAACGTCAGTACCGTTATTAAGAACTTTTTCTTTTGGATTTAATCTTAATTTCTAATTATAAATATATTTACAAATGAAAAAAAATATATATTATTCTATTTTTACAGCTCTAATAATTCTAACTAATGGTTGTGATTTGTTAGATAAAAATCCATTGGATTCACCGAATCAGGCTACGTTTTGGAATAATGCTACCGAAATAGATGGGGGAGTAGTAGCTTGTTACCGCTTCTTAATTGAATATCCAAATGTTCAATATACTTTCCCCGTAGTACCTGATTTAATGACCGATATTGGCTTCCCCAGACAAGAAAGTGATTCTAAAAAAATTGCTCAAGGTCAGCACGACAGCAATCTTAGCTATATTTATCAAGTTTGGAGTTTTGCTTATCAGGGCATAGGACGATGCAATCTGATGTTACAAACAATTGAGGATAAATCTTCTGTTCTAACAAAAGATCAATATAATCAGTATAAAGGCGAATGTCACTTCTTACGAGCATTTTATTATTCTCGCCTTATCTCTTATTTTGGAGATGTTCCTTTGGTTTTAGAACCGATAGAAACTGTTGGAGATGCAGCTAAATTCGAGCGCGAATCAAAAGAAGTAGTGCTTGAAACCATTTTGTCTGATTTTACTATTGCTGCGGCACTATTAAAAGATAAATATACCGTTGCAACAAGTATGGGAAGGGCTACAAAAGGAGCTGCAAATGCTTATAAAGCACGTATTGCATTGTACAATAAAAAATGGGATGTGGCAATTGAAGCAGCACAAGCAGTTATATCTTCTGGCGTATATGATCTTTATCCGCAATATGGAAATTTATTTTTAGCATCGGGACTGACAGATGCGACTAATAAAGAAATTATTCTTAAAACAGAATATAGCTCTTTAGTGCCCATTTATCATCAATTACCACTTTACATGCAATCCCGAAATATGAATGCTTATTCGGCCATGTGTCCAACGCAAAATTTGATTGATTCATACGATTGTATTGATGGTAAAAATATCAGTCAATCCACACTATTTAATAGAAATAAACCTTTCGAGAACAGAGATCCACGTTTGCGACTCGGATTTGTTGTGCCGGGTGATAGATATGGTGATTTTCAATTTGAGTCACATGTTGATAGTTCAACCTGTTGGAATTATGCACTAAAAAAACGTGTGACAAATATGGATTGTTATACCTACAGTCCTTATACATCTTATACCGGATATCTTTCAAGAAAATATAGTGATCCTGCTTACTCAGGTAGTTTGAATCAGAAAGCAGACTATCCTCTTATTCTTTGCCGTTATGCTGAAGTGTTATTAACTTATGCTGAAGCTAAAATCGAAGCAAATGAAATTGACGAAAGTGTAGTCAACGCACTAAATAAAATCCGAAACGGACGTGATGATGTGAAAATGCCTGTTTTTACTTTAGCGGATTTAATAGATCAAGCTAAGGCTCGGGTAATTGTTCGTCATGAAAGAAAGGTTGAATTGGCTTTCGAGGGTTTTAGATACTTTGATCTTCGTCGTTGGGATGGATTTTGGAAATATGCTAACCAACCAGTAATGGGAAGACCGTTCAAAGGGTCATTTGCCACTTGGCCAACTGTAACATTTGACGAAAACGATGAACCGGTTTACGATTATAATAATTACGCACCTCATCCATCAACTGATTATCGTGTGGTTGAGAACAGAGTATTTATACAAAACAAACATGAATTATGGCCGATACCACAACGAGAGAGGAATGTAAGTCCGCAGTTGTCACAAAATCCAAACTTTTAATTTATTATAACAGTCTAATAAATTCTAATTAATTTAATACGGAATAAAGATGAAAAAAATATATTTATGGTTACTTATTATATTACCTGTATTTTTAGTAATAAGTATTACCTCATGTAAAGATAATAATGATGACCCAATACCACCTACCGATACGGTAAAAGTAGCAGACCGAAGCAATATGTTTGGGCTGCAAGAGCAACCTAAAGTATGTGAAAATATTACTGCCGGATCTGATAATGGTGTAACTCCAGAATTAGTTGCAAATCTTTGTGGTGCATTAGGTGTGAAATCATTCCGTTTAGGTATGAACATCCCATGGGTATTAGAGTATAATAGTACAGGTGAACAGGTTTTTAGACAACCCAATATTCAGAATTTTAAAGATTATGCTGCATTATTACGTCAACACGGAGTTCGTAATATTATACTTTCGAATACGATGTATATGTATCCTTATGGAGCTTCGCGTTCATGGTGGAGAGCCGTCCCTGAACCAGGTACAGAACTTTACATAAAGTTTATGGAACAAATAGAAAAAAGCTATGAAATGATAGCTGGAGCTTTTCCGGATATAACTTACTTTGAAGTCGGAAATGAAATGAATGCCCCTAATGGAATTAATCTATGTAAAGAAGGATTCATCGGAGGTGCTACTGCCGAGCAGAATGCCCCATATATTTTTACTACAGCCGAACAGGCACTGATAACGGCTGATATTTGCTATTATGCCAATCGAGGAGTCAAATCAGTAAATCCAAACGGGAAAATTGTAGCTCCGGCTCCTTACATGATTGATAGTTTGGCGCGGAATTATTTGACAAGTATGTACGATCAAATTCAATCCGGTAGTTTACCTACCAGTGGATTAGACCAGACTACCCAAATACGGAAAATAGCTGCAAGTACGAATCTAGATGATTATTTTGAGTATTTGAACTGGCATCCTTATACTCCCGGAGGTGCATATACTTTGGAATGGGTAAGACAGAACGAAGCTTTATATCAGGTTGCTGTTGATCATGGTGATGCCGGCAGAAAAATAGTAATGACTGAGTTTGGTTATTTCGACAGTTATCTTGAACGTAGAGAGATATTGATAGGTAATGCATGTGTTCCTGCAATAGAGGTGTTGGCAGACCGGCTTAAGACTTTAGAAGCCGTATTTTTGTTTCGAATGTTCAATTGGACAACGCCACCTGCGGGCACAGCTACTGCTGAGCAGACTTATGGATTATTTGATTCTCCTTTACAAACAACAGCGGTGCGTCCCAAACCAATTGCATTAAGCCTGTTTTTCCATTACAACGGAGTTTCTGCAAATCCAGACCCATTGTATAAATTTATGAAATAAGTATTGTAAAATATAATTAGAAAATGCAATGAAAAAATGTCTATCATACCTATCAATATTATTTATAGGACTAAATTTATCATCGTGTAAGAATGAGGTTGAATTTCCGAAACTTACCATATCTGAGCTTGAATTACTCGTTCCCCAAAAAGATAGTATAGTTGATTTACAAAATCGATCAACCGTCACATTTGCATGGGAAAATTCAACCATTGTTTCCAGTTATAATCTGGTCTTTAGTACAAACTCAGATTTGTCTGATCCGGTTGTCGTCGAAACCAGTTCAAATCCTTATGTGATTCGTTCATCCGAAATGAATGATTTGGGTAAATCATTAGGTCTAAGTACTGGCTCTACTAATAAAATATTCTGGAGTGTAAAATCCAGAAAATCATCGCAACCAACGACAGCCGAAGTAAATTCATTTACTTTAAAAATGCTTTTGGCTCAACCGTTAACCCCGGCTAAAGACTCAATCATAAATCTTAATCACGATTCCCTTTCAACCCAACTCAAATTTTCATGGGAACCAATGACAGATATTGATAGTTACCAATTGATTATAAGTGCAAAAGCTGATTTGTCGAATCCATTGATTGACATTACGGTTAGTGGAACATCAACAGTAATTGCGCAACAACAATTTCAGAATATAATAGAGAATCCAACTTCCGGTTTGAAAAGATATAAGAGCAACTCAATTTATTGGAATGTTAAGGCCGGAGATAAATTTATGGCAGTTTCTGCCCGGAAATTTAAGTTGTACGGAACAAAAGTATTTACGAATATTCGTGGAGATGAATCTATTACTTATAAGGTGGCAGTAATCCCAACAGCCGATGGTACAGATGAAATGGTATGGATGGCTGAAAATCTAAGAACCCGAAAACTGAACAATGGGGACGATCTCGTTTATGATGCAACAGGTCAAATGAGTTGGAATTCTCAATACTTTACACCTGCTGAAGCTATGGTTAGTTCTTCAACGGCAATACCTGATGAATTACGCGCGACTGTAGGAATGTTTTATCGCGTAAGAATGATTGGCGACAATTCTACATCTGTAGTTTGGACAAGTTTACTTGCTCCAGCCAAATGGAGAGTTCCAGAAGAACAAGATTATAAAAATTTGGCGAATGCTGCGCTAACAGTTTGTAATTATCTAGAAGTCCTTAGAGCACCTGCCGCATATCCCGCACTGAAAATAAGTGATAAAGTTCTGGTGGAAAGCAAGATGAATCTTTGGGGCATGAATATGGCGCCAAGTGGTACAAATAGAGTTGCAGCTCCTGGAAATTTATATATTGGTGAATTCGGTTTGCTTAACGGATTGCATATGACTTATGCGATAAATAGTATAAGCCAATGTGCGACTGTGGAAATTAATGCCGGAACAGGTAAAGGAAATGCAAGAGCTATCGGATTAGGTTACAATGCCCCAATTGTGGTACGCCTAATTTATAAAGGAGATGATTAACAATGAAGGTTGTTCATTTTAGAAACATCACCTTAAATTAAAAGCTGGAGTTGTTTAGTTAATGTTTAAATTAAAAATATTGTGTTGTTTCTTGGTTATAGGAGGTTGGTGGCAATAAAGCCCCAACAATCCTTAACCAATAAATTATTAGCATTGAAAGTAATTGTAATAGAATTTTCCATCAAACAATAATGCAAAAAAAAATAATAGTGATAAAGCAATTGTGTTTTAAAGTATTGGTTACTGCTATGTGTGTAGGAGGGTCAATATCTTTGTTCGCACAAAAGAGTTTAATGCTTTCAAATGGAAAAATAAATATAGAGTGGGAGAATCGCGATGGAAAGTGGGTATTAGTTTCGTTCGCTGGAAAAACTCCTGAAGGATTTAAAGCTTTTGGTAACCCTTCTGGGCAATATAGCCTGCTTTATGATACTGTGAAACCAACTATTAAGCCATTAGCAATTGTAGAAAATGCTGATACACTTGATTTTCCAGAGTCAACATTCAAGTACGTGAAACCAGATTTCCAGAGGGCTGTTTCTGCTGTCCCCATGAACAAGGCAGGAAGCTATTATCGCTTTTCGCCAACTTTGGGCAGAGTGGTAGATAATGTGGCTACATTTGAAGAACAGACTTTGTATGGATTATATAAGGTAACATGGAAATTTGATGAAAAATATCAATCTGATATCATTCTAAATATTTCCCTATCAGCAACCAAAGATGGTTATTATTCATTACCTACACCCACTATAAGCACGCTAAAAGAGAAAGACTTGGTGTGGGCACTTGTTCCGGGATTTTATCAGGGTAATCAAATTCAGCATTCGTTACCTTTGTCATACGCTTATGCACAAGGATTACCCAACTATCCTGTTTTATGTCGTGAAAGTACAATTACTACGATGGCATCTATTATGAGTAATCAATCCGGATTGACTCTGGGCGTAATTCCTGAACCGGGTCAGGACAGAAACCCCTATCAAAAAGATGAAGTTACGCATGTGAAACTTTGGAATATTGCTTTGTCACACATGAATCATGATTCTGAGTTGACACCAATGGCTTATCATCCTGTTTTAGGTGAGAACGGATCCTACCTGAAAAAAGGAGAAGTTGTTGAATTCAAAGTAAGAATAACTCTCCAAAACTCTGACTGGTATACCGTTTACAAACACGCCGTATACGATGTTTACAATCTGCCTTATTCATTTGAATTGAAAGAAAATAAGCAGTCATTGAGTAATCGACTTCTTAAATTATATGATTATGTATTAGATGACGAAAAAGCGTTATGGAACTTTGAAGAATATAAAGGAAAGAAAATTATTGCTCAATCTTATATGTCGGGGATTTTAGGTGCAGATAATGATGCAATGAAAAATTCAGACATAGGAGCTGTTTGGATGTTGTCAAAGTTGAGTCAAGATTCATTGTTGAAGAACGAAAAAGTACCAGATATAAGAAATTTTAAAATATTGCAACAATCTGACAAAGGTTTTTTTAAAGGGGCTGTTCAGGGTCAGTATTATTTGGCTAAATCAAAGAAATTTACCGAAGAATGGGGTAATCATTTTGAACCTATTGCAATTACCTATTATACTATGGCCGATCTGGGCAATATTTTACTCTTTGAACCTCAAAACAAAGAGATTAAAAGATTACTTAAAAATGGGGCTGAACGATTACTAAAATGGCAAAAGCCGGATGGAAGTTGGGAGGTTGCTTATGATAGAACAACACACAAGCCTATCTATACGGATATGACCGATTATCGTCCGACTTTTTATGGACTTGTCATTGCTTATAAGTTATTTGGAGATAAAAAATATCTTACAGCTGCTGAAAAAGGGGCTGATTGGTTGATTGAGAAGTCGATTAAAAATGGTTTTTTCTTAGGAGTTTGTGGAGATGCAAGATTTGTAAACGACTTTGCTACCATTCAGATTTCCGGTGGGATGTATGACTTATATGAAATAACAAAAAATCAAAAGTATTTGAATGCAGCCATTGAAACTGCTAAGATGTACACAAAGTCAATATATACACACCCAATTCCAAGCCGGGAGATAAAATATAAAAAAGGAAAGGAATTCGAGGACTGGCAATTGAGTCAGGTTGGTCTTAGTTTCGAGCATGGAGGCTCTATGGGATCTGCTGTTAATGCAGGCCCTATTTTACTTGCAAGTCATTGTGCCTACTTCCTTAAATTATATTCTGTCACAAAGGACAGTATTTTTCGCGATATGGCTCGTTTAGGAGCTTTGGGTAAAGATGCTTTTGTGAATGAGGATACCGGAGTTGCATCTTATTACTGGAATCGCTTTGATTTTG
>JAYFRI010000251.1:0-15489 GCA_034926015.1 Paludibacter sp. | reverse complement strand
AAAGTACTCCAAAAGCCGCAGAAGCCAGCAATCAGGAAGTAAAAGCCGCAGCACAAAAGAAAAACAGCAAAAACCGCCCGGCCAAAAAGCCAGTTAAAAAAGCCACAGAAGAAGCTGCCAGTGAAGCAAATACTGAAACTGTAGTTAAAACAGAAACTTTGGTTGAGAGACCAAAAGAAGAAAAACAACAGCAAGCTGCAGAAAAAACACAGGTGAACACCAAAAAGTTCGTCCTCGAAAAAACAACTGAACCCGAAGCAACCGAAAACGAAACTGCAAAATCAGAGCTTCCCGAAGTTAAAGTTGAAACTCCTGCTGTTTCGAACGAACAAAACACTGAAAACACTGAAGGCTCACGTACAATTGATTTGCGTAACAAAAACAACTCCGGAAACGGAAACGGAAACGGAAACGGCAACAACAACCGTAACAAGTTTCAACCACGCAACGACAAACAAGAAAAACAATTCGATTTCGATGGCATACTTGAAGGTACCGGAACACTCGAAATGATGCAGGATGGTTACGGATTTCTTCGTTCAGCCGATTATAACTACCTGGCTTCGCCCGACGACATTTACGTATCGCAATCGCAGATCAAACTTTTTGGCCTCAAAACAGGCGACACAGTGAATGGCGCCATACGTCCACCCAAAGAAGGCGAAAAGTATTTTCCACTTATTAAAGTAAATAAAATTAACGGACGGTCACCCGAATATGTCCGCGACCGTGTTCCCTTTGAACACCTCACTCCGCTTTTCCCTGATGTAAAATTTAATCTTACCTCCGGAAAAAATGATTCTCTTTCGGTGCGTATGGTCGATTTATTCTCACCTATTGGCAAAGGGCAACGTGGACTTATTGTTGCACAGCCTAAAACAGGTAAAACAGTATTACTCAAAGAAATTGCGAATGCCATCGCGGCTAACCACCCTGAAGTATACATGATTGTACTGCTTATCGACGAACGTCCCGAAGAAGTAACAGACATGGCACGCAGCGTTCGCGCCGAAGTTGTTTCGTCTACCTTCGACGAACCAGCCGAACGCCACGTAAAAGTAGCCAGCATGGTTCACGAAAAAGCAAAACGCATGGTAGAATGTGGTCAGGATGTTGTTATTCTGCTCGATTCGATCACTCGTTTGGCGCGCGCATACAACACTGTATCTCCTGCTTCAGGCAAGATTTTATCAGGTGGTGTAGACGCCAATGCTCTTCATAAACCGAAACGCTTTTTTGGAGCAGCACGCAACATCGAAAATGGTGGAAGCTTGACAATTATTGCTACCGCACTAACAGAAACCGGCTCGAAAATGGACGAAGTTATCTTCGAAGAATTCAAAGGAACCGGTAACATGGAGCTTCAACTCGACCGTAAACTCTCGAACAAACGTATTTTCCCTGCGGTCGACATTATGGCTTCAAGTACTCGTCGCGATGATTTATTGCTCGACCAGGATACCCTGAACCGTATGTGGATTCTTCGCCGACACCTGGCGGATATGAATTCGATCGAAGCGATGGAATTCCTCAAAGACCGCATGGAACGCACAGAAAATAATGATGAATTTCTGGTTTCGATGAACGGATAAATTCATTTTCACTTATGGCTTTCGATCCGACCTGTTTGTATTTTTACAAATAGGTCGGTTTTTATTAATAATTTCAAAATAAATAGTTACAAATATCCTTTTCCGGATATTGCATTCGATATACACCATCTAAATACTATCAGTTATCGAACTTATTTTCAAAATAATCAAGAAAAAAAAATGAAAAATATCATTAAAATCAATCTCTCAATTGCTATCATTGCTATACTCACGTTTTCGGCTTGTACCGAGAATGAAGTCAACAATGTATCAATCAGTAAAAATGCACTAACTCTAAACATTGGCCAAACAGACTCTTTGTTTGCCGACACAGACTATTCCGGCAACATTGTCCCTTCAATTGTGTGGACATCCGACAACAACGCAGTGGTAACAGTTAAAGACGGAGAAATAGAAGCGCTTAAAAAAGGAACAGCCGTTATCAAAGCTACTGCCGGCGACAAATCAGCTACCTGCACTATAACTGTCGACGATAAAATAGAACCCCTCATGACACAGGGTGAACTATGGTATTATGGAGATGGCTATGGCATCGAAATATCGAATAATTTCGTAGTTTATCTCGGAAGTGCAGGCATCAATATGACTGATTTTTCGGGCGAAGGACAAGTAATGTATCTCGAATTTAACACAGGTCTTGGCTCTGTTACAAATTTACCTTCAGGCACCTATACAATTGTGGATGCAAATCCTGACTTATTCACACCATCAACAATGGTTTCCGGCTTCGAATACGACAGCTATCTGTATGGAACATGGTATTTTGGCAACACAACAAACAGTGTCGTTGCTGGCTCGGCCAAAGTTACTCAAAACGCAGGAGATAAATACGCTATTCAATATGATTTTATCGACCAATACGGAAACAACATCAAGGGTACTTTCAACGGCACATTGGTATATCATGACGGCACACAAAGCCAGGAAATAATTCCGGCTGCAAAAAACAAGGCGCTGAAACGTAATTTCAGCCCAAAAGTTATGTCAAGAATAAAATAGTGATTTTCTGAAATTTACAGAGAGTATCAATATCTTAAATCGCAATGGTGCAAACAATAACTCCATTGCGATTTTTTTATTTTATTGCACACATTCCGTCCATTTATGCATAAAACTACCTCATTTTAGAAAAAAACACTATCTTTGTCAACAGAAATCAATCATTTTGCAATTCAAAAATTATTTATCACACTTATAATAAGGTTATTGAAATAATTTATTTAAGATTGTAACTAAAAAAAATTCATTATCGTGTGAAACCCGCTTTAAAGCCTCAAAAAAAATGTTTTAAGGCAAACCACACGCGACAACAAACAAAAAAAAACAAGACATGAAATTATTAGAAGGAAAAGTAGCTATCGTCACTGGTGCTGCCCGCGGAATCGGGAAAGCCATAGCCCTTAAATTAGCAAGCGAAGGTGCTGCTATTGCATTTACTGATTTGAATATCGATGAGAATGCGTTGAATACCCAAAAGGAGATTGAAGCTTTGGGCGTAAAAGCCAAAGGCTATGCCTCGAATGCGGCTAATTTTGAAGAAACACACACTGTAGTGGACGAAATTGTGAAAGAATTCGGACGTGTGGACATTTTGGTAAACAATGCCGGAATTACAAAAGATGGTTTGATGATGCGCATGAGCGAAATGCAATGGGATGCTGTTATCAATGTGAATCTGAAATCAGCTTTTAACTTTATTCATGCCTGCACACCTGTAATGATGAAACAACGTTCGGGCAGCATTATCAACATGAGCTCTGTAGTAGGTGTTTCCGGAAATGCAGGACAAGCTAACTATTCTGCTTCAAAAGCGGGTATGATTGGTTTGGCTAAATCGGTAGCCAAAGAATTCGGATCGCGCGGAATCCGTGCCAATGCTATTGCTCCCGGCTTTATCGAAACTGAAATGACGCATGCACTTACCGACGAACAACGCGCTAAGTGGGCCGAACTAATTCCTTTGCGCCGCGGTGGAAGCCCTGATGAAGTTGCAAAAGTGACTTTGTTCCTTGCTTCCGACCTTTCGAGCTACGTAAGCGGACAAGTTATCAACGTTTGCGGCGGAATGAATACCTAATTCGCACCTTACCCCAATAACATTAAACGCTCCCATCCTACCAGATTGGAGCGTTTCTTTTTGAGATACCCAACAAAAAAAACCATTCTTCTTTTCAGAAAAATGGTTTTTTGTTGAGCCACTTGTCGGATTCGAACCAACGACCCCGAGATTACAAATCATGTGCTCTGATCAACAGAGCTAAAGAGGCAAGTGAATACCCCCATTATGGACTTGAACTATCAAATATACTCGCCATGCCCGGCGCATTAAAAAAAAAAAAATTGCGGTTTTCGCTAACTAAACGGAAATGTAAGCACTAAGCTTCGCATACATTTCGACAGTAATCAGCGCCAGCATTTGCTCATTAAAAGAATAAATCCGTGCGGACGGGGATTCAAGTCGTTACGACAACTTAGCGCACGGCTTTTTGCAATGTCCAGAGGGCTCCGTATTTCGAAGTCACCTTTTTTAAGTTTTGTTTACGGGTCAATTCGTTCAATAAATTTTCACTTTCATTTCGCGAAACGCCTGAGAGTACAGAAAATTCCTTTGCCGTTAGCGAATTGTATTTTGAAAAAATGGAGCTCCATGATTTGTCGTAGCTTTGTTTGGTAGCAGTGGACAACAGTTTCAGCAAAGTTTGTTCGAATGCACTGTAAGGTTTTGAACCATACACAAGTTCAGTGCGCCCCGATGCATCGGTAAAAAACAGTGTAGGGAAACCTCTTACACCAAATTGCCTGGCCATTTTTAAGTCTTCTTCAAAAAGCACTTTTGCCTGACCTTCGTAATCGGCTTTAAACTTTTCGACATCCAGCCCTACATTTTTGGCTGCTTGCACTAAATTTTCCCATTTTGCGATATTCATTTTCTTCACAAAAACCATTTCTCTTACTTCACGCAGATACAGAATTGCTTTTTCGTTGTTTTGCATTTGTGCAGCCTTGAAAGCAATTGAAGCTGGAAAAGACGAATCTAAAGGGTCTTCTAACCACACATCGCCATCGATAGGCATGTCGTAATAAGCGCTCACTTCGTCCCAGTGATGTGCCACATCCGAAGGTTTGCTAATTTCGCCGTTATTGTAACTCCAGTCTTTGAGCATGCCGCCCATTCTGTAATCAACTTCAACAGAATCGCCGTACTCTAATTTAAGTTGTCGTAATTGAGGTTCTATTCCCCAACAGGCAGAGCAGATAGGATCGGTGAAATAAATTACTTTAACAGGCTTTTTGCCTGCGGTTATCAAACTACTTTCGTCTGAATTTGTTTCGTTAGTAGGTATTTCGCAAACACCGGTTTCGGGGTCGCACATTAAAGGATTGTTTTGCTGTTTCATATTATTTTTGTTTTGAGAATTACAACTTGCAGTGCCAAGGGTGAAAAATGTGATGAATAAAAGATGCGTTATTTTCATTTTTATAAAGTATCGTGTATCATTATGTTATCTTTGTGCAAAGTTGAGGACTTTATTTCAAACACACAATAAGTCAGAAAATTATGACTACTAAAAAAGAAATTTCAGATAACGAAACCTGCCCGGCTCAAGGGCTATTGAAGTTGCTTTCGGGCAAATGGAAGCCAGAGATTTTTCGCTTAGCGCTCGAGTCGCCCGTGCGTTTTAGCGTTTTGCTGCGTCAAATTGAAGGTTCGAATAAGCAAACTTTGTCAGTTGCCTTACGCGAATTGGAAGAAGAAGATTTGCTGGAAAAAATCGTTGTGCGGCTGAAGCCTTTACACATAGAGTATAAGCTGACCGAAAAAGGCAAGTCGTTAATTTCCATTTTTAAGCAGTTAGAGAATATCGGATAGCGCCAGTAAGCACTCATGACGCAACTTAAATTACTGCCGACCAAACTGATATGTTATTTAACACTAAGCTTCGCACAGGCTCGATGGGATTTGTACATTTAATATATATTTACGGTTGAACGTGAAATGTGATTTACGAATAAATTTTCGACTTGATTCGTTTCTTGTTGAGATACCCACCAAAAGAAAAAACCATTCTTCTTTTCAGAAAAATGGTTTTTTATTGAGCCTCTTGTCGGATTCGAACCAACGACCCCGAGATTACAAATCACGTGCTCTGGCCAACTGAGCTAAAGAGGCAAGTGGATAAGCCCCCTGCATCGCACCGCTACGACTTTCTACCCTTGCTGCGGTCAAGCCCTGGGGGAGTTGGAAAGGAGCTGGTCGTGCAGGACTTATCCGGGCACAAAAGTAGTACTTTTTCCTGAACTGACAAGGGTTGCAGCAATAATTTTTTACAGTTTCGAACTACCTTATTCATTTTCAGAAATCTATTTGTGTAAAAAAATTTGAATAAAAAAGCCGGACTGCATTACAGCCCGGCTTTGTATATAAATTATTAGTGTTAGCTCAGAAATGAGTGTATCATTTGCTGCTTATTTTGCAGAAATCGTCTGCGAAAATTCGATATTGTCGATACACACATACGCCGGCGTGTTCATTCCAAAATCACCATTATCCGACGAACTGAAACTGAACGCAACAGAATCGACTTTACCCATTGCCGACAAGTTTACTTTTTGCCAATCTTTCATCAGAAAGCTTTTATTATTTCTGAAGTCGGCTAAATAAACATCAACAGCAGCCGTTTCAGCTTTTGAATAATATCCTTTTATGGTTAGTTTAAACCAATCGCCGGCAACAAATTTCTTGCTGTAAGGTGCATTTCCGTTTTTCATATCAAAATAGGCATAAGTAGAATTGGTAACCATGATGCTTTCGATTGAGTAGCTTCCCTCTTTGTCTGCCGGACAAGTAAAAGATCCAGGAGCATACACTATTCCAAATTGTTTTGATTTCAGAGCTCCCGATCCGGCTATGGTGCTGAACTGATTCAAATATCCGGTGGTAACCGTATCGTTTTTTGATGAACAAAGAACGCCTCCATTCCAAAACTCAACAGGATTACCACTAAACCTGCAATTGCCCGAAGTAAAACTTGTGCTTGCAGAAATACCCGAAGTTAATGTAACATCTTCAAAATCAACAATAGTTGTTGTTGTTTCATCTTTCTGACACGAACTTACCACAAAAGCCATAAAAGCCAATGGAAATAAAAATTTAAATGATTTCATTTTTTTGTTTATTGATTATTAAATAGATAAATAAATTTTCAACTGTAAAAAAAAATCAACTCATCAAATGCACAGGATACAATTACAGATTCAGATAAACTGAATAAAAGAATGAAGAATGCTCACACCAATAGTGCTCATACTCTTTTGCTGTTAATCCCGAGAGCAAAAAATGTAGTTGTCGGATATGGCAGGTCTTCTGACTTACTCCCGTGATTGAACGCCTTCCCAGCCTCCCCTAACCCCTCCAAAGGAGGGGAACAAGAGCCAGTGGCAAAAGTGTTGTTCAATACGTTTTCCTCTTTCTCCCTCTCCTCGTTTCTCCCTCTCCTCAAGGAGAGGGTTGGGGTGAGGTGGCTGGGGTGAGGTTTGAGTTTACAGCAGCGGGTACTGTTTCGGATTTTCACCGAATTCCCTTTTATCGAAGCTTCTGAAGGAATACCTCGATACCAAAATCGGTTGCAAAGTTAGAAAAAAAGACTGAACAAGTCACGCTTTACACAAAAATATAGCAAAACAGCAGCTCTTCCTTAGCATTATCTTCACAAGTCAGTATTTTACAAATGATTTATTTCTTAATTTTTAACGATTCTTCATCTGAACAAAACAACGTCGAAAAATTGGAAACTAAATTCTGATGTTTATATTCAATTGATGTAAAAAATTAAGCGAAGTCAACAAGATGTTTTTATCGTCCTATTTTCATCCTTATTGTAGGCCCAACCAACAACATTCATTTCAATCAGCAAAGTTCAAGTTATTTATATTGGATTATTTAGCTTTATTGTACAAAAAGTACTTATTGTACAGAATACAATTTGAAATTTTTCTTATTGTATTATATACATAATTCAAAACATTGAAAATGTGTTTTATAACATAATATTTATTGATGTTTTTTCGTAAAATGATTTTACTTTTGTACCAGAAATCAACTGAATTATTATGTCGAATGAAAATATATACAATCCCCATGTTTCGGTCGATTGTGTTGTGTTTGGTTTTGATGGCGAAAAGCTGAAAGTTTTGTTGGTTGAACGGAGCATTGCTGAGCAAAACGAAATGTACAACGACAAGAAGCTGCCCGGAAGCATTATCCTTCAGGACGAAGATCTCGATACAGCTGCATCACGTGTACTCAGCGAGCTAACCGGTTTAAAAAACATTTACCTCAGTCAGTTTAAAAGTTTTGGTAACCCCAACCGTACCAACGATTCACGCGACATATTATGGCTCGAAAAAACCACACAGTTGAAAATTGGTCGTATAGTAACTGTGGCTTATGTGGCTTTGGTGAAAATCAATAGTAAATTGGTATTTAATGCCGCTGACACACTTGTTAACTGGTACGACATCAACGAAATAAAGAATATGAATCTGGCTTTCGACCACACGGATATTATTTTTGAAGGACTTAAGCATATCCGACACAGACTGGAACTAGAGCCTCATTTATTTTTCGAGTTGTTACCGCGTAAATTTACAATTACGCAATTACGCACATTACACGATACTGTTCATCAGGTACAATCGGATGTTCGGAACTTTCAGAAGAAAGTGGCACAAATGCCTTATGTAGTAGCACTTGACGAAGTAGAAGCCGGCGGTCCTCACCGGGCAGCAAGGCTTTATAAATATAAAAAGTAAAGCCCGCTAAATCCCCCAAAGGGGACTTATAGAGAGCAATAAGTAGCGTTTTAATAAATCAATTATAAATATACCCGGCCTTCAAGTCCCACTTCAGGGGATTTAGGGGACTGAAAATTAGAAGAGCAATATGTACTTATTAGGTTATGATTTAGGTAGTTCGTCGGTAAAGGCGAGCTTGGTCAATGCTTCAACAGGCGAATGCGTTTCGTCGGCATTTTTTCCAAAAAAAGAAATGGAAATTATTTCGGTGAAAGCCGGATGGGCCGAACAAGACACCGAAACATGGTGGAAAAATCTCAAACTCGCCACTCAGGTGGTACTGGAAGAATCGGGAGTAAATGCTGCTGATATCAAAGCCATCGGAATTTCGTATCAAATGCACGGATTGGTATTGGTTGACGAAAATCAACAAGCCATCCGCAACTCCATTATTTGGTGCGATAGTCGCGCGGTACCTTATGGCGAAAAAGCGTTTAATACACTTGGCGGTGAGCAGTGTTTATCTCACTTATTAAATTCTCCCGGCAACTTCACCTTATCGAAAATGGCCTGGGTAAAAGAGAATGAACCGGAAAACTTTGCGAAAGCAAAATACTATATGCTACCCGGCGACTATCTGGCCATGCGCATGACCGGAAAAGTATGCACAACAGCTTCGGGATTGTCCGAAGGTATTGCCTGGGATTTTAAAGCAGAAGCACCTGCTAAATTCCTGTTCGATTATTTCGGATTCGACACAGCTTTAGTGCCTGAAATTGTACCTACATTTGGTCAACAAGGCAACCTGAAAGCCGATATCGCTGCAGAACTTGGCCTGGCAGCCGGAACTCCTGTAACTTATCGTGCAGGCGACCAACCCAATAATGCTTTATCGCTCAACGTACTGAATCCGGGCGAAATAGCTGCTACCGGTGGAACATCGGGCGTGGTGTATGGCGTAAACAGCGATTCGAAATTCGATCCGCAATCACGCGTCAATTCATTTGCACATGTGAATCATACCAAAGAAGACAAACGAGTGGGTGTGTTACTTTGTATCAACGGAACAGCCATTCTGAATACCTGGATAAAAAATAACGTAGCTCCTGAGGGCATCAGTTACGCCGAAATGAACGAATTGGCTGCCGGCATTCCGGTTGGAAGCGAAGGTGTTAGCATTATTCCTTTTGGCAATGGCGCCGAACGCGTATTGGGCAATCAGGAACCTAACTGCTCTATCCACGGTGTAAACTTCAACCGCATTACCAAAGCTCATTTAATCCGTGCAGCTCACGAAGGCATTGCTTTTTCGTTCAAATACGGTATGGACATTATGAACGAAATGGGCATCGAAACTAAAACAATTCGTGCAGGATACGCCAATTTGTTCCTCAGTCCTATTTTCCGTCAAACCCTTGCCAACATCACCGGCGCAACTATCGAATTGTACAATACCGATGGTTCGATTGGAGCAGCGCGTGGAGCAGGAATCGGAGCAGGAATTTATGCTAATGCGGAAGAAGCATTTTCTACATTGAAAAAAATTCAGATCGTTGAACCTGAAACCTGCGATACAAACGCAACGAAAGAAGCGTATAAGAAATGGCTCTCTAATATGCCGATTTAATAATGTGCCAATAAAATAATGTGCCAATAAAAAATACATATTCATGACATTAATGAATTGACACATTGCAAGACAATATATATTCAACTAATTTTCAAATTTATTAATTTTTAAAATTATATCTATCATGACAACAAAACAGTATTTTCCATCCGTGGAAAAAATCAAATTCGAAGGAAAAGAAAGTAAAAACCCAATGGCATTCCATTATTACAATCCAGAAAAAGTAGTTTATGGAAAAACAATGGCTGAGTGGTTTAAATTCTCAATGGCCTGGTGGCACACCTTGTGCGCTGATGGTGGCGATCCATTTGGGGGACAAACACAAGTACATCCCTGGGTAGGAGCTGCTGATGCTTTGCAAGCTGCTAAAGATAAAATGGATGCAGGTTTTGAGTTTATGAGCAAAATTGGTATCGAATACTATTGCTTCCACGATATCGACCTGATTAGCGAAGGTTCTTCTATCGAAGAATACGAAGCTAACCTGAAAGCTATCGTTGCTTATGCAAAAGAAAAACAAGCTGCTACAGGCATTAAACTTATGTGGGGTACTGCTAACGTTTTCTCTAACGCACGTTATATGAACGGAGCAAGCACCAATCCTAACTTTGACGCAGCTGCCCGCGCTATGCTTCAAATCAAAAACTCTATCGACGCTACTATCGAATTAGGTGGTAAAGCTTATGTATTCTGGGGCGGTCGCGAAGGTTACATGTCGTTGTTGAACACCAACATGAAACGCGAAAAACAACACATGGGTACCATGTTGAAAATGGCTCGCGATTATGGTCGTTCAAAAGGCTTCAAAGGCGTGTTCCTGATCGAACCAAAACCAATGGAACCAATGAAACACCAATATGATGTTGATGCTGAAACAGTAATCGGTTTCTTAAAAGAATTCGGTTTGGAAAACGATTTCAAATTGAATATCGAAGTAAACCACGCTACTTTGGCTGGTCACACTTTCGAACACGAATTGCAATGTGCAGTTGATGCAGGTATGTTGGGAGCTATCGACGCTAACCGCGGTGATGTTCAGAACGGTTGGGATACAGACCAATTCCCTGTTGATCTTTTCGATTTGACACAAGCAATGATGGTAGTTCTTCAAGGTGGTGGCATGCAAGGTGGTGGAACCAACTTCGATGCAAAAATCCGTCGTAACTCTACCGATAACGAAGATTTATTCATCGCTCACATTGGCGCTATGGACGTAATGGCCCGCGCTTTGGAAACAGCTGCTGCTATTCTCGAAGAATCTCCTTACAAGAAAATGGTTGCCGACCGCTATGCTTCGTACGACGCAGGTAAAGGTAAAGAATTCGAAGAAGGAAAACTTACTTTCGAAGACGTTTATGCCTATGCAAAAGCCAATGGAGAACCAAAACAGATTAGCGGTAAACAAGAGCTTTACGAAGCAATTGTGAACATGTACATCTAATCCAATTTGCTAATTAAATAATATGCCAATGTGCCAATGTAATGTGTTAATCTATGCATTGGCATATTGGCACATTGGCTTATTATCACATTAATATAATACTTATGAAAACTCAGGAAATTAATAAATTTTTCATTGTTGGGGTTACTTTGGTAGCCACACTCGGAGGTTTGCTTTTCGGTTACGACACAGCTGTTATCTCGGGCGCAGTAGATCCTTTAAAGGTGTTTTTTAAACTTGATGCCGCTCACTATGGTGATTTGGCCACTTTCTACCATGGAGCTACTGTTTCGAGCGCACTTATAGGCTGTATTATCGGAGGCATAATTTCCGGAATTTTCGCAACCCGCTTTGGACGTAAAAAATCATTGATCATCGCTTCGGTATTTTTCTTTGTATCGGCGGTTGGTTCAGGTCTCCCTGAAATGTTTTTTTTAAATGAAAACACACCCATCGCCACTTTACTTATCTCATTTAATATTTATCGTATCATTGGCGGTGTAGGTGTTGGTTTGGCATCGGCTATCTGCCCAATGTATATTGCCGAAATGGCTCCTGCCGAAATTCGTGGCAAGTTAGTTTCGTTCAATCAGTTTGCCATTATATTTGGTATGTTGGTAGTATATTTTGTCAACTACTTTATTGTTTATGGTAAAGATCCTGTGTGGATCAATAGCGAAGGTTGGAGATTGATGTTCCTTTCGGAATCGATCGTTGCAGCCCTTTTTGGCATTATGTTGTTTTTGGTTCCCGAAACACCACGTTATCTGGCATTGAACCACAATGATGAAAAAGCGCTGAATATCCTCAGTAAAATCAACGGAAGCGTAAAGGCCAAAGAAATTCTTGCCGAAATAAAAGAAACTGTTCACGAAAAAGTGGAAAAAGTACTTACCTACGGCTGGAAAGTATTGATCATTGGAATTCTTCTTTCTATTTTCCAACAAGCAGTAGGTATCAATGTGGTACTCTATTATGCTCCTACTATTTTCAAAGGACTTGGATTTGGCAACGATGCAGCCATGTATCAAACTGTCATCATGGGTTTTGTAAATATCATTTTCACATTAGTAGCTATTTTCACTGTTGATAAATTCGGCCGTAAGCCACTTTTAATCATAGGTTCGATAGGTATGGCTATAGGTATGTTTGCCATTGGTCTTTTGGCTCATTTACAGATTATCGGCGTTAGCACACTTATTTTTATCGTTATTTACACGGCTGCATTTATGATGTCGTGGGGTCCGATTTGCTGGGTATTGATTTCAGAGATTTTCCCCAATACAATTCGTGGAAAAGCAGTTGCAATTGCAGTTGGAGCACAATGGATTGCCAACTTTGTGGTTTCGTCCACTTTCCCATCACTCGAAGCATTCAGCATTACATTCACCTATGTTCTTTACGGTGTAATGTCGGTACTTTCGGCAATATTTGTATGGAAAATGGTGCCCGAAACCAAAGGAAAGACCCTGGAAGACATGAGCAAAGTGTGGAAAAAATAAAAACATTCACAGTGTAGTCCTTTGGGCTATTTATCATAAAAAAAATCCGAAATTCAATACTGAATTTCGGATTTTTTGTATTTTGTTCGTCTATTCTGAATAAAAATTCAATTGAATTGTATTAAGTAGCTAACTTTACTTTGTAAGTTGGTCAATGTCTTTTATAAGTTGCTCTATATCTTTTGTAAGTTGGTATATATCCTTTGTAAGTTGGTCTATGTCCTTTGTAAGTCGGTCTATGTCAAATTTCAGGACTATACAGATTTAGCGCAATAAATAACTGTGTGGAAGCTTTGAATAATTAATAGTTTATAATGAAAACTCAATTATCAACAACTCGAAACCCGAAATCCGGAACTATTTAGCTGTGGCTTTATATTCCGAAACCAAGTATTGAAATCTGGCTATAAATTGTACTTACTAATCCGACCAACACAATGGCGATAGTACATACAACGAGACTTAATTTCACAGGGAAATCGCTCTTTATTGTTTCAATCGGACTTTCGTTTTTATTGATAAACATGGCTTTCACTACTATCAGGTAATAAAACAATGAAATAACAGTATTGAGGAGCGCTATAAATACCAACACGTAGAAACCTTGCTGAACGGCTGCTGAGAAAATAAAAAACTTACTGAAGAATCCGGCAAAGGGAGGAATACCAGCCAGCGAAAAGAGCGCCAGCATCATTACCACACTTAATTTGGGATTGGTTTGATACAGTCCGTTGTAATCTTTTATGTTGATTTTTCCCGAACGGTTTTCGATGACCGAAACCACACCGAAAATAGCCAGGTTGGAGAACATATACACTAAAATATAATAAACCAGTGAGCTCATACCTATAGCTGTTCCGCTAATGACGCCCAACAAAATGTAACCTGCCTGCGAAATTGACGAGAAAGCCAGAAAGCGCTTCAGATTTTGCTGACGAATGGCAAAAACGTTGGCCAGCGTAATGCTCACGACGATAATGCCGTAAAGCATTGCCTGCCATTGATCCACCATATTGCCAAATACTTTTATAAATATTGTGAACAAAACAAACACAGCCGAACCTTTTGAGATGACCGAAAGATAGGAAGTGATACTTGTGGGAGCTCCTTCGTAAACGTCGGGTGTCCACAGGTGAAAAGGCACAAGGGATATTTTAAAGAACAATCCCACCGAAAAGAACACCAGGGCCATAAGTTGAAGCGGGCCACCGGTGAGCAATACTGCCAAATCGTTGAAATATAAAGTTCCGGTAGCGCCATAAATCATCGACATACCAAACAACGATATTCCCGAAGCAAAAACGGAACTCAGAATATATTTTGCACCTGCTTCGGCCGATTTGTGATTGTATTTATTAAATGCCACCAGGGTAGCCATAGGAATAGCCGCTGTTTCGATACCGATAAAGAACAAGAGAAAATGCCCGGCCGACATCATCAAATACATTCCGAGCAACGTACAAAGGGTAAGGAAATAGAATTCTCCCCTGCGCACAATACTTTCTTCGCCATTGAGCCAGTGATGCGCCTGCAGAAAAATAATGATCGTTCCTACGTTCAAAATTGTTTTTACATAAGTAAGCATTGGAACATAGTTGTACATTCCGCCTGCTATTTCGAAAGGATTACGTGGCATACAGTTGAGTAAGGTATGCACCAAAAGCAGCACAATGGCCACCGGCTGAAAATAACGAAGGCTCTTTTCTCCACCAAAAATATCGTAGATCAAAAGTATCACTATCACTGCCAGCAGCGAAAGTTCGTCGTGTAATTGTAGAAAACTTATATAGTCCATATCGAATTCAATATTACCCCCAACCCCTAAAGGGGAGTCAGAAATATTAGTTTTATTTTATTTATAAACCGAAAATCTCACTTTCGAAAATTGGTAATTCCCATTCACTTTATCCTCTTTCTTATTCCCCCTTTTGGCTTCGGCGTGAGCTCAGTCGAACGGGGGTAAAGGGCAGTTTTATGGGTTTAAATTATTCACTACCGGCATCAAGCTATCGTGTATCATATTCGATATCCACAAGGGTAGTGAGCCTAAGGCAACAATAGCAATAATCAGCGTTACCACCGAAATACGTTCCCACCAGGTAGCGTCGGTAAGTTCTTCGTGATGCGGATCCTGAACTTTACCAAACAGAATTTTACCTACCACACGCAGAATATAAACCGCTGTAATTACAATGGATGAAGCGGCAACTATCGTCAGCACGCGATGGAAAGTGTCGGTTTCCTGAAATGAACCAACGAAAATTGTCATTTCGGCCACAAACCCACTTAAGCCGGGTAAACCTAAAGAAGCCAAACCGGCAATTACATAACTGACGCCCAGAAAAGGTAATATTTTCATTAAACCACCCATTTGAGTAATCAAACGCGTATGAGTTCGTCCGTAAATCATACCGATCAGGGCAAAAAACAATGCTGTCATTAATCCGTGCGAAAGCATTTGCATCACGGCACCTGTCATGGCCGTTTCGTTCATCATCAATATGGCAA
>JAYFRI010000249.1:0-2386 GCA_034926015.1 Paludibacter sp. | reverse complement strand
CTGTTTGCCGAAATGGGAAAAGCATTTCTTGTGCCCGAATCCCAATTAAATGCATTTATGTCGCTCTCGTCGTGTGGTATTGCTTATGCCTTTCGTTATATCCGCGCTGCCATGGAAGGAGGCGTCGAAATGGGCATTTACCCGGCTGTTGCAAAAGAAGTAATTATTCAAACCCTCCGTGGCGCCATCGGTTTGCTCGAAGCGAATGATACCCATCCCGAAGTAGAAATTGATAAGGTGACAACCCCGGGTGGCATTACTATTAAAGGATTGAACGAAATGGAAGCAAATGGCTTCAGCAATGCTGTGATTAAAGGATTGAAAGCTTCTCATTTAAAATAAGGTTTTCGCTTTCATCGAAACGATTTTTACAAAGTATGCTATGAACACACAAATCAAACAAATTGCCGAACGATTGCGCGGCTTGCGTGATGCGCTTGATTTAACAATTACTCAGGCGGCTGAAAAATGCAATATCCCCGAAGCTGAATATGCACGTTACGAATCCGGGACTTCTGATATTCCGGTAAGCTTTATCTGCCAGATTGCTCAGACTTTTGACGTGGAGACCACGGCGCTTATTTCAGGGATCGATCCTCATTCGCTTACTTATTTCGTCACGCGCAAGGGCACCGGCACCAGTGTGGAACGTACAAAAGCCTATAAATATCTTGCGCTTGCTTCGGGTTTCCGAAATGCAAAAGCCGAACCGTTCGAAGTAACTGTAGAACCCAATGACCAGCCAATTCATTTGAACACACACCCCGATCAGGAATTTAATCTCGTACTCGTTGGCAGTCTTCAATTACAAATTGCAGGCAATGATATTATCCTGAACGAAGGTGACAGCATTTACTTCGATGCATCGAAACCTCATGGTATGAAAGCCCTGAACAACAAAAACGTAAAGTTTTTAGCCATCATTATTTAAAACTCTGTTGTATTAGCCTTTTGATTAATAAGAAATTATAACAATTTTGGGAATCACATACAAAATGTGTTTTTCGGTAAAGAGAATGAAATGTTAGAAAAATACCTGAAACAAACCAATTTTTCAGACTTTGATGACTTCAAAGCCAACTACAAATTAATTGTTCCCGATAATTTTAATTTTGGATACGACATTGTTGATGCCTGGGCCGGGAAAGAACCGAATAAACGCGCTTTACTTTGGACGAACGATCAGGGTGAATGCCGCGAATTTACATTCGGTGAAATGAAACAATATACCGACCAAACAGCGGCATATTTTCAAAGCCTCGGCATTGGGAAAGGTGACATTGTAATGGCAATTTTGAAACGCAGGTTCGAATTTTGGTTCACCATTGTGGCTTTGCATAAAATTGGCGCCATTATTATTCCGGCAACGCATTTACTTACCAAAAAAGACCTGATATACCGCAATAATGCGGCTGATATAAAGGCGATTATTGCTGTTGGGGATGACACTATCATTCAGCATATCAATGACGCTTTGCCCGAATCGCCCTCGGTTAAAACACTTATTTCTGTGGGGCCGGTAGTGCCTGCTGATTGGCATGATTTTCATGAAGGAATTAAAAATGCAGCTCCATTTTCAAAAATCGATAAAGTAAATAACAACGACGATCCGTTGATTATAAGCTTTACTTCCGGCACAACAGGTAATCCGAAAATGGTATTGCTCGATTGTGTTTATCCACTGGCACATATCGTTACGGCTAAGTATTGGCACAATTTGCACGAAGATAGTTTGCACCTTACAATTGCCGATACAGGTTGGTTGAAAGCTGTTTGGGGAAAACTATACGGACAATGGATAGTGGGCGCTTGCGTTTTTGTTTACGATCACGAAAAGTTTACGCCGGCAACTATGCTCGAAATGATACAGAAATACCGCATCACTTCACTTTGTGCGCCTCCCACGATTTTCAGGTTTCTGATTCGGGAAAATATTCAAGCCTACGATTTATCATCGCTTGAATATTGCACTATTGCGGGCGAAGCTTTGAATCCGGCGGTTTATGATCAGTTTTTGAATCTTACAGGCATAAAATTACGTGAGGGTTACGGACAAAGTGAAACCACTTTGAGTGTGCTTACGCCTCCCTGGATTGAACCAAAACCCGGATCGATGGGTTTACCCAATCCGCATTACGATGTCGATTTACTTACCTCCGATGGACGCTCGGCTGAGGCAGGCGAACAGGGGCAAATTGTTATCCGTACCGATCGTCGTTACCCTGAAGGGCTTTTCAAAGGTTATTATCGTAATGCACAGCTGACGTATGAAGCCTGGCACGACAATATCTATTATACAGGCGATGTGGCATGGCGCGACGAAGATGGCTATTTTTGGTTTGTAGGTCGTGCCGACGATGTAATTAAGAGTTCCGGGTATCGAATT
>JAYFRI010000216.1:0-11008 GCA_034926015.1 Paludibacter sp. | reverse complement strand
TATTCGAACGAAACCTATAATTGACCTGTATTTTCCTCCTGCCATCAAAATGAATAGATGTATAAGACTAAAATCCGGCTACCAAATAAGTGAAATTATTATACAAAAACAAGAAATTATCAAAAAAAATTATATATACACATGCTTTGAAGGACTTTGTCAACTAATTTAAAATCAATACAATATAAATAGTAAAATCAGGTCGATATATACACGCCATTTTTATGATAAAAAAAAGCTGAAAAAGGACAAAAACGGCCTGACTCTTCTTGCTAAAATTGACAAAAACAGGAACAAATAAGCAGAATAATACAGATTTTTTCTTAGATATGCACTCCGATTGTCACAATCAAAACGATAGCGAAAGATAATAATAAGAAATATCTGTTTCCAAATTTTTGTGTAAAAAAGGGGGACATGGCTGCACTTAAATATATTGATATTTAGTGAGTTAATATAGGATGAAATTATATTGGGGGGGACATCTTTTTTTGTAACTGTAATGTAACAGCCGTTTGGGTGTTTTAGGAAATAGAGGTAATGAAAAATGATATAAAAGGAAAGATTTTTTTCTTTGAATATGCAAGGCTTAGCCTTGCTTTAAGCTTCAACCTAAGCAGAGGGAACTTATAATCCCACTTATTGTAACTCATATTTCCTGATTATTGTCCCTTTACTGCCACACGATGCAATTCGTGCGGCAGCAGAGGATGCTACAAACGAACAAACATTTTAGTGTCTCGTTCCTCGACGACTAAAAGTTTTACATATACCCCAAACTTCAAAACGTCGAAGACTTTTGAACGTTTCTTTAAAAAACGAACCCGTAACCGAAGTAACGTTTTAGTGTCCTCCTTCGTCGGACAACTAAAAGTTAATAACTGTAACCCTAAACTCTTACCGCTGCAAAATGTATTTATTAGAGCAAAGATACGTATTTCATCTAAATATTTAACTTAGTGGATTGTAAATTACCGACCCGTGCCCATAAGGTATAGAAAAACTCTTTAAAATTTATTACCTTTGCAGCATGTTTTTTTTGAAGTAATAAAATGATTGATAATAATATATTTCACAATAAGAAGGTGGCATTCCACACCCTTGGATGCAAACTGAACTTTGCCGAAACGTCGGCGATAGGGAAAAAGATGGCCGAAGAGGGTTTCACAAAAGTACGCGCAGGCGAGCAGGCTGACGTATGCGTGATCAACACCTGCTCGGTAACCGACACAGCCGACCACAAATGCCGTCAGGCCATTAACCGCCTTAACCGCCAGCATCCGAATGCCATTATGGTAGTAACAGGTTGCTACGCGCAGCTGAAACCCGACGAGATTTCGAAAATTGACGGGGTGGATCTGGTGCTTGGTTCCAACGAAAAATTCAGCGTCCTAGATTATATCCGCGACATCGACAAAGAGAAACCTGCCGAAGTGCATACAACAAAGGTGAATCAAATCAGAGAATTTAAACCTTCGTGTTCGCGCGACGACCGCACCCGCTATTTCCTGAAAGTGCAGGATGGTTGCGATTATTATTGCACCTACTGCACCATTCCCTTTGCACGCGGCCGCAGCCGTAGCGCATCGGTAGCCGAAACAGTGGAAAGAGCCATGGAGGCCATAAATGCAGGAGCCCGCGAAATAGTACTTACAGGGGTTAACATTGGCGATTTCGGCGTGCATACCAACGAAAACTTCTTTGATCTTGTGAAAGCGCTGGACAATATCGAGCGCGATGTGCGTTTCCGTATTTCGTCGATTGAGCCCAACCTGCTGACCGATGAAATCATCGAATACGTTAAGACCAGCAAACGCATTATGCCCCATTTCCATATTCCGCTGCAATCGGGTACCAACGAAGTGCTTCAACTGATGAAACGCAAATACAACCGCGAACTCTTTGCCCATAAGGTGGAACTTATCAAGCAATTGATGCCACATGCCTTTATTGGCGTGGATGTAATAGTGGGCGTGCGTGGCGAGACTGCCGAACTTTTCGAAGCTTCGTGTCAGTTTATCGATGGGCTTGATATTTCGCAATTGCATGTATTTACTTACTCCGAACGTGCCGGCACCAAAATGCTGGACATAGAACAAAGCACACCTTTGGCCGAACGCAAAAAACGAAGCGACATATTGCACTTACTGTCCGACAAAAAAACGAAAGCGTTTTACGAAAGTCAACAAGGCAAAAGCTATCCCGTACTGTGGGAAAGCCGGCACAATGGCGAAAACATGGTAGGATTTACAAATAATTATGTAAAAGTAGAACGTCCGTTCGACAAAAATATGGTGAATACAATTCAAACCGTCACCCTGGGTGAGTGGAACGAAGAACGATCGGCATTGAAGATCAATTGACAATTGAGAATTGAGAATTGAATTATGCATTATGAATTGTGAATTATTAATTATTCATTATTAATTAAACTAAGGTGTTAGCAAAACGCATTATCCCCTGTCTGGACATCAAGGACGGCAAGACAGTAAAAGGAATAAACTTCGAGAACATTACCGATGTGGGCGATCCGGTTGAACTGGGCGCATTGTATGCAAAAATGGGTGCCGACGAACTCGTTTTTCTGGACATAACGGCTACCAACGAAAAGCGTAAAACCCTTTCGGAATTGGTCACCCGCATAGCGAAACATATCAATATTCCCTTTACAGTCGGCGGTGGCATATCGAGCGTGGAAGATGTATCGGTATTGCTGGCTTGCGGTGCCGACAAAATATCGGTGAATACATCGGCTGTACGCAATCCTCAACTTATCAGCGATCTTGCCAGTCAGTTTGGCAGCCAATGTGTGGTACTGGCCATCGACACCAAATGTATTGATGGCGAGTGGTACGTTTTTCTGAACGGCGGACGCATTCCGACCGAGATAAAAACAGTGGATTGGGCCAAACAGGCCGTAGCGCTTGGCGCCGGCGAAATTTTGTTGACATCGATGAACAACGACGGCACTAAGGATGGTTTTGCGCTCGACATTAACCGCGCTGTTTCGGAAGCCGTCAACGTACCCGTTATCGCCAGTGGCGGTGCAGGAACTATGCAGCATTTCGTGGATGTTTTTGCACAGGGAAAGGCAGATGCGGCTTTGGCTGCCAGCATTTTCCACTACAAGGAAATAGGTATCCCCGAGCTGAAAAGCTTCCTGAAGGACAAAGGAGTGGAGGTGAGAATATAAGAGAATTCGAAGATTTGAGAATTTGACGATTTGAAAAGCTGGAGTGGTATCAATACATCACTGTCAATGCATAGATAATTATGCCCGTCACTGTGAGTAAAAAGGTAAGAACAGGAATGCGGACAAGGGAGGACTCCATCTGAATATTTAAAACTCCGGGCCTGAATTTCGACAATGCAAAGTAGCATACCAAAGCTGCTAAAGTTCCTACAAGCAGTCCTCCTGCGATATCAAAGGGATAATGAACTCCCAGATAAATACGCGAATAGCAATTTATAAGCGACCAGACAACTATCATAACGGTAAAATTCCGCTTCCTTACCAACAAGGCGCTCATCAGGGCAAAGCCGAATGTGTTGGCGGCGTGGGATGATACAAAACCAAATCTCCCGCCGGTATAGCCATTCACCAGATGCACCATACCATTGAGCGAAGGTTCGTGCGAGGGCCGTAAACGTTGTACAGTATTTTTAATAATTCCGGAAGAAATCTGATCGCAAATCACCACACATAAAACAAGGGAAAGTATCAGCCAGAGCGCGTCGAACTTCTTTGTTTTTATCAACACATAAATCACTGAAATATACAAAGGAACCCATACAAGAATCTGAGTAAAGCCATACATAAACCCATCGAAAAAGGAATTATGCATACTGTTGAAGAACAGTAAAAGCCCGGTATCGAACAAATTTAAAGATTGTATCAGGTCCATGTATTGTGCTTCGTAAGGAATTTTCAGATTTTCTCTATGTGATCGCCCTCTATCCAGCCTACGCTTCCGTTCCCCAGCACTATTTCAGTCCAGTCGTTCAGTTCGCTCTTTACCTTTACCTTTGTACCCTCGTGCAGCTGAAACAGATCTGTTCCGCTCTTGTCGGGCGAACTCTTCACCGACACCGAGCCCACCATAATAACGGCTTCGTTCTGATGCATAAGCTGCGACTTGCGCAAGCCTGAAAAAAACATACCAACAACGGTGAACGCAAGAAAAACAACAGCTATGTAGAATGATGTTTTTCTGAAACTGAGCGTATAGCCGAAAATAAAAAACATAAATCCGGCGATAGTAACGACAAGAGAGATAAGACTTATAACAAACCATTCATTTGAGCTGAGCAGTTTCATCAGAAAATCCAACCAGCGCATCAGGAAAAAAGAAGGCACCTGCACCACATTATCCACCACCTTTTGCTGAGCCATTTCCAGGTTCACGCGGGCTGCCTTATAGTTGGGTTTAATGCGAAGTGCACGTTCGTAATTCAAAATAGAACGACCTGTCTCGTTCATTTTATAATAACTGTTGGCAAGATTGTAATATAATTCAGGCGCTACCTGATCGGTTTTGAGTACCTGTTCGTAAAGTTCTGATGCTGCACTATAATCGCCCTTCGAATACAGGTCGTTCGCCTTGGTAATCAAATCGGTCTGAGCAAAGACCGAAGCTGTAAGACTTACCAACAACATACAAATACATATTATTCTATTGCTTTTCATACTGTTACGATTTTTTGATAATGTCCTCTAAATTACTTATAGCTTCAATAGCTTCAGCATACAAATTGCCCATTTCCTGTTGACCCGAATTGGGCGCATACCGTGCAAATTCGCAGGTGTTCAGGATATCGGTAAACTGCTTTATGGCATCAGCATTCACACCTTTTTCCGTTAGCTCGGCTTCTACCCTTTCTTTTGTAAGCGAGGCAGCCGGAATGGCCAGTTTATCGCTCAGGTAGCTCCATACAGCCTTGAGTACTTCTTCGTAGAACTTATCCTTTTTACCTTCATTCAGGAGCTTTTGAGCCATTTTTAGTCGCTTCTGCGCTTGTTTATTGGCTTTTTTATTTCTTACAAATTCAATGTTCGAATTTTCGAGCGCTTTTCGTTTCAATACAAAGAAAAGAAACAAAGCTACAAGCAGAGGAATAAGATATAAAATCCAACCTTCGACAGTACCAAAAACAGGTTCGGTTTTCTTTGTTAGTTTGAATGGCTTTGTTTCAATAAACCGGATATCTTTACCCAATTGTTTTACATCCTCTTTGTTGACATAATTACCCGAAACAACACTTTCGCCACCTTCGCCCTTCGATACTTTAAGGTTGTAGACAGGGGTACGCAATGTTTTATATGTTTTTTCCTGTAAATCGAAATAAACAAATTCAGCTGCCGGAATTTCGAAATCTCCTGCATTACGGGGAATGAACAGGTATTCAATTGTTTTAGTCCCCGACACACCCGATAAAGTGGTTTTAAAGTTGTTATTCACCTTAGGGTCGTATATTTCAAAACCTTCGGGCAATTCAATATCAGGGTTTTTAATCAACTTCATGTTTCCGCTACCCGAAATAACGACTTTCAGGGTAACTGCCTCGTTGGCCTTAACCTGCGTAGCCGAAATAGTCGAACTCATCGACAGCTGACCGACAGTACCCGAAAATCCTGCAGGTTTTGCACCCGGAAGCGGATACACCTTTACTTTTACAGCCGGTGCAACAAGGGCTTTATTCACATTGGTGTACGAATCGAAAAAATCATCGAATATACTACGTACCTGCGTTTTGTTTTGTACGCGTATAACAGCCTCGAAACTAGCTTTATCAATTGTTATATCGCCGGTGCGCTGCGGATAGAGCAATACCTGATACAACACTATGGTTCCATAATTCTTCCCGTTAAAGTTTTCGTACGAAAGCTGTTTGTTCTGGCTCTGATCCAGCTCCTGCTTCAGAAAACCATTGAAGTCGGGCATTTTCATATTGTTCATACCTGCCACATCGGCAAGCGTGTACAATTTATAGGTAACTACTACCGGCTCCTGTTCGTAAACACTTGATTTTGAAATATTGGTACGAATAAATATTTTATCATTCGTTATTTTTGCCGTGCTTGCTCCCGACTGAGCCGCCGAACTACCGGCAGCATCACTGCCATCGTCAGGCAATACCTTTATGGATAAACCATTGGATGAATGTTTCTGTCCGTCCACCATTATACTTGCAGGGGGCACCGAATAGGTTCCTGTTTTAAGTCCCTGTAAAGTAAAAGTGTAAGAGATGGAGAGCGATGAGGAGGCTTTGCCGTTGATAACCTGATAACTTGAGCTTCGTGATTCGAACGGACCAGCCAACACTTCAAAGTTTGTAAATTCGGGAACCTTTAGGTCCTTGCCCGTAGCGTTGACGGTATAAACTAATTGAAAGGGTTTGTCAACAATTACTGTAGAGGGTGCACTTGCAGTAAAACGCACAGGTTCCGCAGCACCTGAAGCAAATGCACTAAATAACATTAACGCAATTAATAATATCTTGTTTTTCATATATTTATAAAGCTTACAATGTCTTAACTAATAAAAAAACCCAAACATTAAATCTCAACAATTACCAATCCTTGTCAGCGCTTTTTTTGCCTCTAACCTGTTGCTGTTTTGCCTTGTCTAAAGCATCTTTTTCATCCTGCATCAGGGCATCAAGTATTTGTTGCGCATTCTGCTTTGTCATTTGCGGTTGTTGCGGCTGAGGCTTAGGTTGCTGCTGTTCCTTGTCTTTTTCCTTCTCTTTGTCTTTATCCTTGTCTTTGTCCTTATCTTTATCGTTTTTCTGCTTTTTCAGCAGGGCTTGGGCAAAGGCCAGATTAAAACGGGTATCGTTGTCCTTGGGGTTTGCTTTGAGCGCCATCTTGTAGGCCTCTATGCTCTCTTCAATTTTCTTTTCGGCCAACAGCGAATTGCCTGTATTGTGAAACGATGCTGCAACCTTTACTTTATCGCCGGGTTGCAACGCTGCTGCAATTTTATATTGCTCCAGCGCTTCTTTGTATTTATTTTGTTTGAAAAGTGAATTTCCGAGGTTGTAATTTGCTTCGAACGAAGCCGGATTCTTCTGCAATCCTTTCCGATATTCAACTTCGGCTTCGGTGTACTTTTCTGAATTATAGAATTTATTACCGGTTCGTACATCAGGACTTTCCTTCTGCCCAAACAGCTGAAAACTTATCAGAATAAACAGTATTATAATATTATATTTCTTCATCTTAATATTTTGTACTAACAATTATCAATCGCCTCTCTGTTCGGTATTTAGATTTTCTTGTCCTTAGCAATCAGTTTATCTTTCAGATTGAAAATTCTCAATCTACTTAATATCTTATTCCGACGACTGAAAACAAATGTATCAATCACCAAAAGCAACAAAGCCAACAGGGCAAAAGACTGGAATTGTTCATTATAATCTGAGAAAGACTGTGTTTTAATGTCCGTTTTAGCAATTTTATCAAGCTCTTTCGAAATCATTTTATAAGCAGTATTTGTATTGTCAGCCCTTACGTAAACCCCTCCACCATCAGTCGCAATGCTTTGGCACATTGCTTCGTTGAGTTTGGATACCACTACATTGCCTTCTTTGTCCTTCCAGAAACTCATTGTTCCATCCACGGGTATCGGCGCCCCATCGGGTTTTCCCATTCCTATCACATGAACAACAATTCCATTTTCGACCGCCAGTTTGGCCGCTCCTATAGCATCGTCCTCGTGGTTTTCGCCATCAGTAATAAGTATAATGGCCCTGCCTGCTTCACTTTTCTCGCCAAACGACTTAATGGCAAGATCGATAGCGCTTCCTATAGCCGTTCCCTGACGAGGCACCAATTTAGGCGAAATCGTAGAAAGAAACATTTTAGCAGACACATAATCAACCGTGATGGGCAACTGCGTGTAGGCATCGCCGGCAAAAACTACAAGACCCACCTTGTCATTTGTCATGTCATCCACAAGTTTGGATAATACCTGTTTTGCTTTCTCGAGTCGGTTAGGTTGTATGTCCTGCGCCATCATCGAATTGGATACGTCCAGAGCAATCATCACTTCTATGCCTTTGCGTTTTTCTTTTTCCATTTTGGTGCCAAATTGCGGTTGCGCAAGCACTATAATCAGAAAAACAATGGCTGTGAGCTGAAAATAGAACTTCAATTGTGGCCTTACCACCGATACATTGGGCATTAACTCGGCCAATAAATCAGGGTTCCCAAATTGCTTTATCTTTTTACGCTTTTGCAAAGTGCTGTAGATAAAAATACCCACTAAAACGGGAATTAATATCAGTAAAAATAAATATTCCGGATGTGCAAATCTAAACATTGTAATGTGTTTTTGTGAAAAAAATAATTTTCTTTTCTACAGTTTGATAAATCTTCAGGTCAGGGAATTCGTTTCAAAACAGTATTGCGCAACAGCACCTCTGCCACCAAAAGCAAGAGAGCTACAATCGCAAAAATATAAAACTCTTCATTTTTTTTGTTGTATTCGCGTACATCAATCTTTGTTTTCTCCATCTGATCGATTTCCTGATAAATGCTGCGAAGTTTATTGTTGTTGGTGGCTCTGAAATACTGACCACCTGTCATTGTAGCAATATTCTGTAAGGATTTTTCATCAAATTCCGAGTCCATCAACTGGTATTGCAATCCCATCGGCGTTTGTACCGGAATGTTCACTTTTCCATATGAACCTACCCCAATAGCATACACCCTGATACCAAAGCTCTGTGCAATTTCGGCTGCTGTTATGGGCGCAATGTCTCCTCTGTTGTTCGATCCATCAGTAAGCAATATAATTACTTTCGATCTTGCCTTACTATCCTTGATGCGGTTCACTGCATTGGCAAGTCCTAACCCTATAGCGGTTCCATCCTCGATAAGTCCGTAGTTTACACCGTTAAAAAGATTGATCAATACGGCATGATCGGTCGTTAAGGGACATTGGGTAAAGCTTTCGCCAGCAAAAACAACAAGCCCAATGTTGTCGTTCGGACGAGAAAGTATGAATTCAGAAGCAACCACCTTAGAGGCTTCCAACCTGTTTGGTTTCAAATCCTCAGCCATCATTGTACCTGATATATCGAGAGTTAACATTATATCTATTCCTTCGGTGCTTTCGGTACGCCATGAGTTGGATGCCTGCGGACGTGCCAGCGCAATGACCACCATCGTTATTGCCAGACAACGTAAAACAAAAGGAACATGAAGCAGCTTTATTTTTAAAGTCTTCTGTTTCATCTGCAAATTCCGGTGCGACGAAATCTGTAGACTTGCATCCGAATGGTGCATTTCCTTTATGTACCAAAACACAACAGGAATGAGCACTAACAGAAAAAATAAATATTCAGGGTTATTAAATGTCATTGTTTTTTTAATTTGAAAAGTTACGACCTATCAATAAAAAAGAAGGCAAAAGCAGCTCATCAGTTACAGCACCTGTCCTCTGATTTTAGCGCTGAAAAGCTCTTAATTATTCACTTGGGATTTCTTCATTGGCATCTTCGGTTGTTACTGACTCCTCAATTTTTGTTAGATCAACAAATAAAAAAGCATTGCTCAGGCTCAATTCATGTTCATCCGGCGCCGGATTCCATTTTGCAAACTTAACCAGATCGGCCAAATGAAGCAATTGCAACAAAGCCGAGTAGGCTTGTTTTGATTCAAATTTCAGATGATTAAGGTGCGCTACTATCTCGTCGGACGTCATTTCCATGCATGGAATGTCAAAAGTTCTTTCGATATACTCCCTTATAACATCAGTAAGCTCAGTATGATATTCTTTTGTACGGTTCTGCTGCCATAACTTTTGCTGTTTTATACTGTTGAGTTTGGATAAGGCCACTTCGTAAGGAGGTAAAACCGGTTCGGGCGAAGCCGAAACAAAAATTGGTTTTTTATGCATCAACCGACGCACCACAATAACAAGCGCCACAATGAGTAATAAAATAAGCAACGCTATTAATATCTTTCGAATCAATCCTTTCCAATAGAACTTTGGCGTGAAAACCGATTTAATATCAGTCACCTGGTTCGATGCAGTATCGATAACAAAAGGTTGAATCACTTTTAGCGAGAGCGATTTGGACCAGGTAGTGTCGCCATTGAGCACAAAAGGATAAGGCGGAATATACAGCAAGGAATCTTCAAAAGCAGTAACAACATAATGTTGCGTTACAAGCAAATGTCCATCGGGCGAACTTACAGTATCGGCTTTCATGGGCTCAACAATCTCGAGCCCTCCAATGATTGTATCGGAAAACAAAGGTGTAACGACCTTTTGATTAGGCTGCTGCGAAATTTCGAACGATAACTTTGTCTGTTCCCCTATCCACATCGAAGTTGAATCGATGCGCGCAGTAACAGTTATGTTCTGAGCCAACAGATGAACAAAAAAAGTACTTGAAAATACAATACAAAAAATAAGTATCTTTCTCATAAAAGTTTAATTATCAACCTATCAACTTTCAACCTTTTTGATTGTAAGGTGTAAATGTGTAAAAATTAGTGTTCTCAGGCCCTCATTTTGAAAAGCTTCATCAACGCGCGCACATAATCCTCCGAAGTTGTCATTGATACAGAATCCACGCCGGATTTGGTAAATGTTTTTTGAAGTGCCAACTGGTTTTCGCCCCACGAATGTTTGTAAGTAGTGCGCATTCTTTTGTCCGAAGTATCCACCCAAACGCGACGACCTGTTTCGGCATCCTTGAGCTTTATGAGTCCCACATCGGGCAATTCGGCCTCACGGGCATCGTAAACCTGCAAAGCCACTACATCGTGCTTTCGGTTGGCAATTATCATTTCCTTTTCAAAATCGGTATCGATAAAGTCGGAAATAATAAAAGCGGTAGAGCTTTTCTTAATTGCATTCGTAAAATAACGCAATGCAGCGGCGATATTTGTTTGGTTGCTTTCGGGCTTGAAGTCGATAAGCTCCCTGATAATTTGCAAAACATGTTTACGACCCTTTTTAGGTGGAATGAACTTTTCAATTTTATCTGAAAA
>JAYFRI010000277.1:0-16084 GCA_034926015.1 Paludibacter sp. | reverse complement strand
TGTTTCGGCAGCTAATAGTAATTGTTCTTCGGAACGATCAATTGCATTTTGCAGCCACTTTTCCTGTTTTGCTTGTTCGGTTTTTTGTTTCACCGGACTTTTCAAGCCCATCCAAAGCAGGGGATTTTTTAGTGGCATATTACGTTTGCTTTCCTCACTCGGGAACTCAGCTGATGTATTTTTCCATATTTCCACCCAATCAGTTTTTGGAGTATGTATCGCTGCCAAAAACATAAATGGTCGTCGTCCCGGTTGTTCGTCCCAGTACAAAACATCTTCAGGGAAAGTCCATTTTGATTTATCTAAAACGAATGGTCTTATAAAATCCAATGCTTTGCCCATTCCTCTTCCGTCGCTCAATTCATAAGTCCAGCAATTTAAAATCTGAGCTAGGGTTGCAGCACCGTCCAAATTGAAAAGTGAGTAAGCAAATGGTTTTGTGCGTGCTGTTTCCAACGGAAAACTGCCATCAAATGCCATTTGTTTTGCAAGCAATTGGTTGTTGTAAAAATTCCGACATTTATCTAAACTATTTTTGTCACCCACAAAAGCGGCATAAGCTGCCACTTGAGCATGCCACCATGTTCCGTGGTTGTTTTTGGCGTTCATTTCGTCGATGCCGTAAGGATGGGTGTTTAGCCAGTTTAAAAATGTAACGAACCACTGCTTAATGGTTGTTGCATCCGATGAACTTAAATAAGGCGATTGCTGGAAAACTTCTACTGACTTCACTACTTCTATTAACGAAATGGCGTCGATTATGCCAATGCCTCGTCCGGTGTTGACTCCATTAATTGCCTGTGCATAAAGTAAATGTGGGTTCATTAAAGTGGTTGTGTCCACGAGCCAGGCTTTCAGATGTTTTACTGCATGTTGTGCATATTGCTTTTTACCTGTCAGTAAATAGGCCGAAGTTTCTGTTCCGACAATCCACGAAAACCGTCCAATCGCTTTGAGATGATTATCGAAGTTATCGGGATTATTCAATCCATCTTTTCGGATATAAGGTTCTGTCGGATTTTCAGGGTTTGGCCACCAGTAAGTTGCTTCGGAATAATAATCGTGCTTACCACCGGCACTGCGTACACAGTGCGATTCTGTAACAGTAACTGGGTTTTCTTTTAGAAACTGATCGGCTAAATTCAGTACGCGTTCTTGTTCTGCTTGTACAATAACAGACAGGACTCCTTCGGGAAAGTTAGTCCTGCTTCTTTGAAATGCTGAGATCATATTGTACTGAAAAATCAAAATAATCAGAATTGTATATCTATGTGCGTTTTTTTTTGCCATGTTTCCTTAGCTTGATTTATGTGACGTTTTTTTTGCTTATGGTGCTAAGGTTCCCAATTTGAAATGTGTGTGAAGTTTTTCACATACATTTCAAATTGAATTAAATTTAGAACCTGAATTGAAATTTCTGATCGTTAATATTGTTAATGCTGTTTTTTTTCTCAGAAAATAATCTTATTTTATTCCAATATTAGCTCCATCTGTGGCTTTGCCAACTAACTTTGACTTGCCCGAAAGGTTAAAACTCTTTTTCTCAAATCTAGGGTTCTCAAACATGATCTGAGTTGATTTTGCTCCTTTTTCAGTTTTTGGCGTTGTGCTTGCATTGAAATTGCAATTTGAGATAGTATTTTTTGTTCCTGAAAGTTTTACGCTTGTTTTTGCCACTGAGTTATTGAAGATTGTATTAGTAATTCCAACATTTACAATACCTGTCAATTTAAGTATTGATTGTTTTTCGTCAGCGCCAATAGCATCGAAAACACAATGATCTACTTTCAACGAACCTCCTAAAGTTGATTCATCGTTTCCTCCACGGTAGTAATCCAGTACAAATTGTGTGAATTGAGTGAAAACAGAGTTGCTAAAAACTACATTTTCAGCATTGTATTTTCCCGTGTTGTCTTTTTCATCGGACAATGAAAAACCGCGATAGGAATCTCTCAAAACAGAATTACTAACAACAATAGAGTCAGCTAACGATCCTTTATAGGCTTTGAAAATTGCTCCCGACGCTACATTCACATCGTAAATCTCACAATTGTCGATCAATAGCGAATAGTTAAAAGCACCTTTCTTTGCCGAAACAAATACATATTTTGCGGGAAATTTTGCTTTGCTATCGCCGTTAATGCTGATCCCTTCGATACGAAATTTTGCATTTTCGCCAATTTCAAACAGGCTGTTGTTGTCTCTGGACGACTGAAGCTTTAAAACAGGTTTTGTCTTTTTATTATCGCTTTTTATTGTAATGTCTTTTGTCACTGAAATCTTATTGGTGATAATATGTTCCCCTTCGCCCAAAATAAGCACATCACCATTTCCAGCTTTTTTTATAGCCTTCGATAAATTGTCAATGCCAGCTTCAATATGGATGTTTTTACCCTGTGGTTTTGACTTTATTTGCTCTGAAACAGGTTTGTACCAGACAGGACCGCAATTTTTGGATGTTGCTAACTCAACTTCGGCTTTCTCTCCTTTGGTTTGAAAAGCTCCTATTACTGCATCATCACGTTTTTGTCCTAAAATATCGTATTTTACAAATGGGAGCTTTTTTGCTTTAATATTGGAATAAACTATTTCAAAATCCCCTACTTTCGATTTAAGGACATCGCCTTGGATGGTTCCTTTTTGTGTAGAAACGCCTTTGTTACCTATCAATAGGTTGTTGTCGAAACTTACGCCGTCGGTTTGATCGTAGAATTTTATTAATTCGGCTTCATTTGGAGAGTATACAAGATTATTAAGCAGGAGCGTCCCTTCAGGTTTTATTATCCTGTTGCGTTCGCCTAAACCAACTCCAAAAGCCCATGGGGTAGAACAGTCATAGTAGGTGTTATTGGCGATTATTACATTTTTAACAGGCATATAACCATTCAAAGGCGAATCAGGAATAGCATTCATCACCGCTAAAGCCGAACGGAAATCATCGCCACGAAGTTTGTAGAAGAAATTGTTATAAATCAGATGACCTTCGTTGATAACCCGAACTCCTCCGGTGTTTATTTTCTCATTTCCGATAAACCAGTTACCGGCTACAATTCCCCTGTCGCCATGACGTAAAACCAAACTTCCTTCCGATTCAAAAAAAGTATTGTTTACAAAAATATTGTCACATGATTTGTTCGAAATAATTTCAGTTTCACCATTGCAGCGCTCAAAATAATTACCATCTACAATTGTACCCGAGCTATTCATGCATACGTGACTTGTTCCGATTCGAATTGTTTCTCCTCCGTTTGAACCTAAGCGAGGCCGTGGCCCGAAATAGTTACGATAAATTTTATGTCCGTTATTTATGCTGTTCGAATCGTTGGGCCAAACTACCAGAGTAGTTCCTTCGTTACTTTTTCCTCCAAAATAACAGAATTCCACTGTGTTTTTCTTTCCATAGAGCCCTACCCAATGGTCGGCTGAATCTTTTATTGGTTGATTATATTTGTCTATAACACATTCAGATATTACCGAATTAAAGGCATATTCCGTTGATCCTGTTCTGAATTCAATGACGGTACTACGAGGTGTTCTTCCGTTTTTAAATACAAGCCCGGAAACGTGCAACCACTGTCCTGAAATGCGTAGACTTGAAGCTCCTTCGAGACTAACTTTTCCGGGAGTTTCGGCAGTCAGGTAAATATATTTATCTTTCTCACCTTTCCCTTTAAGTACAAGTGATGCGTCTTTCCAGGTACCATTTGATAAAATGATAGAGTCACCGGCTGATAAGTTTTTTAATTGATTATTAAACTGATTGATGTTTTCTACCTTTACGCTTTTGGCATTTGCAGCCATTACCGTTGTAAAAAATAGAATTATAATAAAATAAAATGTATTTTTCATGGGTTTTAGTATTGATTAAGCTGTTGGGAGCTAAATCCCAACAGCTTAAAGTAGATTTACAGTTTTGAACGATGTTTATTTTATAATTGCATTCGTAAAAGCAAGTTTTGCTTCTGATAAAGCAGTTACAGCCGCACTAACCTGACGCTCAATTGTTGTGCTTGCTCCACGGATGGTTTTAGCTTCAGTAATTGCAGTTGAAAACGCAGTTTTAGCGTCTTGAGCAACTTCACCCTTAGCTGTTCCGACAAGAGTAGCTGTGTTTAGCGTTTCTGCATCAACAATAGCATCGTTCAGTGGACGTCTGTCAGAGATCCAAAGGCTGCTTGTGAAAGCTTTTCCGGGGACAGCCAGACTTTTATTGGATTCGATTATATTCGCAATTGTTAACTCTGGTTTTGTAAGTGTAGCTTCGGCAGCCAACAAAGCAGTTAAATATGCGGATTTATAAGCATCGTAATTTGTTGTGCTTTTGAAGTCACCTTTGTTATAACCAACAACACAATTTTCGACAATGTTTTTTTCTGAGGAAATAAACGTACTCAATTCCAATTTATATTGTTCAAGTGTCTTTGGCGTAATTACATTTTCATCATCGGATGAACAAGCTGTAAATAAGATAACTATACTTACAATCAAAACACTGAATAGTGCCCTTTTATTTAGAATTTTCATGATTATACTATTTAATATGATTAATAAGTTTCGTTTTGTGAAATGACAACCTCGTTATTAGTGTCTATTTCTGTTTGTGGAATAGGGAGTAACAAGCGTTCCTTTATAAAGAATCTTTGTTCCGGAGGTTGAATAGGATTATATTTTGAATACATCAATTCCCAATCGGTTACAAATGTATGTTGAATTAATATTTCAACCGGTTTGTTCGGATTGTTATATGACTTTGCCATACGCAGGAGATCAAACCAGCGCTGATTTTCGAAAGCTAACTCCAAACGGCGCTCAGCATAGACTGCATCTAAGGCTTCTTCTTTGGAACCAAACGGTCCGATATTAGTTAATCCTGCACGGGTACGTATCTGATTTACATAAGTGTGAGCGTTACTGAAACTCCCGTTTTGAGCCAATACTTCGGCGTAAAGCAATACAATGTCAGCGTAGCGTAAGACAATCCAGTCATTTTCAGCTTGTAACGCCTGACTCATTGATGGATCGGCATATTTTGTAATGTAAGGATACGATGCTGTTTCGGATCTTTTCCACACACTAAAACATGTTTTTGCACGCGTGTCGGATGGATCCGCATTGAATAAATTCATAATTTCCTGTGTGGGAGCATTAAATCCAAGCGGTGTTCCTACTTTAAGGAACTGATTGGCAGAACCAATTGGTGCAAATGTAGGCCAGAAATTTGAGCCCAACCCCAGACTTCCTCCTTTATATCTGATAGCAAAAATAATTTCATTGTTCATTTCATTGGTGGTGCTGAATACATTGGCGTAGGCATTAGCACCGGTTAACAGGTTATGTTGTGGAGCTGCCATTACTTCTTCGAGTAGTGTCTTGGCTAATGCTAAATTTTCTGTACCACCCAACATCATGTACACCTTAGCCAACATACCTTTGGCTGCCCATTTGGTGATTCGTCCTTTGTCAGCCGCACCATAAGATGCAGGAGCCTGAGCAGCTGCTTTTTTCAAATCCGGAATTATTATTTCGTTGTATATTTCTGATACCGGAGACCGTGGAGTGTTCTTAGCTTCCTTAGGTCCTATTACAGTGGTGATTTTGAACATATCCCCAAATAAATTGACCAATGTATAATAATGGTATGCACGCATAAATAGTAATTCGGCTTCGTATTGTGCTCGCTGCGATTCAATCGTTACGTATTTATTGTCGGCCAATGAAGGGATTACTGCATTGATGTTTGAAATGTTCTGGAAAATTTTATACCAGTAGGTTTGTAATGATGGCAAACTTGGTGATGTGCGGAACGAAGACACATCAGTTTGATCAATACGTATAGTGGCACTTGAACCTGTCTGATCCTGACAAGTGTTGTCGCTGCGAAGTTCGGTATATAGCCATTCTTCGGTTTGAATAGTAGCCATCCCCGCGTAGCAACCAAGGATACCCTGATTGATACGTGTAGGAGTAGTATAAAAGCCAACCTGAGTTAGTACAGATTCCGGCTTATCGGTCAGGAAGTCCTCGCAAGATGTGAGAGCAAATGCTGACAGCAAAACTATGATTATTAATTTTATATTTTTCATTTTCATTGTAATTTTAAATAATAAAAGAGAGACTAATTAAAATGTAAGATCAATACCGAAAGTGTAAGTCCTGTTCAGAGGAAATGCACCGCGTTGGTAACCATCTACCAATGGACTTGTGTATTGGCTTGATGTTTTTCGGGCTTCAGGATTGATACCTCTGTAATCCGAGGCCATTATATAAAGAAGGTTCTGAGCCGAAAAATAAACTCTTAATTCTCCTATTTTTATTTTCTTCATTAAATTATCCGGAATTTTATAACCGAAAGTAAGATCGCGTAACGAAGCATAAGATCCATCCTCAATACAATAGTCGGTAAGCATTAAATCGCTACCAGATGTTGTAGTAGAATATACCGTTTTTCCATCGCCCGGAAACATAGGACTTATGTAACGGTTATTTGTGTAAGCTTTGTTAAGACGTAATTGTTCGTTGTAATTTATATTTCCATTGATCACATCAACGCCTTGTACTCCTTGTAAAAGGAAACTTAAATCAAAGTTTTTGTATGTGAATATATTTGTTATTCCCCAGGTGAAATCAGGAAACGGATCACCCAAAACAACGCGATCTTCTGCATCGATTTTATTGTCATTATTTGTGTTTTGTACTTTTAGTCCTCCAACGATCGGAGCAAACTTTGAGTAGGTAAATAGAGTACCATTTCCATCAGTTAATTTCTTTGCAGCCGCCACTTCTTCGAACGAAGTCCAAACGCCATCGGATTTATAACCATAAAACTGAATGGCAGGCTGTCCAACAATAGCACGATAAACTTCATTTCTTTCTCCAAAGTTGTCTTCTTTTTCTTTATCACCGTAATTCAGCAAAGTGTTTTTGTTGGTCGACAAATTGGCTGTCGTTTTCCAAGTGAAATTTCGGTTCGTAATGTTAGTTGTGGATAATTCAACTTCCCACCCTTTGTTATTCACTTTTCCAATATTATTCCAATAGGTTTGGTGACCGGTTATGAACATGGATGGCTGCTGAAGCAACAATTGAATGGTATTTGAATTATAATGTTCTACTGATACATTCAAACGGCTATTGAAGAATCCGAGATCAATACCGAAATTGGCTTCGGCTGTTTGTTCCCAGGTAATATCGGGGTTGCCTAATGCCGAACTGTTCGATGCCATACCCGAAACCAATGTGCCATTGCTCGATCCTAACACATAATTACTTGTATTGATTGAATTCATATAGGAGTATTGAGGAATATTATTATTCCCGGTTAACCCATAACTTGCACGGATTTTAAGATTTGATACCCAGTCGAGTTGTTTGAGGAATTTTTCCTCTGAAGCTCTCCAGCCTATAGAGGCAGCCGGGAAGGTTCCCCATTTGTTTCCTGCTGCAAATTTTGAACTACCATCGGAACGAATGCTTAATGAGCTCATGTATTTTCCCTGATAGGCGTATGTAATTCGACCTAAAAGTGACATAAGAGTTTCGGAGTAGTAAAAGGAACTTGTACCTGGGAGGTTGGGACTATCCAGAATAATCTGCGATGCAAGATTAAAGGATAACATCTCTTCATCTGGGAAATTGGTACCAACTATTACGTTGTATTTATTAGTGCTTTTTTGAAAAGTTACACCGGCTAATCCACCAAATTCATGTGCTCCCCACTTTTTGTCGTATGTCAAAGTGTTTTCAGATAGCAATTCACTACGCAATGTCAACTGGCGGGTAAGCGAATTTGGATTTCCTGCTTTATTGGCAGATGTTTGCTCTTTTTTATTGTACTCCTTGCTGGAATAATATACACCATTAGAAGTTTTAAATTGCAAACCTTTCAAAATGTCTATCGTAATATATGTGTTTCCCTGGAGCTTGTATTCGTCATTGAAAATGCTTGTTCTTTCACGAATGGATACAGGGTTTTGATTGCTCGAGTTGAAGGGAGATGCACCAGTTAAATGCCATACTTCACCGTCATATCCTGTTCCACTTATATTAATTCCATTAAAATCTGAAGGTTGTGCATAGTCACCAGCTGTTTTTCCGCTCAAAGCAGCTGTTGCTGCGTTATGTCGAATAGGAAGCCATGAGGGGAAACGCATATAGTCTGTCAGGTCAACAGCAGGTCGTTCCTGATGTGAGAATGTAGGACTTAAATTAACACCAATCGCTATCGATTTTGATAACTTTATGTCCATTTTAGCTCGAAAGGTGTACTTGTCGTAGGTGCTGTTTTTCATGATTCCTTCTTCACCGGTGTAATTTCCTGAAACGAAGTATTTCATGTTTTTATCTCCTCCTGAAGCACTTAGCTGATAGTTTTCCATTGCACCAAAGGGGCGCAGGCCTTCATTCAGCCAATCTGTAGGTGAGTCAAGCAGGTTTTTCAAAACCAGATAGGCTGAACGTTCATTGTCAGTTATTCTGTTAAATGCCATTGTCTCAGAGGCTATTCCATTGATAGCGGGATCAAGTCTGCGTTGAGCAGCTTCATTTTGTAGCAGCGCAGTGTAATCTTCTGTTGAAAGCATTTCAGGTAGTTTTAAAGCAGTCTTAATGCCCTTATACATTTTAAAACTATATTTTGGCTTTTTGATATTTCCGCTTTTTGTTGTGATAAGGATAACACCACCGGCTGCACGTGATCCGTAGAGGGCTGCTGATGCTGCATCCTTAAGCACTTCAATAGATTCTACATCGCCCATACTGACCATTGATAATCCATCTGGTACCGGAAAGCCATCAACAACGACTAGTGGATCGGCGCTTGCACTGATTGAGCCCATTCCACGTACTCTGATTTGTGGCTTTTCACCAGCTTCCGGATTATTGTTGTTGATTTGAACGCCGGCTAGCTTGCCCTGAAGTGCCTGATCTACTCGTGATACCGGTAATTCATCCATCTTGTCATTTTTCAAAGATGATACCGCCCCGGTCAGGTGAGATTTTTTCTGAGTACCATAGGCTACTACCACTACATCTTCCATTTGCAATGCATCTTCAGTCAGGGTAACATTAATTACTGTGTTATTACCTACTTCTCTTGTGATCGTTTTATAGCCGATATACGAATATACGAGTGTGGACTTGTTGTTTGGAACCTGAATGGTGTATTTTCCATCGAAATCTGTTATTGTCCCTGATTTTGATCCACTTACCATGATGTTGACACCTATAAGCGGTTCTTTGTTACTGTCGGTGACAGTTCCACTTACTTTGGTTTGCGAAAATGCCATACTTGTGCTCGTCAGTACAAGCACAAAAAACATAAGTGCAATTCTTACGTAATTTTGTTTTGTTGTTTTTTTCATGTATTTATAACTATAAATTAGATAATATTGAATGTGATCAGCAGAGATATTGATTGAAATCGAATAAATCTGTTAATGTTATTTCCAGGCTTTAATAGATTTTTGCTTAAATTGGTCAACCAATAATTTGGTCAACCAAAATTACAATATAACTTTATATGTGCAATAGGAATAATCAGTTTTTTTTCAATTTATGTTATTAAACATGTTTTAGAGCTTATATAAAACAAAAAACCGTCCAATTCTGGACGGTTTTTTCAAATTAAGTAGAAAGATCAATTTAATTCATTCTCAGGTTGCGTTAACCTTGATTTTGCAAAATCAACTACACCTTGCAGGTGTTCGGCCATGAGCCGGGAGGCTAGTTCTCCGTCGCGCATTTTAATGGCTTTAAGCATGTTGGTATGTTCTTCAACTACGGCTGTGTTGGGTGCACATATTCTGTCGCGCTGGTAAATTGTCATAATGTCGGGGATTACAATCAGTAACATCGCTTTGAAAACCGGATTGTGGCATCCTTCGGCTATTGCTCTGTGGAAAGCAAAGTCGTTACTGACTCTATCAGCGGAGTCAAATGATTTTACGTAATTGTCGTGCGCTTTTTCGAGCACTTCCATGTCTTTGCTGTTCCAGCGTTGAGCGCAAAGTCTTATTGCATTCACTTCTAAAACAAATCTCGTTTCGACCAGCGAGTAAAAGTCGTAATTCTGTAAGTTTAAAACATCCGAGATTAATCCGTCTAAGGTGTTTATATCCAGTCCGTTTATTACAGAACCACTTTGTGGGAGTGTTTTAACAATGCCGTAAAATTCAAGTTTATGCAACGCTTCTCTTATTTGAGTTCTTCCTACTTCAAAGTCCTGGGCCATTTTTCGTTCGGCAGGTAGCTTATCGCCGGGCTTTAGTACTCCGGCGTTAATCATTTCTTTAATTTTAGAAATAACGATGTCAGTTGGTCTTTCTAAGGTTTGATTTTTTGTTTTTAATTCTATTTCTGGCATTGTATCTTTTTTTATGTTTCGATAAAGATAACTGTTATTTTTGTCGGTATTATGAGTAATATTTTTGCAAAGATAAATCGAAAAATTTATTTTCCAACTATGTTTTCAGCTTAAGTATGAAATGATTGTGTAAAATAATCGTTGTTTTTTTACAAATAAATGCTCGATTTAGCAAATCTGATTTCTTATATTCAAACTATTGGTCGACCAAAATGTTGATTTTCAAATATTTTGTCATTTATTTGAAATGTAAAAAATAATTTACTTTGTTTGAAACATTTTTTTGTTAAGACCACAATTTTTAGTTCGCGATATTTATATGACTTTATCAATTAAACTTTCAACGTATTGTAAAAACATTTCTTTGTGTGTAATGTTTAGATGTTGCTTAGGTGTGATTCTTCAGTGTTAGATAATGAGCCCGGAATCACTTGCGTCTTCCTCTTTTTGATAACAAAAAGAAAAGATATCGTAAATATATACACATGAAAATTTGAAGACATATGCTTGTAATTTACTCTCATTTACATAGACCATCGTTTAATCTGGCGGCAGAAGAATACATTTTTTCGCGTCAGGCAGAGGACGTGTTATTTTTGTATGTCAACGATTCAAGCGTTATTTTAGGCTCTAATCAGGTGCTGGTGAATGAGGTGGATGTTACGTTTTGTAACGACAATAGAATTTCTGTTTTGCGAAGGGTGTCTGGTGGGGGAGCGGTTTATCATGATACTGGTAATCTGAATTATAGCTTTATTTCTACCATAAGAGATGGAAAACCGGTTCTAAGCTCCGATTTTTTATTGCCTGTTGTTGATGTTTTAAAGTCGATGGACATACCGGTAGAAATAGGTAAACGCAAGGATTTGTGGCTTCCGGGTGGTTATAAAGTGAGTGGAACCGCTTCGCACATAAGTAAAAACCGTCAGCTGCATCACGGAACTTTGCTATACGATGCTAACCTTGAGCAACTTCAAAAGTCACTGACTGTAAAAGAAAAAGACAATGACCTGAAGGGAACAGCTTCGGTTCCGAGTGTTGTAAAAAACATTCGAACTTTTCTGGAAGAACAAACAGGAGCGGCTCCGGATAATCACGATTTTTTTGAAATGTGTATTAGACGATTTTCAACGTATTACGGAACTTCTGTTTCGTCACTTACTCAAACGGAAGTTGCAGAAATTTTAGCTATTGAGAACCAAAAATACACACAGCATGAATGGAATTTCAAGAAGTAAATTTTAGTGTCGGATAATTGAAATTTATGTGAGCTGGATTCCCATTAAAACGACATTTTAATAAATATATGAAAGGCAGTTTAGTATCCTGAAGATATTAAACTGCCTTTGCCATAAAAAAAGATTTTGAACTACAATCCAAATGTTTCGGCTACTGCCTGACACACTACTTTGCCATTCACTATATTAAGTCCTTTTTGCAGGTCTTCATTTTCTTCGCATGCTTTTTTCCAACCCAAATTAGCCAACTTAACTGCATAAGGCAGTGTGGCGTTTGTAAGTGCCAGTGTGGAAGTAAATGGAACTGCTCCGGGAATATTGGCTACACAGTAATGCTGAATACCTTCAACCTGATAAACAGGCTCGGCATGGGTGGTAGGTTTCGATGTTTCGAAACAACCGCCCTGATCGATAGCCACATCCACTAAAACAGAACCGGGTTGCATTAATTTAAGCATTTCGCGTGTAATTAAATGTGGCGCTTTCGCTCCGGGTATAAGTACTGCACCAATTACTAAATCGGTAAGAGGCAGAATTTGTTCAATATTATATTGAGATGACATAACGGTGTCGACGTTGGCAGGCATAATTTCGCTCAGGTAGCGCAAGCGTGGTAACGAAATATCCATAATTGTTACGTGTGCGCCCAGTCCGGCAGCCATTAGAGCGGCGTGTGTGCCTACAACTCCACCTCCCAAAACAAGCACATTGGCAGCTTTTACGCCTGGTACACCGCCTAACAATATACCTTTACCACCTTTAGGTTTCTCGAGGTACTTTGCACCTTCCTGTATCGACATGCGTCCAGCGACTTCCGACATGGGAATCAGTAATGGTAAGCTGTTGTTTACTTCCACGGTTTCGTAAGCCAGACAAACGGCTTTGCTTTTTATCATTGCATTGAGCAATTCTTCGTTGGATGCAAAATGAAAATAAGTGAAAATAAGTTGTTTTTGACGTATTAAACCATATTCCTGAGGTATTGGTTCTTTAACTTTCATAATCATGTCGGCAGTATCGAACACTTCTTTCGCTGTGGAGAGAATATGTGCTCCGGCATGCAGGTATTGTTCGTCACTCAAACCGCTGTTCAGTCCGGCATTGGTTTCTACATAAACGCTGTGTCCGTTTTTTACCAGGGTCTGTACTCCACCGGGAGTTAGCGCTATACGACTTTCGTTGTTTTTGATTTCTTTTGGTACTCCAATTTTCATGTGTAATGTGATTTTTTTTGATGATTAAATTCTTGGTTATTTGATAGCGAAAAATTGAAATGTTGTATTAAAACGCTGTAAATATACGAGAATGGTTTTAAATTGCAATTATATTTTGATATAAATATTAATGGATGGGACAAATTTTTTTTAAATAGCAGATATATAGTTGTTTGTAAGTGTTGTTTGTTTTTGTTTACATACATGAAAAAAGCTGATTTCTGCATGAAAAATTGAGTTTTTTCTTGCAAAAACAGCTTTTTTATAACAGAAATTTAAATTCTGATTTCAAATTGAAAGTGACAACGCAAAAGATGCTAAATAGCTTACAATATTCTTCCTTTCATTGCTTAAAGGAAGATAGCATTTAATTGGTATTTCTTAATCACTAATAGCCTCCATAACTGTAAAGCGTATACGATAAAGGCACCCTAACTTTAGTAATAGATGTATTATAAGCTCCCAGAATGCCGATGCCATTCACTATATTGTTATAGATTTGAACCGGCTCGGAGAAAATCTCAATGTATTCATTGTTTTTTGCCCGACTATTCAAATAGTAATAGTAGGACGGAGAGATGCTTTCGATATTAATTAATATCTCTTGTTTTATGGTAGTTGGACTCCATGGGTCGTCTTTTGGTTCTTTACCCGGAAAATAATTATATTGAAATGTGGAAATAGAGAATGTTAAACCGTAGGTTTTCCCATCGAACAGATTGTCGTTGAATTCGTGATAGTAGTTGGTGTTTTCTTCCTCGAACAATTCGGTTTCGCTGGTTGAACCAAAAACAAGGTCTTCGGAGTTAAAATAAGTATTGTGCTCTGAGTAAGTACCATTGTCGTAGTAGCTTCTGTGTTTGACTTTTAATCGATAGAAATTTTTATAATTTGCACGATCGGCAATGTTGATTGTGAATTTGATTTTTTTTTCAGAGATTGTGCCTACGGTATCAGTATTCAAATATCCTTCATCGTTATAAGATCCGGAATAAATGAGTGGAGATGTTTTTGTTGTTGTTGAGGTAGTGTCGACAGATGTAATGTTTGCTGTGACAGGAATTTCGGTTGAGCAGTGCACATTATCGAATTCATTGTTACGAGCGATAATTTTTATAATATCTCCCGGAAATGGTTTATAAGTCCCCGTATAATATCCGTTTCCGGTAGCATTCAAAGTCTCAATTAGCTTGTCGTTGACATAAAGTTGTACTGTCGCATTTGTAATGGGATCAAACGGTCCATCGAGATCAAGAAAAAATTTACTTTTTGTAATATGTACTTTTATGGCCGAATCCGGATTCAATATACTGTTGATGACCATCGAAGGAGCTGTTTCCTTTCCATTGAATTTTATTTCGGTTTCGCACGAAACAATAAAAACGGTTAGCAGTAAAGTTATGGCGAGTTGAATATATGTATTTTTCATTTGTAGGTGAATGTTTTAAAATTTGTAAGCATAGCTAATGGAGGGGATGATAGTGAAAATAGTTAGTTTTTTAAATACTTTTCTTTCATTCTCCTGACCTGTTGCTTCTGCATAGTCGTATTCTGTAGCTGCATAAACTAAAAATGGATTTTTCTGATTAGTAGCGTTGTAAATGCTAATGTTCCATGTGCGTATTCCATGTTTCTTTTGTTTATGGAAATTTACGCCTACATCCAAACGCATATAATCGGGAAGTCGGTAATTGTTTCTTTTACTGATATGTGGGATTGAATTGTAATAATTGTATGATCCTCGACCATTGTCGATATCGGCAGCCGAATAATTTTGAAGCGCTAAAGATCCACTGTTTCCGGTGCCATACACCCAGGTACCGGCAACATCAATTTTCTTGTTGAACTTATGCGAAACAACAAGGCTTACATCGTGGCGGCGGTCATATTTTGCCGGAAAAACATCACCGTTGTTGAGCTCTTCTCCGGGTCGGTCGAACAGTCGTTCGGATTTTGCCCAGGTATATCCTAACCAACCTGTGGTTTTGCCTATCGTTTTTTGAGCTAAAAATTCTACTCCATACGACCAGCCACGGCCAACACTCACTTTATCTTCCCAGCCGGCGTTGGAACCCATAAAAGTAGCGCCATCCTTGTATTCGAGCAAATTTTCCATCGATTTATAATAGCTTTCTATCGAAAGATCAACAAAATTCAATAGATTGTAGAAAAACCCAGCTGAATATTGGTGCGATTTCATAGGTTCGATGCGTTTCGTTACGGGAACCCAAAGATCGAAAGGCAAGCTTATGGTAGAATTTGATAATAGATGAATGTTCTGATTCATTGCAGCATAGCCGGCTTTGAACGATAATTTGTCCGAAATCAATGCCCGCAAGCTTAGACGCGGTTGAAGTGAATGATAAAATTTGTTTTGTACAATAAAATTTGAATAATGTAGCCCGGCATTCATTTTTATGAATGAGCCCAGTGAAACATTATCCTCTACATAGATTGTAGTTTCGTGGGCGGCAATGTTGCTGTTCCCAATAGTGGTATCCATGGATTGCGTTTGGGCATTTTCCTCAAGTTTTTGTTTAAAAACCTGTACTCCGGGGCGAAATGTATGATGTGTGTAACTTGCTCCAAATTTGACGTCGTGATTTGGATTTATAGCATAATCGAAATCAACTTTTGTTCCGATATCTTCGATGCCCGAACGGTATCCTAATGTAGTTGTTTCATTTGTTCTGCTTGGTGGGTTTTTAGTAATGCTCTCATATTCCGAACCTATCAACATGTCGAAACGATAACGGGTATAGGTGGCGGTAGTGTTCATAAATAATTTGTTACTTATGACGTGATTCCAGCGCAGGGCGGTAATCAGGTTTCCCCAGTCCCAGCCCAGTTTCAATCTGTTTTCGGACGATCCCTGATTATTTTCGTGAAAACCTTCGCGTATATCTCCATAAATAACGTCATCTCCCATATATGCTCTTAAATAGAGTCTGTCTTTGTCCGAAAACTTATGACTTATCTTTGCATTAAGGTCGTAGAAATAGTACCCAGCCTTAATTTTACCCATATCCTCTTCAGCGGTTGCCATTTTTAAGAGTGGTTGTGCCAGAATATCATAATAGGTTCTTCGTCCTGAAATATTGAAAGTGGTTTTATCGCTCCATAAGGGGCCTTCAAGGTTAAATTTGGTCGAGATAAGTCCCACGCTAAAGTTTCCATGTAGTTTTTTGTTGTTTCCATCATTCATCCTTATATCCACTACGGATGAAAGCCTGCCCCGAAACGAGCCGGAAAGTTGCCTTTGTATAAAGTGA
>JAYFRI010000247.1:0-14712 GCA_034926015.1 Paludibacter sp. | reverse complement strand
TTGTTCGATTTTTTTACAAAATTATACCGTGTAATTCTGTCTCGTTTGAAGTTTGCAATAATTAAGCCGACACTTGTTTCGTGTATGTCTCTTTCAAAGTAACTTGTTGTATCAAAGTGAAGAATCGGATAGTATTCTTTAGTCGAGTAGAACGATAAATGTTTCCATTGACTACTGTCGCTGATAGTTTAGTTGTCAATTGTTATTGGAAAAGTTATTCTTGATTTTTGAAAGGTTTTGTCCCACATGAATGTCTCAAAGAAATTCATAAATAAAGTGTCAACTGTAGCCGTTTTTTTCGTCTCTACAATAGAACTGTCTTTTTGTTGTTGTCTTGTTTCTTTTGCCTTCTGCGAGCCACAAGAAATGACTAAAAAAGTCGATATAATTATGTATAAACTTCTCATTTTCATTTTTTTTATTATTGGCCATAACGACCGAGGCTATGGGCTTGGGTGGGCTGCGGGCGAATTTCCTGTCGCTATGGCGACAAAGGAAATGCGGGCGCAAAGACTGCCAGAAGCACATCAGCCGCCCAAAGCGCATAGGCGTGTGTTATGGGCTAGGCTATTGGTATTTTTTAAGATATTCTATTGCAAATCTTTGTCCCATTATTCTTTGTCCTTCTGAATTAAAATGTAACTTATCTCCTTTGTCTTTAAAGTCAAAAGTCATAATTAATGCAGAATTACTGTCACTTGAAACATAGAGTTCTATTTGTCTGTTTATTTTCTGCCAGTTGTCATTGTCTTTTGAGTATGTGCCAAGTTGTCCTATAAGTATCGGTAAGTTTTTATTATCAACTGTTTCTCGAAATTTCAAAAATAAGTTTGAAAGTCTCTTTTTGTAGTATGGAATGTCTTGTTCATTTGCATCGTTTTCACCTTGATGCCATAGAATTCCTTTTATTTGTCCATATTTTAGTCCGATTTCTATTTTTTCTCTAAAATTGGCATATAATTTTACATTTCTAAAAGTTGAATCGCCTAACCATTGGCTTATGGAACTCCCACCTACAGCCGTCGGAATTAATATTATTGAAATATCTTTAGGAATATGCTTTATTAATTCTTTTGCAAAAGATAAACCGCAGTCCAGCCCTGTTAGTGAAGGTTCGTAAAAATGTAGAGGCTCTTTCGCAATGATAATGTTATTTGACTTATTCAAAGTAAAGATTCTGTTAGACGGTATAGTGTCTTGAGGTTCTACTAGTCCACGACCAGCCATATTTGATTGACCTGCAAGAATAAAAACCCAAATTTTTTCTTTATTAGGCATTTTGTCTACACTAACTTCGATTTTTGGGAAGTTCTGGGTCCTGATTTCATTATCTTTTTGCTTGCAAGATATTAACCCAAATAAAGCAATTGTAAGAAGAAAAAATTTAGTCATTAGAATTTCTTGTTTTTATTTTTTTTAGCTTGCCCATAACGACCGAGGCTATGGGCTTGGGCGGGCTGCGGGCGAATTTCCTGTCGCAATAGCGACAAAGGAAATGCGGGCGCAAAGACTGCCAGAAGCTCATTAGCCGCCCAAAGCGCATAGGCGTGTGTTAGGTGTTCGTAGTATTTTGTTTTTCTGTCGTTTAAACTTCGGCTGTTTAAAAGAGCTTTCTCTTACAAACAGATTTTCAATTCCGTATCTAAATGCGCTTTCAGCCCGCTAACGAACAAGTTTCTTCAACAGTGTCTTAATTTAATTTCGAGTCCATTTTCTTTATAATTTCTCTAAGAAGATCATTTTGTTCTTTCTTTAGAGAAATAAATTTGTTCACCCAAGTGTAAATTAAATAGAATACAACAACAAGTATTGCTAAATAAAACAAGAAAATTAAAACAGGAATAATTGTAAATCCAGTCATGATAATAGATTTTTAAAGGTTGTTTTTATTTGATTTATAATTCATATTCAATACGTTTCACTTCTGCCCGCAAACCAAGTTTTATGTTTCTTTTCTCGCTAACTAAATGCACTTTCTGCCCGAAAGAGAGGAAAGTCAAAAAGTCAGAATTTATTTTCAGTCAGCCGTTTCGTGCTTTTCAAATCTTCAGTCCTTAGTTGTCGCAGTCGTAAAGCTAAAAGTCAAAAATCTTTCCTTTAAAGTCTGCGAGGAATTGTCCGACCGGAAAAGTTGTCCGAAGTCAAAAGTCAGCAAAACCAGATAAGTCTGTCTATGTCGAATAACGGACAGTTCGTCAAAGACTTTTCAGCGAATAAATCTCTGTCTTTCAGTTTTTCACTATGACACCTAACGACCGAGGCTATGGGCATTTGGCGGTTTGCGGGAGCATTCGCTGTCGTGGAACGACAAGGTGAATGCGGGAGCAAAGACTGCTAATTGCACGTCAACCAGCCAATGAACATAGGCGTGTGTTAGCAGCTGGCATTTTATAGCCAAAATGTCAAATTTATATTTAAATCATTATATTTTTTGAAATTCTCAAAATATAAACCAACCGATGCACTCCTAATGACAAATTTATTGTTAAGATGAATAGATTTTGAAATTCCTATTTTATAATCAATTTCATTTTTAAATATAGAAGAAGTCATAGTTGTATTAATACTCGATTTGCTAAACCATTTTGACACACTAAAAATTCCTCCAATATTATCTTTATCATCAATTAGATAATCTATTCCAGTAGAAATATTGAGAATATTTTTAATCGATATACCATAAATAAATCGATGATTCTGAAATACAATATTTGAATTGACGAAATCGAGCTTTCGTTTTTGGTAGTTATACCCCAAAAAGTCATTTGTTTTTGAGTTATTTATAAATAAATTGCTTTTTGATGCATAAAAATCTACATCATAATTCCCATTACTATCGAACTTATATTGAAATCCAAGTCCAAGATTTGTTTGACTTTTACCAATGTAAGTCAAATAAACAGAAGTATTAAATCCAAATGGTAACTTTGTTGAACCATTGTAACCAAATCCAAAAGAATTGCTAATGTAACAAGTGTTGACCATTCCACCAGAATTATAGCATCCTCGATGTGGTAATTCTTCTTTGAATTCTTTATATTTTTCTGATAATTGCAACGTATCAGATAAAGCTTTTACAAAGTCCATTACAATCAATGATTCGGGAATTGAATCTTGTGCTGAGGGTGTCCAATAAGTTTTAAACCAATATTCCTTTTTGTCTGAATGCTCAATAATATATGTAATTCCATCACAACCTCCTGACCAACCATCAATTTTATTATCAGATTGCAGGTCAATAATTCCAGATTTTTGAATAATATCATAGATTTCAAGTGCTTTTACTGAATCAAGTTGAATTTCTTGGTGTAAAGTTTCACTCCTTTTTTTAATGCTCTGGAAAATATAATTTGTCAATACTCCATGTATTTGATTCTTAGTTTTAAATATCTCAACAATCTGTCCATGATTTCTGAATCGAAAAGAAAAATCGTCATGAGAAGTGCTAAAATCAATCAATTCCAATGTTTTATTCAATTTTTGATTCTGATTATACCAAAACGCAGTATCTCCTATAATCACTTTGTCTTGTGAATATACATTTTGAATAATTGTCAAAATTAGCAATATAGCTATTTTTAGTTTTTTCATATGTTACTGACTAATGACCACGTAAATCTTTAAATAACAGCTATTGCTTTCGGTTTTTGTCTTCGTACCTCAAAGGATTTTTTTCTTTTTTTATGCTTGCTGCTAACGACCGAGGCTATGGGCATTTGGCGGTTTGCGGGAGCGTTCACTGTCGCACAGCGACAAAGTGAATGCGGGAGCAAAGCTGCCGGAATGCACGTCAAGCCGCCAATGCGCATAGGCGGGTGTTATGCGTTAGGTGTTTGATTTTTGTATTTTTCGTTTTACGATAATGATTCCGTATTTAGTTCTCTCTCCGTATAATCCTGTTTCCGTTACTTTGTCGCTCGGCATTAAATAAATTGAGTCGATTTCTTTCATAGTAATGTAATTCAATAGAAAATTGTACTTCCATACAATACCGTCAACTATAATTAATGGTTCTTTGGGTGGTAAAGGATCATGTATGGTTAATTTTAATTCGTTTTCGTAATTTGTGGTATCTTTTATCCAAGCTAAATCAAGAGATTTAATGCTGTCGATCTTATTTTTGAAGTCACTTTGTTGTTGCGGGATATGATTATAAAGACGACTTCTAAGTAAATAAGATTGTGATAGTTTATTTGATTCAGTATTGATTTTCTTTCGTGAAATAATCAACATTTTTTTGTTTCTGAAGTCGAAATCGGATATTACTGAATCTGAGTTTAGGATTAATGTGTCGCCATTGGTTGTGTATTTTCCTGAAGTTTTTTTATATGCTCTTTCTGACATTACATGATAATTAAATGTCAAGTCGTCAGAAAATTCTGTCAAGATTAGTTTGTTGGGAAATTGTTGGAAAAAAACACCAATAACTCTATTGTCGACTCTCTTTTGAGCTGACAAACTGCAATTAAAAATCATTAATATGATTGTCATTACAATTGAGTATTTTCTTTTCTTTCCTATCATATTACGTCATTTTCGTTTCACGCACGAACTTGTTTTTGTTTTTTTTACACTTACGCATAACGACCGAGGCTATGGGCACGGGCGGTTTGCGGGCGTATTCGCTGTCGTGAAACGACAAAGTGAATGCGGGCGCAAAACCCGCTAAGTGCACGTCAGCCAGCCTGTGAACATAGGCGTGTGTTAGGCACAGATTTTTTGTTCAATTCTATGTATAAGGTCAATGAACATTTCACTTTTATGAGTTCTATAGCAATGCTCAATTAGTGACATTTTTGAATGTTTAATTTCTCTCCCTTTCTTACTTAAAATTCTTGTCAAAAGTGCAAATAAAGATTTTCCTCTAATTAGAACATCATAGTTAACTTTTAAATTTTCAACTATTTCTTGTCGAGCCTCTACAAAATTTATGCTTTCTAAAAATTCTTGCTTAACTTCATGTTGAATTTCACAGATAATATTTTGTGGGTGATTTCTAAAACAATAATCTTTACCGTCAATGCAGTTCTGAATTTCAAATGCATAATACGCTACAAAACTATTTAGTGACTTTATGAAATTTTGTTTTTCTTCTTTTTCAAGTAGTAATTCAATTTTGCGACCAAAATACAAGTCATTCTCTATCGAATAACCATTTGTCCAAATAATATCATTGTAGTTCACTGGTGGATTTATATATACATAGGCATCTCGATCAGCGACAAATATTGTTTTTAAATCTGCAAACTCGTGTCTTCTTTCATAAACTTGTAGCAACTTATCTCTGCCACCACAAGGTAAAAAATTAGCATTCACAATACCTATTTCATCTTCAATCCAGCGATATATCAAAATATCATCTTTTCCTTCAACCAATACAGTTGTTAATGACGATCTCTTTAATGTGTTGACTATTTCGTCAACTGTTAATTCCAAATTCATATTATAAACCTTTATCATTTGACAACATAATCTCTTTATCTGCGTACTTTGAATAGATAAAAGGACTATGTGTTGCCATAAAAAACTGATTATTATTTCCTTGATTTAATAGAGTTGGAACTAATGTACGTTGCCAATCTGGGTGTAAACTAAGTTCTGGTTCATCAATAAAAATTGTATTGTTTTTAGTAAATGCGTTGTAACATATAAAACTAAGCATCTGCTTTTCACCAGCTGATAGTTTGTCAGAAGAAATTGCATTATTCACCTCTCCAAGTGTTAAGTTGCTTAAGTGTATTCCTTTATGCTGAAAAATCGTTGTTATTAAATTAGAGAGGGTAGTGTAGGGTTTTAATAAAGATTCTCTTTCCTTTTCCATACTTTCTATGTCAGATTGTATTTCTACAAGAGTCTCAGTCTCATTTTTGTCTTTTGTTTTTATTTTCCTTATAATTTCGTCTGATTTTTGCTTTTGTATCAAATTGATTTGGGCATTTATATTTGAATATTCTTTGTTAAGTAGTGCAACAATATCGTCTGTCGAAATTGAAGTTATAAATCTTTGATTTTTTGACGAATGCCTTCTTGAGAACTCTTCAAGAGCTTCTCTTATCTGGTCTTGTCTACCGAATCTTGGGTCAAAAACATCTTCCATTGAAAAACCACCTTCAATTCTACGAAAAGTTGGAAAAAATATTGTAGGAATCGACTGGTTTCCTATCTCAACTAGTTTTTCATTGATTTGAGGAACCCGTCTAAATTCAATGTCTCTTAAATTCAATATACCAATAGTTATTGGCTTATCTTTATTTAATCCAATTGATATTGTGTTATTTGCTATATCGCGTTTTATTGATATAAAAGCATTTGTTGTTGTTAGTTCTGCATATGTAAAATTAATTTCTTTAACTAAATTCATGAATTTGCCAGAATTTAAAAACCAAATTAATTTCAATATGGTAGTTTTACTTGATCCGTTTTTACCTGTCAACAAGTTTAAGTCAGGGTAAAATTCTAACTCTAATGGTTTTTTTCTGTTGTTTAATCCTTCAACTAAAAGTTTTTTTATCATTGTCCTCTATTTTATTTTTTTAAATTTGTGCCTAACGACCTAGTCTATGGGCATTGGCGGTTTGCGGGAGCATTCACTGTCGTGAAACGACAAAGTGAATGCGGGAGCAAAACTGCCGGAATGCACGTCAGCCAGCCAATGACCATAGGCGTGTGTTAGCGGTAGTTATTGTTTTAATTTTAAACTATCTCCATACATTTCAAACATCTCTTTTCTTACCTGAACTAATCCTTTTTGTTCTGGGTATTTCTTTATCATACTATCAATCTTCAATATAAATTTTGTCATATATTCATAATTGCCTGTTTGATTGAATGATATTTGTAGCTGCTTGAGCGATTGTGTTTCAATTGCCAATTCACTCCGTTTTTCGTTGTCAACAATATGGGGTTTACTGTTACAACTGAGTGCTAACAATGCTATGAATAAGTAAATAATTTTTTTCATGATAGTTTTTTAAATACGTTTTAAATTGTCGTTTTTCTTAGATTACGATTCTCTGATTCAGCAATTATTCTTTTTATTTCATCGCTTAATTCTATCTTTTCGTCAGATTGAAATATATCATAGTCTTGTTTTCTTTCATTAAATTTCATTTCAACGCTTGTAACATTGCATTTTCCAACCATTCTAAATAGTTCTATAATTTTGGTGATTTCTATTTCAAATAACGATTCGTTCTTGTTACTGTCAGAATTAAAATAGATTCCAGCGACAGACTTTTCTGCTTAAAAAAATAACTTCGATAATTCTTCTTCTGACTTGTTTTTGTCCTCAAGTTGTAAGTTGATTTCATCATCAACTACATCAAATGTCGGCTTGAAGATATAGCTATGAACAAATTGATTTATCAAGAATTTCAATTCAATTTTTTTTATGTTTTTATTGTCAAAATCGTAGAAATCTAGGAACCTATGATTGTTTCGAAAGTTTATTCTTTCTCCTCTGTGTGGATAAACATTACATTCAATTTTTGTCGAACCTATTTTATTCGTAAGTTTAAATGACTCCATTAATTTTCGAATAATATAAAACCCAAACATTATATCTTTTTCGAATTTTCCATAGTCTTCATCATTCCATTCTTTATAATTTTCTGTTCTTCGCTTGATTATATTCGAGATTTTCAATATCTCTTTTCGCCAATAATAACTTTCGCTAATCATGTCTTTATTTTTTTTATAATTACCGCTAACGACTGAGGCTATGGGCTTGGGCGGGCTGCGGGCGAATTTCCTGTCGCAATAGCGACAAAGGAAATGCGGGCGCAAAGACTGCAAAAAGCACATTAGCCGCCCAAAGCGCATAGGCGTGTGTTAGGTGTTCGTAGTGTTTTGTTTCTCTGTTGTTTTAGTTTCTGCCGATTAAATGCGCTTTCTCTCGCAAACTGATTTTCAATTCCGTATCTAAATGCACTTTCTGCACGCTTACGAACAAAGTCTGACCGAAAATGAAGAGTCTTTTTTTTCTCTCAAGTCGTAAAACAAAAGTCTACAAATTAACGCAATAATTTTAAGATTTATGTCTGTCAGACTTATGTTTGTCAACACCTGTCTGTGATTTTTTCACTCTAAAAGCAGTTTTCAGTCTGACAGTTTTCAGTTTGTACAAAAGTTGTTAGTTTCACTTCCGCCCGTAAACCAAGTTTTCGATTTCTTTTCTCGCTCTCTAAACGCACTTTCTGCCCGCAAAAGAGAAAAGTCTGAAAGTTAGAATTAGTTTTCAGTCACCCAGTTTTCTGTTCGTACAAAAGTTGTTAGTTTCACTTCTGCTCGCTAACCAAGTTTTCGATTTCTTTTCTCGCTGTCTAAATGCACTTTCCGCCGGCAAATGCAAAAAGTCTAAAAGTCAGAATTTGTTTCATGTCAGCCGGTTTGTACTTCTCAATACTTTCGGTCCTTAGTTGTCGCAGTCGTAAAGCTAAAAGTCAAAATCTTTCCCTTTAAAGTCTGCGAGGAATTGTCCGACCGAAAAAGTTGTCCGAAGTCAAAAGTCTGTCAAAACCGAAAAGTCTTTTCATGTCGCAAAACGGACAGTTCGTCAAAGACTTTTCAGCGAATAAATCTCTGTCTTTCAGTTTTTCACTATGACACCTAACGCCCGAGGCTATGGGCTTGGGCGGGCTGCGGGCGGATTTCCTGTCGCAATAGCGACAAAGGAAATGCGGGCGCAAAGACTGCTAAAAGCTCAGTAGCCGCCCAATGCACATAGGCGTGTGTTGGGTGCAGTCCGTTGTTTCCACCCCAATGGTGTTTCTGTTTAGTTTTACTCTCAAAATTAATTTATTGTATGTTGCTTCTCTGTTACTCTAAGTTGGTTTATATTTTTTGTCAGACGACATATTCCTTTTGTTAGACGGCATATTCCTTTTGTTAGATCACATATTGCTTTTGTCAGATTGCATATTGCTTTTGTCAGACGGCATATTGCTTTTGTTAGACGGCATATTGCTTTTGTCAGACGGCATATTGCTTTTGTCAGACGGCATATTGCTTTTGTTAGATTGCATATTGCTTTTGTTAGACAGCATATTGCTTTTGTTAGACGGCATATTGCTTTTGTCAGATCACATATTGCTTTTGTCAGATCGCATATTGCTTTTGTTAGACGGCATATTACTTTTTTATGTGTCTATTTTGGGTCTGTTCAAAAAACTCTGTCAGAAAAAGGAAGATTAATAATAAACTGCGATTGCCTGACAGACAACCGCAGTTATAATATCTACATTGTAATCAGAATTTTACAAAACGTAGTTTAGAGACTAATTTATATTCAGTACTTTTTATGCCATATACTGATTTTATATAGCTTTTTACATCGTTTGCTACATCAACTAATCCTGTATTCGGAGTATTTTGCAATGTTTTACGTGCACCACGAGCGGTTTCTACAGTTATATGAGCTTGCGTTGTTGTGAGATTTTTAGCTCTTAAATCAGCTAAAAGTGTTTGTAGAGTTGTGACTTTAAGTTCTTCTTCGTTGGGATTGTATTCCGGAACTGTTTGAAGAAATGAAATAAGACTCTCCAAATTTTCCACTTTGTCATCGTAGCCAAGTTGAGAAGTTGAAATCTGATTTACTTCTTTTCCTTCGGCTAATAATGCGGCTTTTTGTTCTTCGGTGAATTTTACACTTGCTCTTTTGCCTTGTAACTTACGGAAAATTGTTTTAGCTGTTTCGTCGGCCTGAACGGTTGAGTTTGAAGCTTTCAAAGCGTTGTTTACCCGAGTAAACAAACGACTTGTCGGTTCGAATGCAAGTTGGCGATTATCAACAGCTGTTGATCTTGCAGATTCTGCATCTTTAAATGTAATAGAAGATTCGTTTGCAGCGGTAAGCAGCGTTTGCAGTGCAGGAAGTTTAAGACTGTCCTTTGAAGGATTGTAGGTTACACCTAAAGAAGTAACTACAGAAATTAGAGTTTCGAAATTTGTCACGTTTTTAGCGAGACTAGCATCAGTGTTTGTTGCCATAAATAATTAGAATTAAGATTAATAATGAGGTTAATACCGTGACAAATATAGTTATTATTCTACATATACAATATAAAGTTAGCTAATATTTTTCAATAAATTTCAAAATGCAAACGAAAGACTATTATAGAGGCTATGCGAAGCATTTAACTATTCACAGTGCATTGTTTTTTTTATTTTTTTGGGGTGAGTGAAGTTTATAGTATAAGCTAAAAAAACAATGTACTGTGACTGCTCTGCCCTATTGAAAAAAGCTATAAAAGCCACTGCAAGACTTTTGAAAACACACACCAACTTGCGGTGGCTTTTTTTGCTTTTTGGGCGATTAGTTTAGGCAATATCTATACTTGCTTTTTCTTCTTCTTCTCTGTCGTAAATAAGTCAGCCGTATAGTTTTCGTACAATTCAAATAAATAAACCATACGGTTTGCTTCGCTTGTAAATGCTTGTGGGCGATAAGCTAAATCTACGGCTTTGTCTAACTCATTGTGCGCTTTTACCAATGCTGGCGGCATTGTCAATGGATTATATAAATCAGCTAACGAACTATCGGGAAATTCCGCTCTAACATCTAATACCTTTTGAGCTTTATCTTCTATTAGTTTGATTTGTTTATCGGTTGGGGTTTCTGGCCAAGGAAAATTATTATAGACAATATCTTTTGAATAACGATAATCACTTTTTAACCTACCACATACAGTTCTAACCCATGCCATATGCATCGTTGACATTAATACGCCAAAATGAAATAATTGACCATTAAATATAGTCATACAAGTATCTCCAGCTATGTATTCTTTGTCAAAGAATCCCATAGGAATATATTTTCTATTTTCTGAAGATACTCTTGGAATGACAATAAATGAATCTGGATTGTTTTTATCTCTAAAAAGTGTGGGTGAACTTGCATAACTTTGAGTTTCTTTACCAGGACTATTTTCTCTAAATTCTTTCACTTTTTTTACTCTATCTATAACAAGCGGAAGTTTTTTTAATTCTTGAGGTTCAGCATCTTTTAACCACAAACAATACTTATTTATTCCATTAATAAATTCTTTTGCACCTAAGAATTTTTTAATAAACCGAAATGCATTTGGTTCATACTCTAAAAAGTAGTTTTTCTCATCTTCTGTAAAAAGAAAATTTCCACCATCATAAGGAGAATTACCTCTTTTGATTTCAGGGACACTATTTAATGGTTTGGAACGACTCGATAAAGCAAAATCTTTCCCATCAACTAAGTATGGATTAATGTTTCTTACACTCACTTCATGAGCGATGCCATTAATATTATCATATTCAAAAATTCTTTTGTTATTATTGTCGTAATTGGCAAAACCCACTATCACACAATGAACAGCTGCATTACCTCTTGCTTCATTTTTCCAATTAAATGTTTGGTGAGCAAAATGGATTTTTATTTTGTACAAAGAAAACAACTGATTCCAAAGAACTCCCGCTTGTTCACCTTGGCAAATTGAATTTGTAGAAACAAAAGCTACTTTTATTTTTGTGTTTTGAATGAATATTGCTGAAAGTAAATACCAAGCTGCAACATAATCTAAAACACCAGAACCTTCATATCTGCCAAATACTTTTAAAATATCAGCTTTTTGGTTTGTGTCTTGAAGTTGTTGACCAACAAATGGAGGATTTCCAAGAATAAATGAAAGGTCATTTTTTGAAACAACAGTTTCCCAATCGGTTTGCAGTGCATTTCCATGAACGATTTTTGCAGATTTCTTTAATGGCAAACGAGCGAAATACTGTCCAAATTCGTTGCTGATAAGCATATTCATTTGGTGGTCAATTAACCACATCGCTACTTCGGCAATACGTGCGGGGAATTCTTCGTATTCGATACCGTGCATCATATCCACATCGAGCCAAATAATGCTTTCAATGTCTAAAACCTGCTGCCCATGTTTGTGTAAAGAGCGTAAAATTTCCAATTCCAACAATCGCAATTCACGGTAAGTGATTACGAGGAAGTTTCCACAACCACATGCGGGGTCGAGGAATTTAAGTGTACTGAGTTTCTTGTGAAATTCGGGAAGTTTGTTTTTGTTGTCTTTGATACTTTCAAATTCTTTCCAAAGTTCGTCCAAAAAAAGCGGTTTGATCAGTTTCAGGATATTCGTTTCGCTTGTGTAATGTGCTCCTAAGTTTCTGCGTTCGGTTGGATTCATAACGCTTTGGAACATTGAGCCAAAAATGGCGGGAGAAATTTTACTCCAATCAATCACGCAACAATCTAATAGTGCTTGTCGCATTTTCTTGTCGAAACTTGCTGTTGGTAATACTTCCTCAAATAACTTTCCGTTTACATAGGGGAATTCGTCTAATTGCTCGTCGAGGTTTTTGAAACGTTTTTCTTTGGCTGTATTGAGTACCTGAAAGAGTTCCTGAAGCTTTGGTGCAAGGTCGCTGCCGTCCTCGTTGGTGCGTTGCTCGATATAATCCTGAAATTGTTGTTTGTTGAAAATGGTTGTGTCTTCGGCAAAAAGACAAAAGAGCAGACGCACTAAATAGACTTCGAGGGGGTGACCTTCGTAACCGATTTCCTTTAAGCGGTCGTGAAGTTTTCCCATTAATTCGGCTGCCTGTATGTTGGCTGGGTCTTGTTCCTTGTAAACTTTCTTTTGATATCCCAATAAATATCCGAAATGCTGAACGTTATTTACCAAGTCGTTCAACTTAAATTCAATTGTGTTGTCGTCTTCGAGATCGTAAAGCCGAAATGTGTCGAAGTCGCAAACTAATATGTATTTGGGAAGTTCGTGTTGTTTGAGTCCGTGTGTATAATCAACCGCCTGTTGATATGCTTTGTCGAGGTTTTTTCCTCGACTTTTCATCTCGATCAGAATTGTGCCTTTCCAAAGCAGGTCGATATATCCGTTACTGTCGTCGAGCTTTTTTACTTTATGCTCGAAAGTTGAAACGCGCTTTCTGCTGATTCCAAATACTTCAAAAAATTCAATTAGAAATGGTTTGGCGTCAGCTTCTTCGTTTGAAGTGTCAGCCCATTCTTTCGAGAAATGTAATGCACGATCTTTTATCTCGTTCCAACTAAGTGTCATATTTTTAAACTTTCTGTTCTTTAAGAGTCTGATTAACTGCAACGGCTGTCAATCCTGAATAATTGCGTGTATATCTTCCAATATCATTTCGTTCATCATATCTGTTCGATTCTGAAGGTCGATAAACCCTTCGTGGGAAAGGTGCTTTAAATCGAAGATACATCTGTCGATCAGAAATTGCCTTGTCGCAGCTTTTAATACAGGAAATCCTGTCCGCATAAAGATAGTGAGATTTTGAGCATCATTTACAATCGCATCAACTATTTCTATAGCTTCTTTTGCTTTTTTCTGATCTTCGGTTAGTTCAAATTCATAAGCATCTTCGAGAAATGTATCTTCATCTTCATGCTTGTCTTCAAAACGAAATTTGCGGTCGAACCACCGTTCTGAATCGTGCCAAGGTATCGGGAGGTTGTCGTTTTTGAAATTCTCTAATGCCTTATCCCACTCGTCTGAGTCTTTGATTGTACAATGATTGTACAAAATATCTGGTATCGAATCGGCTGTGTAATGGATATTGTTTTTAATGGCTGCTTCAATATTTGAATATGCCTCCGGCTCTAAATGAAGCAATCTCTCGCCAAAATAAGACGATATAAAAGTTTTTATAACCGGATCGAGTGCCTGATAAACTTCGTAATAAAAACTTTCTTCATCAAATATACTTTCATTTTCCATGTTGTTATGTCTAAACTTATTGACTCAGCTTGTGTTCAAATTCGGCTGAGATTATTTCAGTCGCTTCGTTTTTCTTCTTTTTTCCGGATTGCACCCAACGACCGAGGCTATGGGCTTGGGCGGGCTGCGGGAGCATTTCCTGTCGCAATAGCGACAAAGGAAATGCGGGCGCAAAGACTGCCAGAAGCACATTAGCCGCCCAAAGCGCATAGGCGTGTGTTAGGTGTTCGTTGTATTTTGTTTTTCTGTCGTTTAAACTTCGGCTGTTTAAAAGAGCTTTCTCTCGCAAACCGATTTTCAATTACGTATCTAAATGCACTTTCAGCCCGCTTACGAACAAAGTCTGACCGAAAATGAAAAGTCTTTTTTTCTCTCGCAAGTCGTAAAACAAAAGTCTACAAATTAACGCAATAATTTTAAGATTTCTGTCTGTCAGAATTATGTTTGTCAACACCTTTCTGTGAAATTTTCACTCCAAATAGAGTTTTCAGTCTGACAGTTTTTTGTTCGTACAAACGTTGTTAGTTTCACTTCCGCCCGCAAACCAAGTTTTTATTTTTTTTCTCGCTGTCTAAACGCACTTTCTGCCTGCTAGTGAGAAAAGTCTGAAAGTCTGAAAGTCAAGAGGTCTGAGTTTGTTTTTCTGTCTGCCTCTACCCTATCGAGCTTTCCAATCTTCAGTCCTTAGTTGTCGCAGTCGTAAAGCTAAAAGTCAAATATCTTTCCCTTTAAAGTCTGCGAGGAATTGTCCGACCGGAAAAGTTGTCCGAAGTCAAGAATCTGTCAAACCATAAAAGTCTGTCTATGTCAAATAGCGGACAGTTCGTCAAAGACTTTTCAGCGAATAAATCTCTGTCTTTCAGTTTTTCACTATGACACCTAACTAGTAAATATATTGAGTAAAAATGGATATGTTGAGTTAACTGGACATATATCGCATTTATCTATCGTACTCTACCCATTTAAA
>JAYFRI010000289.1:0-6153 GCA_034926015.1 Paludibacter sp. | reverse complement strand
AGGACACTCAGACGTGGATCTGTATCGTGTTTTATCGTTTCGAGCGGAATAAATGTTTTGTGGGGGAAAATTTCCTTTAAAAAGTCAAAAGCATATAAGTTGGTACGTGCTGTTTTTAATTGCGGGTAATCGGGAGCTGTGTAAACGCCTACAAAAACAACATCATTATACAAAACAACATCTCCACCTTCGACGTGAGCATGTTCAGGTAGATTGTAAATTTTATTGTAGGCAATTTGATCATAAACAACCTCGTAAGCCTCCTTTTCGTCTTCGCGATCGGGAATAATGTTCGAATTGATGATTTTGTCATCGATCACAAAACCCACATCACGCGCAAAAATCTGATTGCAGTTCTCAAGTGTCCACGGGTGAAAAACCTGAACATCGTATTTGAGCAATACTTTTTCAAATGCCGACATTTCCTTATAAGTAGCTTCTTCGGTAGGATAGATGCCTTTTTGCACCGACTCGTACGACTTAGCATCGTAAGTTTTATCGGGTGTAGGAATTTGACCCCGAGAGCCGGCCTGACCCAACACTACGGCCTTAAGCGTAGATGTTTCGTTTTTTACATTCAGATTCATAGGTTTTACTTTTCAGAAACATACATTTGAAAGTTAATAGTAAAACCACAAATCTTTAAAAAATGTTCTCAAAATGCATAAATATTTACTTAGGCATTTTAAAAAAAGCTTAAAAGGAAGAAATTTTTACAGCGATTTATATTTGTGGCAGGTCACAATGTGGTCGTTCACCATGCCGGCAGCTTGCATAAATGCATAACAAATGGTAGTTCCCACAAACTTAAACCCTCTTTTTGATAAATCTTTACTCATGGCATCCGACTCTGCTGATCTGGCGGGTATTTCGGCCAAAGACTTAAAATTGTTTTGTTTGGTTTTCCCTCCTGTAAATTGCCAGATATAGCGATCGAAGGTTCCGAATTCTTCCTGAATGCGAATAAAGTGCTGTGCATTCGTTACCGCAGCACGGATTTTAGCCTGATTGCGCACAATGGAAACATCCAGCATGAGTTCCTGAATTTTCTCCTCTTTGTACAAAGCAATTTTCTGAACATCGAAATTATCAAATGCTCTTCTGAAATTCACACGTTTATGTAAAATTGTTCTCCAGCTCAAACCCGCCTGAAAAGTATCGAGAAGGATAAATTCGAAAAGCGCAGCGTCATTGTGAAGCGGAACTCCCCATTCTTCATCGTGGTACCTGCGCATCAAATCATCGTTGGCCGGCCAACCGCAATCTAAACTTTTTTCAGTATTCATATTCATTTATTTTAGAACATATACACCTGACTCAACATACAATTACAAAACTTTGCTTTGCAAAAAAATGTTTTGTATTAAATTTATTGTAATTTTATGCTCCCAAAAGCAAGCAACATGTTCGATATTGATAAAATTATTGAGAAATATTACAACAAAGATAGCGATTTATACACAACACTGATGACTCACAGCACTCAGGTGATGAACAAAGCGCTTGAAATTGCCGAAAACAAGAAAGAGCTCATGCTCGATACCAATTTTATTGCAGAAGCAGCCATGCTCCACGACATTGGTATTTTTAAATGTTATGCTCCTCGCATCCATTGCGTTGGCGCACATCATTATATCGAACACGGTTATCTTGGAGCTGATTTGCTGCGGGCTGAAGGTATGCCCCGCCATGCACTTGTTTGCGAACGACATACAGGAGTTGGACTCAGCAGGGAAATGATTGCCAAAGGAAAACTTCCACTCCCCGATCGCGACATGCTTCCTCAAAGCCTTGAAGAACAATTGATTTGTTATGCCGACAAATTCTATTCAAAAACAAAGCTTAATGAGACCCATCAAGTGGATGCCATCCGCAAAGAGTTGGCACGTTTTGGCCAGTATCAGGTCATGATATTCGATAAATGGCACGCCTTTTTCGAATAGAAAAGGTCAAAATTGAAACAGACTGATCAATTTTTAGTTGAGAAATTTATACGAAATACCGAAACTCAACAATTCTTTGAACTGAATTTTCGACTTTTTTCCTGCGGCAAGAATCTGTGTGTTATCGTATCGCGGATTCAATGATAAACGGGTCGACAAAAACCTGTTGATTGTAAAGTTGGTCACAATCTCCCAATCTACTTCCACCTTTTCGTAGTTGGTGTAAAAACTAAGCTTTGAGTCCAACTGTATTTCTTTTGCCGGTGCATACGAGAGCAGGGCTTTGAACGAACTACCCACCTCACTCAACACTTTTTCACCTGTGGCAATCCCAAACAAATTAGGATTAACTAACTCAATGTCATCCACGTAAATGTATTTATAGGAAACAGGAGACAGCATTAGTGAAAACAACTTTTTATATTTATAATCGAGACCGACACCTACATTCAATCTTACCGGCGAAAGAAAAGTTGCTTTCATTTCGGTAGAAGTAATTGATTTATAGTTATGGAAAAATTGTGTCGAGAAATCAACCGATCCTGAATAAAACCATTTTCCACCTGCTTTTATACCCAGTTTACTGTTAATTCTAAATATATCATCGTTTGTATTCAAAGGTCGGATAGCTCCGTCCACCGAATTGAAGCCCATGCGCCATTCGCCGTTGTTATCCCACTGTATATTTTTCTTGTCGTCGTAGTTCAACTGACCATTTAAAATACCAAGAATGGCAACACTTTTACTACCACCCTGATACCAGTTATCCGAAACGAAGTTCTGCGAGAACTGAATCATTGTACTTGCTTTTTTTGTCCATGGATTTCGTTCAATTTTTGGCACAGCCGGTTTTGATTTTCTGGCATCGTTAAGGTTTGCAATATTCACAAGTTTCAGGTCATCGTATCCACGGCCATTCATAATCCCGCCTTTAATTTTCTCGGTTCCTGGTAAATTTTCGTACCTGAAAACAATAAGTTCGGAAGCTGTTATTGCTATATTTTTCAAAGCATTAGCTCTTAAAGCCGTAATTGACTCAGTCACTGTTGGTATCTCAAATGTTTTTAGCGACTTTTGATACAATACATTCGGTTTTTTCCCGAAAAAGAATGTATAGGGATACAACTGTTTTCTCCAGTCGAAATTTGAAGGTTCTTTTTTGTATACCAAATCGATAAATAACGGATTGGCGATTAAGAGTAATGAATCGGCAGGATTTAAAACCAGATTCTCCAACTTTAAATGAATGTCGGGACAGGGAGCTTCGGCTACAGTCTGAGGAATTTCAATGGCAGGAGCATTCGATAAAACCTCTGGCATCCGGGTTGTATCCACACTTATTTTGTCACTGATTGTTTTGTTTCCGGTGGCTACATCCAGAAGGCTATCCAAATCATAAATCATTGATTTATCAATGACAAGGCTATCCAATTCTGCTGGTCTACCTGCTTTTACAATTCCACTAAAACAAATCAAAACAATAACAAAAAGCACCTTTTTATCCATACTGACATTTATAAATTAACAATATCGTTTGTGTTTACATTCAAATAAATTCTTGATTTTACTATCAAAAATTATCAAAACCTGCCGGAAGTGACTTATTTCCGGTTTTTGCACCAAGTTCTTTTATTTTTTCGGCTGTTCGGATGATATTTCCTGAGCCATCTTTCATTTTCTTAACCGCATCGTCGTATGCATTCGAAGTGCGGTCCAGGTTATTTTTTATTTTCACCATATCTTCGGTGAAACCAATAAACTTATCGTATAAAGTTCCACTCAGTCTTGCTATTTCCTGAGCATTTTTTGTCTGATTTTCCTGTTTCCATATCGATGAAATGGTCCTGAGTGTAGCCAACAGTGTTGTTGGACTTACAATCACAATTTTTCGTTCCCATGCATACGAAAATAGCTCACTATCGCCCTGCACTGCTACCGAAAACGATGCTTCGATAGGAATAAACATCAAAACAAAATCGGGAGTATTTATATTCTGAGCATTTTGATAATTCTTTTCGCTCAACAGCTTCACGTGACTCCTGATTGAATTGATGTGCTCTTTAGCACTCAACATCTGTTTCTCTTCGTTTTCGGCAGTTATGTAACGCTCATATGCAACAAGCGACACTTTCGAGTCGATTATAATATGTTTATTGTCGGGCAAATGTAAAATCACATCCGGACGCTGAACACTACGATCGGCTCCTTCAACTACTTCTTCGCGTTCATATTCCTGTCCCTTTGTAAGGCCAGAACGTTCGAGCACCCTTTCCAGAATAATTTCGCCCCAGTTTCCCTGTTTTTTCACATCGCCTTTTAGCGCTTTCGTAAGGTTACTGGCTTCCTCACTCACGCGCGCATTCAACTCTGTCAGTTTTCGAACTTCCTCTTTCAAACTAATTTTATCGCGCAATTCCTTATCGTAGGTCTCGTCTACTTTCTTCTCGAAAAGCTGAATTTTTTCTTTCAGAGGATTGAGCAGATCACCAATATTCTTTTGATTGGATGCCGAAAACTCATCCGACCTTTGCTTCATTATCTTGTTCGCGATATTTTCGAATTCGGCAGTCAGTCGTTTTTGCTGATTTTCAATTTCCGATTGCTGATTTTCGAGCTTTTCGGTAAGGTTGTCATTCAATGTTTTAAGCTTTGCCACTTCTACGGCGCGAAGATTCGAAAGCACCAAATTCTGTGCCAGCTCGTCTTGAAGGCGTTTGTTTTCTTCGGTTTTCAAACGTATCGTTTCCTCGCTAACTGCCCTTTGACGTTCGGATTCGTTCAGCGCTTTTTGTATTAAATTCAATTTTTCTGCATTGAGACTTACTGCTTTTGCATTTTTTGAAGTTGAAAAAACAAAAGCAATGACAAAGCCTAAAACAAACAATGCCAGCATTACAATATATTCCATTTTTTTAGCTGATTTTTAGTAATTAGTCGAAAGCGCAATCAAAAAATCAGTCAAAAAGCGTTGGATGATCCTCTTCGAGCTTACGAATAACGGCAAGCATCAATGTTTCGCGAATAAATTTCGACTTGTTGCTGATTTTATATTTGTTTATATAGCGGGTCAACGCTTTGTTTTCTTCATCGTTGAGTGTGAATATCTGCCTGTGAGTACGTAATGAATTACGTTTAGAAACCGGAATTATTGTTTTTTTTGCCATGCTCGAATTGTTTTCAACACAAAAGTAATATTATCTCTTTAAAAGAAAGGATTTTGAGTGAAAATTTATAAATTTGCCACATAACATGAAAAATATTTTAAATCATGGCCGAACACAACGAACTTGGCAATATCGGTGAACTCAAAGCGCAGGAATACCTGCGTTCAAAAGGCTATGCGATAAGACATGTGAAATGGGTTTGCGGCAAACTTGAACTCGATATAGTGGCCGAAAAAGATGGCTGGCTGGTCGTAGTGGAAGTAAAAACCCGATCGACAGAAACTTTCGAAGCCCCCGAAGAAGCCATAACTCCCAGAAAAATCAGGAATATCATACATGCCACACACGAATATATTCAGATATTCGATTGGCAGGGCAATACACGTTTTGATGTTATTTCGGTAATCCCGGTAGGGCAGCAATTTAAAATTGACCATATCGAAGATGCATTTTTATCTCCGTTGATGTAATATCGACAGTAAACCTGCTTGTTTATGAATATTTTCCACATATTAATTCATTCATTGTCAGGAAAAATGTTTTTAAATATCCTTTTTTATATTTTTGGTCTTAAATTGTTTCCGTACTTTTGCATCGTCATAAGCAAAAGGCATTAAAAAAGATAAATTATGAAAGTATTAGAAAAAGCAGTTGCTGAAAAGCTCCTAAAAATTAAGGCTATTAAGTTACAACCAAGGAATCCGTTTATTTGGGCTTCGGGTTGGCAATCACCCATATATTGCGATAACCGCAAAACCCTTTCGTATCCACAGATCCGCACCTTCATAAAAATTGAAATCGCAAGATTGATAATGGAGTTATATCCGGATGTCGATGTAATTGCTGGTGTGGCTACAGGCGCTATTTCGCAGGGAGCTTTAGTAGCCGATGCATTAGGATTGCCATTTATCTACATTCGCCCTACTCCTAAAGATCACGGGCTCGAAAACATGATAGAAGGAGATTTAAAGCCAAAACAAAAAGTAGTTGTTATTGAAGATCTGATCTCTACCGGAGGAAGCAGCCTGAAAGCTGTTGACGCAATT
>JAYFRI010000059.1:0-11522 GCA_034926015.1 Paludibacter sp. | reverse complement strand
ATGAATGCTGATATAGCAAAAGCTGATCATTCGGCAACGGATTATATCGTAGAGCCCGATCTGCCCACTGTTTTGGAGCATTTGATTCCAAAAGCACTTCGGCTCAAAGTTTTTACTGCTTTACTCGATTCGAGCGCTTCGGAGCATGCCGCGCGAACAATGGCGATGCAAATTGCCACTGATAATGCCGACGATATTCTTCAGGAACTTTCGATGCAGTATAACAAATCCCGTCAGCAGGCCATTACCAACGAATTGCTCGATATTGTCGGGGGATCGATGGGGCAATAATAAATACAGGAAGATTTATATAAAAATCAAAACTGTCTTTTTATTAGGTCTAAACCCCAATAATTTTGTCGAAAGACTAAATAGATTCTAATAGCTTACACCAATTTTTCTTCCAGGGCCATCCTTACAAGGATGGCTGTGTTTTTTGCACCTAATTTTATAAGCAGATTTTTCCGATAGCTGTTGATGGTTTCCACGCCGAGAAACATTTTTTCAGCTATTTCATGGTTTGTAAATCCATCCACAATTAATTTTAGCAGTTCTTTTTCGCGGGGAGTGAGCCATATAGGGTTTTTGGAACGTTTTCGCATCAGCAGGTCTATTTCTTCGCAAAGAAAGGATGCGTTGTTAGCTGCCATTTCTACACTCATTTTTATTTCTTCGGGCATTGCATTTTTTACAACATAGCCCGATGCACCATTTTCCAGCATCCTGCGTACAATGGCGTATTCGTTAAAGCTTGAAAGTGCCACGATTTTTATTTCTGGATGTTGTGATTTTATTTCTTTGCACAAATCGATACCGCTGGCATCGGGTAAGTTGATATCAAGTAGAATTACATCCGGCAATTCCTTTATTATTGCACTTCGGCACTCTTTTCCGCTGAAAGCTACATCGGTGACTTGCACTGTTGCTGAGTTCTCAAACAGTTTTTTCAATCCTGCCACAAGAATGCGATGGTCATCGACAATAAGTAATTTAATCTTTTCCATTTCCTTCCTGATTTAAGTCGACATCAATGGCTATTTCTGTACCATTTTCTTTCGACGAAAGAAAGTGAATACTGCCTCCTAAGGAATTGATCCGGTCTTTTATGTTTTGGAGGCCGCTACCTTTTAAATCTTCCTGAGCGTCGAATCCTTTTCCGTTGTCCTGTACGTTGACCGATATTCTGTCAGGCTGTTGAACAATTTGGACGTTAATATTTTCGGCCTGTGCATGTTTTACGGCATTGTTAACCAATTCGAAAACCGAACGATACATGGTGGTTTCTGTTTTTTGGTCGAGCCTTTTTTCTTCTCCGTAAAAATGAAAATAAACGTTCGAAAAACTACCGCAGAAATCCTCAAGCGACACTTTTAATCCATAACGGGACAGGGCTTCGGGCATCATATTGTGCGCCACGCGCCGAAGTTCCTGCATAGCGTTGTCAAGCATTTCTATCACTTTCCCGAAACGCGATACATCTTCGGTCTCGATAATTGCTCCTTGTTTCATATCGAATAAGTTGAGTTTAACTGCCGAAAGCATTCCTCCCAGTCCGTCGTGCAGGTCACGTGCAAGTCGTGTACGCTCGGCGGTTTCGCCATCGAGGACAGCTTGTGTGGCTACGAGTTGCTTTTCCTGTTCAAGTTGAATAATTTTTTGCTCGGCCAGTTGTTTTTTACGCCGAATGGCATTTTGTCGTAAATACAAGATCAGAATGAATAAAACAAGGATAAAAGCTACAGCTATATTAATGATGCGGTAAAGGTTCTTCTGCCTTTCTAATGAGTCTATTTTTAACTCTTTTTTTTCGTTTTGAAATTCGGCTTCCAGGTAATTAATATGTTGTTTGTTATTCTCATTCATAATGGTGTCACGCAGCCTGTACGAAAGATCCTGATATTTGTATGCTTTATCGAAATTGTTTTTTCGGGCTTCAACCTTGGCTAAAATATTCAATGCACGTTGTTCCACGTCCATCGATTGTAAGTTTCTTGCCAGTTCAATTGTTTTTTGTGCGCTTGTTTCTGCTCTCTCAAACTGATTGTCGGTAAAATATGACATCGACAAGTTGATCAATGCGCGCATTTGTTCAAAACCTATTTGCAGACTATCGGCATAAAGCAATGCCTGCTGAAAATTCTCGATGGCTTGCTTGTAATCTTTCTTGTGAAAATGATAATATCCACCATAATTCAGGTATACCAGGTCAAGTATATAATAGTCCTTTCTTGACAGGGCTATTGCTTTTGCGTTATCGAGTAGTTCGGGTACTTCATTATATTTCTCCTGATTGATCAATGCCGATGCCAGTGTGACACTGCTTACCGATACCAGATAATCGTCTTTGTTCTTTTTTGAAATTTTATAACATTCACGGGCATATTGTTCCGATTTTGCATCATCTTTCAAAAACGAAAACAGGGTGGACAGGTTATTCAGTGTGCGGGGAAGTGTTTTTTCATCTTTTAAAGTGTCAAGTTGGTGTAGCGCTTTTGTATAGAGTTCTATAGCAGGCAGGTAATTTCCCTGTCGCAATTCTATAGTGCCTAAATTGTGATATACGGCGCCTCTTCCAAGTAAAAAATCTTTGCCATTGTATTTTCGGTAAATACTATCTGCAAGTTTGCAATATCTTGTGGCTTGCAAATAATCAGTTTTAATGTCGGAATAATAGCTTGCCTGCATTTTGAAAGCGTTTGCCTGAGCCAGTGGATTGTCCTGAGCTTTTGCTAACGCTTCGGCTTTCGCGGCTAGTTGGTAGGCGCTGTCGGGGTAGGTGTAAAGCAGATTCTTTGAGTGCGTCAACAGCGTATCAGGGTTTTGAGAAGGAGGAATAACAGGTGCCTCATTTGTTTCCCTTGAATTACATCCGAATAATACCAATACAGGTAGTAGTATATAAAACCTAATCCCTGACAAAAAACAATCTTTTGCTTGCATAGTATTCTGTTTTTTACAGTTCAAAAATAGTGAATTTTTTCGATGCAAATATAATTTGCAACTATAAATTGAAAAACCCCTTTTTGGGGGTATTCTTATTTATTTTCAATCATTTATTTTGTGACGTGAAAAAATGATTTTCAATTACTTATTTTGATAAATTGATTTATGAAAACACATGTACGCTTTATTAAAAATGCTATTCGTCTGTTTGGAGCATTCTTGCTTTTGTCTGTTTCCGCTTCGAAAGCGCAGAATTTCAGCATTCAGTTCGCCGCAAACGGAATGAGCAGTACCGTCGATTCGGTCTTTGTAAAAAATTTGACGCAGGGAACATCTGCCCGACTCGCAGGTACTGACGTTTTGAAATTAATACAAATAACTACAGGTACTACCTCAGTGTCGGAAGACACAAAAGAAAGTCTGTTCGTTTTTCCGAATCCGGCTTTAAATGGAAATTGCAGTGCGTTACTAAAGGTGGCTTACGCACAAAACGCAATGTGCGAAATTGTCGATGTCTCGGGCAGAGTTTTGTACCGAAAGTCGGTTGCATTGGTCGAAGGAAGCAATGCTGTTGCGCTCAAAAATGTACCGAAAGGCATTTGCTTTGTGAACATTGCTACAAATGATAAATTGTTTTCGGGCAAAACAATCAGTTTTGAAGCAACTTCGGCAAATGTTGAGATTGTTGATCATTCAAGATCAGTTAGCAGCTTTAATGTTGATGTTCCAGCAAAAGTTGTTGCTGCTTATCAGCAGGAAATTACGATGGATTATCGGCCCGGAGACTATATTCAGCTAAAGGGAAAATCAGAAAATTACACTGATGTGTTTGTGTTTACACCAACTAAGAATGATGTAGTTAGTTTTGTGTTTTATGATTGTACCGATGGCGATGGTAATCATTATCCTACTGTAAAAATTGGAAATCAGATTTGGATGGCCGAAAACCTGCGAACTACCAACTATAACGATGGAACATCAATCGACCTTGTCGAAGATACTGAAACCTGGTTCAATCAGGACACTGTTATTGCTGCGTACTGTTGGTACAATAATGATATTCAGCATAAATATCCTTATGGAGCGCTGTACAACTGGAACGCTGCAATCTCCGAAAAAATTGTGCCCAAAGGTTGGCATTTGCCAAGTGAAGACGATTATATTGAGTTGATAGGCAGCCATACCTACGATTCCAGGATATTCATTTCAGGTTCACCCGCTTATTGGGAGTCACTAGCTGTTGCACGTTACGATTCGACAGGTTTTTCTGCTGTAGGTGCAGGTCAAAGAAGTTGGGGATCGTTTTCTGAAATAAATAATTATACTCAATTTTGGACCAGCTCAAAGGCTCCGATGGCAAGTATAAGAAAAAAAGACATGAATGAGGGAGTTCAAAAGTCGCCAACAGCAGATTTTTATGCAATCGCAGCATCTTTTGATCCTCTTAGGGCTGATATTTTTTCAGTAAATCCCAATACAGGCTTATCTATTCGGTGTGTTAAAAATAGTCCACCGAAGGTAGAAACCCGAATGATGTCAAATACCCGGTCGACAGCGGTTGGTTGCGAAGGTTATGTCACTGACAACGGTGGTGAGACATTAACAGAAAGAGGAATTTGTCTGAGTAGCACAAATACTGAACCTACTGTTAACGATATTCATGTTCCCAATGCAGATGTGTTTACAGGTTTGTTTTCCTGTTCTGTATCTGACTTAACTGCAAATACAACCTATTACGTACGTGCTTATGCAACCAATAGTATCGGAACCGGCTACGGCGAAGTGAAAACTATCAAAACTCTGGATTTGGGTACAATTACTGATGTGGAAGGGAATACTTACAATATCGTAAAAATTGGAGATCAGTTTTGGCTGGCCGAAGATTTGCGCACATCAAAATTCAATGATGGCACAGCCATTCCTTTAATGGTCGATGCTGCCAACTGGAGTACGAATACCACATCTGCTTATTCTATGTATAATAATGTTGAACCCGAAGATAGTTATGGCTATTTATATAATCAATACGCCATACAGACCAATAAATTAGCTCCAATCGGTTGGCACATTCCTACTAAAACAGAATTCGATGTAATGCGAGAAGGTCTTACATCTGATCCTGATGAAGAAGACTTTTTTTCATTAAAATTAAAGGAAGCGGGAGCTGCACATTGGATGGAGGGACTTGCCAATGGAACCAATTTCAGTGGGTTTACGGCTTTGCCGGGAGGTTACAGAAATACTTCAGGAGTCTTTGCCGGAAGAGGATCTGAAGGCAGATGGTGGACAACGGATGATTATCCCGGTATGCCTTACTATTCCAGGAGTTTGTATTTGTCAAACGGAGCATGGGCTTCTGCGGATTCGATGAATTGCGGGTTAGCAGTTCGTTGCCTGAAAGATTATCCGGCTGTGGTAACTACATTTATTAAAAATGTTACCCAAACTACAGTGAGTCTGGGTGCAGATGTCTTTTCGGGTGGTGGTACCATTCTGCGCAAAGGAATTTGTTGGAGTTCAGGTGCTTCTGTGCCAACGATTGACAATTCTGCTGTAATTGAGCTCACTCCGGGCTATGGTGCTGCCTGGCAGGAGTTGGCAGAACTTGCAGCCACATCAACCTATTCCGTACGTGCTTTTGCTGAAAACAGCACAGGTATAAGTTATGGCGAAGTAATTACTTTCAATACACAAAGTGCAACAACAGTGAAGGATATTGACGGGAATGAGTATCATACTATAAAGATAGGTACACAAACATGGATGGTAGAAAACTTAAAAACAACCCGGTTGAACGATGGAACAGCTCTCCCGGTCATTTGGGGATATGCTTATAAAACTCCGGGCTATAGTACTTATGGTAATAATTCGGCGAACAGAACCACTTACGGTTTGCTTTATAATTGGTATGCAGTGGACACCGGTAAACTGGCTCCTGAGGGTTGGCGCGTTCCAACAGAGGATGATTGGAAAATACTTATTAACTACCTGGGTGGATTTTCTGATAATGGTGCCGGTGGAAAACTGAAAGAAACGGGAACTTTGCATTGGGCATCTCCTAATGGAAATGCCTTAGACTATGGATTTACAGCTTTGCCGGGTGGACGAAGAGATGGAATGAGTGCCTATTTCATGCATTTGCGTTATGGAGGGTACTGGTGGAGTAGAAGTGTGAGCTCGGGAAATGATTTAGGTTCTGGTTTTCAGTTAAACTACTATGGAGGTAATGCGTCTCTTTATACAGATGATAAATATACTGCTCTTTCTGTGAGATGTTTAAAAAATGATGAATAGGGGCTTGTTGGGAATGCCATGTTGCATTCCCATTTTCTCAGGAATCTCTTTTTGAAGTGGTTTACTCGATGTATTACTTTCTTATTTCAGCCTCAATATCAATACTAAAATTATAAGCATATGAAAAAAACAATGTTATTTTTAAGTATGACTTTCATACTATCGTTTGCAGCTAACGCGCAGGGTTGGCTAAATAAAGTAGGGGCTGCGGCTAAAGATGCAGCAAAGCGTACTATGGAGAAAAGAGTGGAAGAGAAAGCGGAACAAGTGACAGATAAAGTACTTGACAAAGCTGAAGATGCAGTGACAAAATCGACAAAATCGAATAAAAAGCAAACAGACAAAACAACGGAAGATATAGATGAACAAATCATTGAGAAACAAGAACATCCGAAACAGAAGCTTACGTCTATAACTCAATACGATTTTGTTCCCGGTGATAAAATACTATTCTTCGAAGATTTCAGTCAGGATGCTATTGGTGATTTTCCGGCATTGTGGACAACTAATGGCAGCGGAGAGGTGAAAACTGTAAGCATAGCTCCCGGGAAATGGCTTCACATGAACGGAAAGGATGCCGTGTATTGTTATACCAAAGAGATAAATTTTCCTGAAAATTTTATTGTGGAGTTCGACATTATTCCCGATAAAGACTTTCAGTTTGGAACATGCCTGACCTTATATCAGGATAATCCTGAACGTAGCAAAGAAGTAAATGATGATCTTTATCCGGGGCTGAGAGGGTTGCATATTTCTCCAAACTATGAAGGATGGGAAACAAAAGGTTATGATTCAGATAAAGACTGGCTCATCGGCACGGGAGCGAAAAATCCTCTTATTGCAGAAGAGCTGAATCATGTTATTGTATGGATTCAAAAACGAAGAGTGAGAATCTATCATCAGGGACAAAAAGTTCTCGATGTACCTACCAATATCTATGCAGAGACAAAGCTGAATAAATTGCTCTTTTCGGGTTGGGATAGAAACAGTACTCCTTATGTTACTAATATCAAAGTTACAACAGCATCTCCCGATACCCGCAGTAAACTTATCACCGAAGGAAAACTGGTTACCTACGGAATTACTTTCGATGTAAACAAGGCAGATATAAAGTCCGAATCGTTCGGAACGCTGAAGGGTATTGCCGGGGTGCTGGCTGAAAATCCGGATGTAAATGTAAAAATTATTGGACATACAGATGGGGATGGCGACGATGCAAAGAACTTGGATTTATCGAAACGTAGAGCCGAATCAGTCAAAAATGAACTTGTCAAAAACTTTGGCATTGATAGCTCAAGACTGACGACTGAGGGAGCAGGAGAAACAAAACCGATAGCTGCCAACGATATTCCTGTGAATAAAGCAAGAAACCGAAGGGTGGAGATTATAAAATTGTAAATCGAGAATAAAAAAAAGGAAGTGAGCAAACAGGTCGCTCACTTCCTAATCAATCTTTTATACCTTTATTGAACCATTGTTTTGGCTGTTTTTCCATCTACGCGTAATATGTAAAGTCCACGATTTAGTTTTTCTGAATTGAAAGTTCCGGTTGTTTTGGCTTGTTGAAGTAATCGTCCGCTAATGTCAAATACTTCTACCTGAATATTTACGCCTTCAACAGTAAGAATGCCATTGCTTGAGTAAACCTTGTTGTCCATTTGCAGGTTATTGATACCGCTTACTACTTTTTTCCAACCCAATACCTCAATTCTGTTTGGATTAGTTTCGAAAGAGGCAACTCTTGCTGTACGTTCGCCACCTGCTTCATCTGTTTCGTAATTTCCCCAATCGAGCTGATTGTAACATCTGTAATTGACTACCATTGAATTTGGTACCGACATTGTAAAAGTACCATCGCTGTTTTTTACGCCTTCTATACCTTTTTCCATATCCCAGCCTAAAGCACCTACTATCCATACACGTTCAGTGCCGGTCGGTACAGTTGCTATTATCTGAACGGTTCCAATTTTTGCAGGATCGTATAAAACTTCAAATTCTTCTACTGCATAGAATGGTTCGTCTGCCGAAAATTTAAAATTGCCTGCCGGTGTCTTTTGTTTGTAGCTCCAGCCCGGACCGGATGCAAACTGAAATTCTTCGGCAGTAGAATCTACTGTGTGAATTGTGATTTCAAAAACAACACCTTCGGGAATTGTTTGCACTTTTGTCATTTTCGATGCAGCTGATGGTTCTGCCCAGTAGTTGTATGATCCCGTGATATAACATTCAATTGTAGAAGGAGGTGTTAATACTGAAATTTTCAAATCACCTTCGTGTAAAACGAATGGTACTAACCATGATGCAACAACATCATTCTGTGCCCATGTGCGGTTCTCCGGAAGTTTTACTCCGTTAGCATCTGCTTCTTCGTATTTCCAGTCCGGACCAGCCCAATACTTATAACCATCAGTTTCCTTTGCGTTAGGTATGTCAATTGTAAAATGTGTAGCATCCACTTTTGTCATTCGGTTTTTAAAACTCCAGCCGGTCATGTCACCGACAATCCAACAAGCTTCTGTTCCTGCGGGAACTGTTACGTTGTAAGTAAGTGCCAATGCCTGTTGCGAGAACAGAAATGTGGTTGCAAATAAAATTAAAAGGGTAATTGATTTTTTCATGATTGTAATTTTTTAAGTGATTAATTTGATTTTTTATTAGTTGGTGTCAAAGATACACAAACATATTGTAAAAATAACACTTAGTTGTCTTTTTTGTTCTAAAAAAATGATTTTTATTCGTTTTCTCTGTCTTTATAAGTAGATTAGTTGTTGGAAATTAGATATTTGTATGTTGTGTGATATTCATCACACTTCGTTTTTGTCGTTAAAAAACTTATAATAAAAACCTCATGCTGATGATAAGACCATAAAAAAAACAGGTGACTCATTCCAATGAGCCACCTGTTTTTCATGTTACAAAAAATAGTGTTTTTTACCATCTGCACGAAATCACACTTTTGGCAGGGATGCTGCAATCAAATTCTTGTTTTGAATCTGCGACAGTAATTTCAATACTCTGATCCGAATCATTTAAGAGAACGATTCCAAAAGAACCATCCGGGTTTTTCACTGCTGTGTAGTGTAAACCATCAGTTTTGTAGTTGTTCGATCCTATTCTTACTGCGTTTGGAGCGATTACTTTAGATAAATGGCCGATAAGGTAAAAGTGCGATTTCCGATCGAGTGTGACGTAGTCTTTTGTGCTAATGTCAACGGCTCCATAGCAGGTTGTACAACCGCCCGGGCGGTTGGGCGCTCCATTTTCGTCGAGCATGAAATTCCATACAAGCACATTTTTGCAGAAATTATTTAAACTTCCTATGCCTATTTCGCGCATGCTCCACATCAGATCACCGTCGAAACTGTAATTCCAGCTTCCAATCGACATTTCGGTGAAATACAGATTTTTGTTTGGGAAGGCATTGTGAACGTTCATTAATTCCTCTTTTTCACCGCCATAGGCATGGTAGGCAGCTCCATCGATATATTTGGCGGCTTCGGCATCTTTATAGATATTTACAGGATACCCTTGTTGATCAGGGATATTATCGTAATTGTAGTTATGATCGAAAACTACAATTTTAGTTGTTAAACCTGCTTCTGAGAATTGTGGTCCAAGTGCAGTCTTAATAAATTCGGCTTGTTCCTGCCACGACATATAAAGCGAAGCTGAGTTCCCACGGTTCAGAGGTTCGTTCTGAATGGTTACAACATCGATAATGAAGCCTTCTTTTTTCATTTCCTGAATGAATTTCACAAAATAACTGGCATAATCCTGATAATATTTAGGATTTAACTGACCGCTTGTCCACGACTGAAAAGGCTGAAGGTCGGTGAGGTTATTTACTTTCATCCATCTAGGTGGTGTCCAGGGCGAAGCCAGTATTTTTATTGCTGGATTTATGGACAGTATTTCTCTGAGAATAGGGAAGAGGTCGCGTTTGTCAAGTTCGTGAATCGCAAAGTTTTCTATGCCTGGTTCATCGCAACAAGTATACTCATCCAGCGAAAAATCGGAACAACCAATGGCGATACGAATTTCGCTATAACCCATTCCTTTTATTGGGTGAAAAGTTTCAATCAACAGCGCAGCTCTGTTTTCCTTTGTCATTCTAAGCAGGTTGTAACACGTCGATCCGGTGATGGCCACACCAAATCCGTCGATTTGCTGAAAACTTTCATCAGGATGAAGTTGAATGCGTGCTTTTGAATCTTGTTTTGTTTTTAGCTTCAAAGAAATTTTTTCGAACAACATAGAGCGATCGGCAGTAGTAATATATGCCTCAACTTTTTGTTTTTTAGACGATTTACATGCTGTTTCTTTTGCAGATGATATGCCTGTTGATAACAATACTGAAATTATCAGCAACAAAACGGGAATTGTTTTTTGACTTCTCATGGATATTGAAATAAGATTAGAATTTACTTTTTTATTTAAAAATGAAAGAAACTACTGACTCATTGTATTGTTCGTACATAAATTTACGATTGCCACAACGAATGTTGTATTTTTGCTTAGCGCCACTACGGTTCATAATTACTGCCACTTTAGTACCATCGGTATTCAAAAAAGAGGATACCGTTAGGCCTTGTGCCCAATTGGTCGAAGAGTTTTTGATGCGAACAGCACCGAGGCGAACCAGTTTTGAGAAATGGCCAAGCAGGTAGTATTCCTCGTTTCGCAGATAAGTTCCATCGGCTTTAATCGTTACTACGCCACGACAGTTCTGGCAACCGCCGGTAGTAGTTGTAGGGCCATTTTTCTCGTTCAGCGCCAGGTTCCACATCAGAAAGTTTTTCGAACCACGGTTGACGGATGCCATGAGGAATTCTTTCATGTACCAGAACATATTTCCCATACGAGTGTCTGTGTTCCAGCCTCCACCGGATTGTTCGGTGAAGTAGACATCCTTGTCGGGATGTTGCGCCTGTACGGCATCAATTGCCGATGCATTTCCTCCATATCCATGCCATCCTGTTCCTGCCACATATTTCCGGGTAATCGGATCATTAAGTATATTGATAGGGTAGTAGGACATATCGAAATTATGGTCCCAGATAATTATTTTTGTATTGATGTTATTGGCAATGAATTTTGGTCCTAAAAAATCGCGAATAATCGTATTTTGTTCGGTCCATAACATTTTCATAGTTGGGTAGCCATTTGTTTCATGCATAGGCTCGTTTTGTATGGTTATGGCATCAATGTCAATGTCTTCGGCTTTGAATGCCTGAATGTACTTAACAAAATACTCGGCAAAGTCATTGTACACCTCCGCACCTTTA
>JAYFRI010000148.1:0-1536 GCA_034926015.1 Paludibacter sp. | reverse complement strand
ATACCGTTGGCGCGGGCATATTCATGCACCTCGGACAACTGAAGGTGTAAATGATATTGAAGAAAATAGTAAATGGCAATTTCATTAAAACAATCGGATGCAGGATCAGTCAACGCCTTTATTTCAGTCGCATTGTACCTGCTGTAAACAGGCCATTTTCCAAACTCAGGCGTCTTGTACAAATCGCGCAAATACGAAAAGGCTGCATAAGGAACCAACCATTGCTGATTTGACTCGAAAAATGCTTTAAACCCGGCCGATTCGAACACTGTTTTACTTTCGATAGGATAAACTTCTTTGAAATACTCCCACTTAACATTCATCACGTTTTGATAATCGGAGAATGTTTTTGCATTTAGTTCTGCTTTTCGGGCTTCGTAGTAGGCTTTTCTTTCTTTATCTTTTATTTTACCTACCTTTTCGAGATGCAAATACACCGGATGCAGGGCATAAACCGACACTGCATTATAAGGATACGAATCGTAATTGGTATGATAAAGAATTGTATCGTTGATAGGAAGGGTTTGAATAATTTGCTGACCTGTTTTTTTGGCCCAGTCGATCATCAATTTTAAATCATCAAATTCGCCAATACCAAAACCTTTCTTGCTCCTCAGCGAGAAAACAGGAATTGCCACTCCGGCACCTTTCCAGGAGGGAATTGTACGTAAAAAATGCTCATCGTTCACCATTGTAAGTATTTGCGGATCAGCCTCTTTCAGCACGCGGTTAGGACCTCCACCCCAAGCCAGCACCTCATCGGTTTTAGTATCTACAATCAGGTATTTGTATTCAAGCGGAAATTTTATATCGTTGGCATCGAGCATTATACTCCAGAACGGAAATTCAGATTCATCGAGTCTTACCTTTTTTGACACATCCCAATTCCCGATGACGTGTTGATTTCCTACGATAGCAAAATGGCGATCGGGTTCCATCTGCGAACAATTCAATCGGAGTTGAATACTTCCGTTGGAAGCGAAAATTGGCTTTTCGACCGGCAATCGTTTAAAAAAACAATCAGAAAAAATACTTGTCGAGAACGGGCTATCACCATAAGGTCCGCGCCAGTTGTCGAAAACGTAAACTGTTTGCCTGTTTTGGGGCAACTGTAGCATTCTTATACCGCCATACTCGAAACTGCAAGTTTCATCCTGAGCATACAACGCATAGCTGTAGCTAATCACATTCAATTCATCAGGAATTTCGACCAATACCGACCATTCTGACTTTTCGTTACAGCGCATGCCGTAATTCTGTTGTTGTTCTAAGCCGTCGGTTGAAGAAGTCGTGAGCGAGAGCCGTAGTGTTTGCCCCCATTGCGTTTTATAGTGAACCGTGAACCGTATATTCATATAAGTGTCAATTATTACTTTCTACAAACTTAGAAAAATATAAATCAGATCATCCGGAGAAAGCAGATACATGATATAAAAAATCTATGCAAACGATTGAAAAAATAAAACCTTCTCAGCTGTCGGTTGAACTAAGCTAAGAAGGTTTCTGATGAGGTTCGTGGCGGATTCGAACCGCCGT
>JAYFRI010000133.1:0-6304 GCA_034926015.1 Paludibacter sp. | reverse complement strand
AAAAGGAAAAGTAAAAGGGATTATTTCGAACCTTGTTACCGTTGAGGTAGATGGTCCGGTGGCACAAAACGAAATTGCCTACATCGAACTTGGAGCACAGAAATTAATGGCCGAAGTTCTGAAAGTAGTAGGAAAAAATGTGTATGTTCAGGTTTTTGAAAGCACACGTGGTCTGAAAGTAGGCAACGAAGTGGAATTCATGGGTCACATGCTCGAAGTAACACTCGGACCCGGCTTGCTCTCGCGTAACTACGACGGACTGCAAAACGACCTCGACAAACTGACAGGCGTTTTTCTGCAACGTGGCGAATACAATTTCCCCCTCGACACCGAAAAACTCTGGAGTTTTAAACCCATTGCAAAAGCAGGCGACAAAGTGGAAGCTGGATCGTGGCTTGGCGAGGTGGACGAGAATTTCCAGCCGCACAAAATCATGGTTCCTTTTAACCTCGATGGCCAGTTTACCGTAAAATCAGTAGTTGCTGCCGGCGAATACAAAATTCTGGACAAAATAGCTGTGATTGTGGATGCCGACGGAAACGAAAAAGACATTACAATGGTACAGAAATGGCCGGTAAAAAAAGCCATCAATGTACATGCCGAAAAGCCACGTCCTTTCAAACTCCTCGAAACCGGCGTTCGTACCATCGACACTGCCAATCCGATTGTGGAAGGTGGAACAGGATTTATTCCCGGACCTTTCGGAACAGGAAAAACCGTTCTTCAGCATGCCATTTCGAAACAGGCCGAAGCCGATATCGTAATTATTGCCGCTTGTGGCGAACGTGCCAACGAGGTAGTGGAAATTTTTGTGGAATTCCCCGAACTCGAAGATCCGCACACCGGTCGCAAACTTATGGAGCGTACCATTATTATTGCCAACACTTCGAACATGCCCGTAGCATCGCGTGAAGCATCGGTTTATACAGCCATGACCATTTCGGAATACTACCGCGCAATGGGACTTCGCGTACTGATGATGGCCGATTCCACTTCGCGTTGGGCGCAGGCACTCCGCGAAATGAGTAACCGTATGGAAGAGCTTCCCGGTCAGGATGCGTTCCCGATGGACCTTTCGGCCATTATTGCCAACTTCTACAGCCGTGCAGGTTATGTATATCTCAAAAACGGAGAAACAGGTTCTATCACCTTTATCGGAACAGTATCGCCCGCAGGTGGTAACCTTAAGGAGCCTGTGACCGAAAGTACAAAAAAGGCAGCACGCTGTTTCTTTGCACTCGAACAGGCCCGCGCCGACCGCAAACGCTATCCGGCTGTAAATCCGATTGATAGTTATTCGAAATATATCGAATATCCTGAATTTGAGGAATATATCTCAAAACGCATTTCACCCGACTGGACTTCGAAAGTAAACGACATGAAAACCATTTTGCAACGTGGTAAAGAAGTGCAGGAGCAAATCAACATTCTTGGTGACGACGGTGTACCCGTAGAATATCACCTTACTTTCTGGAAATCGGAAGTAATCGACTTTGTTATTTTACAACAGGATGCATTTGATAAGATTGACTCCGTATGTCCAATTGAACGTCAGGAATACATGCTCAATCTGGTAATGGACATTTGTCATTCCGATTTCAAATTCAACGGATTCCTCGAAGTTATGGATTATTTCAAAGGAATTATCAATATCTGCAAACAAATGAACTACTCTGAATTCAAATCGGAGAACTTCGAAAAATATCTGGCAGAGTTGAATTCGGTACTTGCTGAAAGAAGAAAATAATTTATTCTGAGAAAAAAACGAAAGAACATTATATAAATGGCAACAAAAGCATTTCAAAAGATTTACACTAAAATCACTCAGATTACTAAAGCCACATGTTCGCTGCATGCAAGCAATGTGGGCAACGACGAGCTTGCTACCGTAAACGGTAAATTAGCTCAGGTGGTAAAAATCATGGGCGAAGAAGTGACATTGCAGGTTTTCGAAGGAACCGAAGGGATTCCAACAGATGCCGAGGTAATATTTTTGGGTAAAGCTCCATCGCTGAAAGTGAGCGAACAATTGGCTGGCCGCTTTTTCAATTCCTTTGGCGACCCTATCGATGGCGGTCCTGATGTGGAAGGCGAAGAGCGCGAAATTGGTGGTCCGTCGGTGAATCCGGTTCGTCGCAAACAACCCTCTGAGCTTATTGCAACCGGGATTGCAGGTATCGACCTGAACAACACACTGGTTTCCGGTCAGAAAATTCCATTTTTTGCCGACCCCGACCAACCTTTCAATCAGGTAATGGCCAATGTGGCGCTTCGAGCACAAACCGACAAAATTATTCTCGGTGGTATGGGACTTACCAACGATGATTACCTGTATTTTAAAAACGTATTTAACAACGCAGGTGTACTCGATCGTATCGTGAGTTTTGTAAACACCACTGAAAATCCTCCGGTTGAACGATTATTGATTCCCGACATGGCGCTTACGGCTGCTGAGTATTTTGCAGTTGACAAAAATCAGAAAGTACTGGTACTGCTTACCGATATGACTTCCTACGCCGATGCGTTAGCCATTGTATCGAACCGTATGGATCAGATTCCATCGAAAGACTCAATGCCCGGATCGCTTTATTCCGACTTGGCTAAAATATACGAAAAAGCAGTGCAATTCCCTGAAGGAGGTTCAATTACCATTATCGCTGTAACCACGCTTTCGGGGGGCGACATTACGCATGCCATCCCCGACAACACAGGATATATCACTGAAGGTCAGCTATTCCTGCGTCGCGATACTGATGTAGGTAAAGTAATTGTCGATCCGTTCCGTTCGCTTTCGCGTTTGAAACAGCTTGTAATTGGTAAAAAAACACGCGAAGATCACCCTCAGGTGATGAACGCTGCTGTACGTTTGTTTGCCGATGCTGCCAATGCGAAAACCAAACTCGAAAACGGTTTCGACCTTACCGATTACGATGAACGTACACTTGCATTTGCCAAAGACTACTCAAACAAACTCTTGGCGATTGATGTAAATATAGATACAACTGCCATGCTCGATGTGGCTTGGGATATGCTTGGTGACCACTTTAAGCCTTCCGAAGTAAGTATTAAGCAGGAATTGGTTGATAAATACTGGAAAAAACACCCCTAACCCCTAAAGGGGAATAAGATATATTTTGTGGTCGAAAATTTCGACCACATTAAAAACAGGAAGTATTCCTATGTAGTTCCAAAAGCATTTACCGAAAAGGGCTTGTATATGCTGGCAACCATTCTGAAAAACGAGAAAAAAACCTGTTTATATCACTGTTAAAAAATAAAGTTTTTCGAAAGAAATACTGATAAAAATATGGCTATACAATTTCAATATAATAAAACTTCGCTTCAGGCACTCGATAAGAATCTGAAAATGCGTGTGCGTGCTTTGCCTACAATTAAAAACAAGGAAAGTGCATTGCGCATGGAAGTAAAAAGAGCCAAAGACGATATCAATAAACTGGAAAAGGAAATTGAACAGCGCATTGCAGCTTACGATAAAATGCTGGCTTTGTGGGGCGAATTCGACAGTACATTGCTAAGCGTGGAAGATGTGAGGATGAGCATCAGGAAAATTGCCGGTGTACGCATTCCCGTACTCGAGGAAGTTGTGTACAAAACCCGGCCGTTTAGCTTATTCAACTCACCCAAATGGTTTGCCGACGGACTTACACAGTTAAAGGAACTGGCACAGGTGGGTATTGAGCAGGAATTTTATGCCGAAAAGCTGAATTTACTTGAATATGCGCGCAAAAAGACCACTCAGAAAGTAAATCTTTTTGAAAAAGTACAAATTCCGGGATACGAAGAAGCCATTATAAAAATTAAGCGTTTTATGGAAGACGAAGAGAACCTTTCGAAATCGTCGCAGAAAATCGTAAAATCGCGTCAACAAAAACTGAAGGAGGCAGAGCTATGATTGTAAAAATGAAAAAATACTCCTTCCTGGTTTACCACAAACAATATGTTGATTTTCTTGAAAAACTCAGGGAAATTGGCGTACTTCATGTGATTGAGAAACAAGAAGGAATCACGGAGAACGATACATTGCGTGAAAAAATGCAACTTGCAGCAAGAGTAAAAAGCGCACTGAAACTGCTGGAGAAAAACACACCGGCAAAAACAGAATATGCTACTGCAAATACTGATGTATCAGGAATAGATACACTGACTAAAGTGGAGTCAGCCTTTGCTCAAAGAGAAAACCTCTGGCAAAAACTACAACAAGCCGAGAAGGAATTCGAAAGCATGGAAGTTTGGGGAGAATTCAGCCACAACAGACTGAGCGAACTTAAAACTGCCGGATTTGCTGTCAGATTTTTCAGTTGTAATATAAAACGTTTCAATCCTGAATGGGAAGTTAATTACAATGCTTTCGAAATTGATACTGTGGGAAGTACTGTTTACTTTATCACAATTACCAATCCCGAAGTTCAGATTGACATTGATGCCGATCCGGTAAAAATATCGAAAAGCACAGCGCCCGAAATTCTTGAAAAAATCTCTGCAATTCAGCAAAATATTGAGAAACAAAATAAACTGATTGCTGAAATAAGCATAAACGAGTATAATAATCTGAAAGCATTTCAGGCTCAGATTTCAGAAAATATTGACTTTGCAAAAGTGCTACTCAGCACCGCCCCTGCTGCCGACAATAAGGTAATGTTGCTCGAAGGCTGGTGTCCGGAGGAAAGCGAAACTCCGCTCAATAATTTTCTCGAAGAATCGGATATCTATTTCGAAACTTTTACACCAACCGAAGAAGATAAAGTCCCTGTAAAACTAAAAAACAATAAGTTTACCCGACTTTTTGAAATGATAGGTGAGTTGTACGATTTGCCGAATTACCATGAACTTGATTTAACTCCATTTTTCGCACCGTTTTACATGTTGTTCTTTGGACTTTGTCTGGGCGACGTAGGTTATGGGCTCATTTTCGTTATTGCGGCTATAATTTTGAGGCGAAAAGTTTCTGCAGCACTAAAACCTGTTTTCTCTCTGGTTGCTTTGTTGGGTATTTCAACAGTTATCATGGGAGCTATCGGGGGTAACATATTTGGCTACAGCCTTATTGATGCAGACATTAAATGGCTTGAAGATTACAAACAATACATGATGGATTCTAATAAGCTATTCAACGTAGCCCTGATCTTGGGAGTTATTCAGATCATATTCGGAATGATTATCAAAGCCATAGGAATAGTACGAAGATATGGTTTTGCAGCATCGCTTTCAACCTGGGGCTGGCTTATCATCATACTCGGATGTGGCGGAACATACGGAGCCTCCACATTGTTACAGACCGATCCGGTGATTACGAAATATCTACTTTATGCATTCGGAGGAATTGGTGGCTTGATGGTTTTCTTACTGAACGATTTGAAACGTAATCCGTTTATCAATTTCGGAGCCGGATTGTGGGATGCCTACAACATGATACTTGGCGTGATAGGCGATGTGCTTTCGTACATTCGTTTGTTTGCTTTGGGAATTTCGGGAGCCGTCATGGGTTTTGTATTCAACGATTTGGCCATGAATCTGAGTGGTGACATACCGGTTTTAAGCCCTATAATTATGATTATTATACTTTTAATCGGTCACGGGCTGAATATATTTATGTCGAGTTTAAGTGCATTTGTTCATCCAATGCGTCTGACTTTTGTTGAATTTTACAAGAATTCAGGTTTCGAAGGCGGAGGGAAGAAATACAAGCCTTTTGCAGCTTACAAAGAAGAAAATAAACTTTTCTGATTTCTCATGTTAACAAAAAAAATAAATTAATCAAAATAACTTTTTAAAAATTAAATTATGGAACCTATTATTTTAGCGTATATCGGAATAGGATTAATGGTTGGTATGTCGGGAGTTGGTAGTGCATATGGTGTTACAATTACCGGAAACGCAACAATCGGCGCATTGAAAAAAAACGGCGATGCCTTTGGTAATTACATGGTATTATGTGCATTACCAGGGACTCAGGGATTGTATGGCTTTTTGGGATACTTCTTATTAAAATCTCATTTGACTCCTGAAATGACATGGCCTGCAGCAGCAGCAGTTTTTGGAGGTGGCCTGGCGCTTGCGCTGACAGGTTTTTTCTCGGCCATTCGTCAGGGTCAGGTTTGTGCCAATGGTATTTCCGGAATTGGTTCAGGATACGATGTTTTTGGAAAAACACTTATCCTTGCAGCTTTCCCTGAACTGTATGCCATTGTTTCGCTGGCCGCAGTATTTCTTATTGGAGGCTCTATTTTATAAATAGCCAATACTTATTGTTAAGAAGCTCAAACGTCGCGTCGTTTGAGCTACT
>JAYFRI010000314.1:0-15034 GCA_034926015.1 Paludibacter sp. | reverse complement strand
TTTTTTGTCATAATATGTTTAATTTAAATTAATCGATCAATGCCTCCATGTCAGCATCGGAGCAAAGTTCCAGGAATAATGATTTTGCGTCGTTGCTTAAGGCAAACGCTTTGTTAATATGAAATTTGGCGGAAGCTAAATCACCCAATTTGTAAAAAGCAACTGCCATCAGAAAATCGATATACTCAAGTGTATTGTCGAGCGAATACGCACTGCTATAATACTCTAAAGCTGTTTTATGTTCATTTCTGTCCATATAAATATTGGCGATTGCCATCAGTGTATCGGGTTGATCGGGTTCCAGCGAAATAGATTTTAGATAAGCGTTTAATGCGTTGTCGAGGTCGTCGATGCCGGTAAGTCCTTCAGCCAGATACACCCAGGCATCCGCAGCATCGGCCTGCAGCAACAAAGCCTGGCGAATGTAATTCAAACTTTCTACATACATTTCCTTCTCCAACAGGCAAATACCGATGCCGGTTAAAGCATCGTAGTTGTCTGGTTTCAATCTTAATGATTTTTCGTAATACAAAATTGCTTCATCAAAACGCTCCATTTTTTCATAGCATTCGCCAATGAACAAATTGGACTGAAATGGATCAAAAGCAACTTTGTCGTATTCGTTATAGGCTTCGAGTGCTTCGTCGTACTGGCTCAGTTGAAAATGAGCATGGGCCTTTTGCAGACTTGTGAGAACGTCGTCGGGATTAATTGTTAAAACAAAATCGTAAGCATCGATGGCATTCTGAAAATCCTGCATCGAAAAATAGATTTGTCCTAGGTTGAACCACGCTTCGGAAGCATACGCATCTATGTTGATAATCCGGTTATAAGTTTCAATTGCTTTTGAAAATTCAAGCATTTGCTCGTGACAAAAAGCAAGTTCGAAGAGCAGATCAATATTTTTATTGTTGAATGCATCGCCTTCTTTCAGGAAAATCAATGCAAATTCAAAATGGAGTCGTGAAATAAAAATATAAGCCAGGTCCAGCGATATATTGTCGATGTCATCCGATTCATTGTCAAGTAATTCCTGGCTCAGTGACAAGGCTTTGGTGAGTTTTGTCGATTTTACGAAAGCTTCAACCTTGAGAAGTATAAGTTCGTAATTACCTGTGTCGTTTACCGATTCAAGCAGGCGTGTTGCTTTCTCCACCTCATCGGCGATAAGATATATTTTAGCACGTTTTATCAAAAGTGAATTATTTCCGGGGTGCAGCCTGAAACCCAGCTCCAGTGCCGTCGAACTTTCTTTTGTTTTTCCTTTATGCAGATAAAAGTCAACAATTGTCTCCAGTTCCTCTACATCGAAATAGCCCGGGCCTCGTCCTTCGAGAAACTGCTCATACCTTTTCACCAATTCATTCGGCTCATCATCGAGAGGTATAGATAATTTACGAATCATGTATTCTTTTTTTTTTACAAAAGTAATGCTTTAAACGCAATAAAATAAACTGTTTAACCTAAAAGTTTTCAACATGAAGTCCGGCCTTATTGTGAAAAGTTAAATGGAAGGTTGGAAAACGTTGATTTCGGAACAGTTTTTGAAAGGTTTTAGCTTTTCGTACATCAGCTTTTTTTACAAAAAATTGTATCTTTGCACAAGCCCCGAAATTAAAATTAATAAAAAACAGATTATAAGTATGCACTTTTCAAAACTTTTTCAATATTGTCCGAAATGCGGTTCGCAGTTGTTTGTACAAAACAACGAAAAATCGAAGCGTTGTGAAAACTGCGATTTTGTGATGTATGTAAATGCCTCAGCGGCGGTTGCAGCCTTTATCGTAAATGAGCAAAACGAACTTTTGGTTTGTCGCAGGGCAAAAGATCCTGCTAAAGGTACACTTGATTTGCCCGGAGGATTTGTTGACGACAACGAAACTGCCGAACAAGCCGTCGTGCGTGAAGTGAACGAAGAACTGAATGTATCTGTTGTAGCTTCAGAATATCTGTTTTCGTTGCCCAATAAATACGAATACAGTGGCTGGACAATTCCAACACTTGATTTGTTTTTCTTGTGTAAAGTAAAAGATTTTAAAACAATAAAAGCGGCGGACGATGTGGCGTCGTTTCATTTCGTCCCCTTAAATCAGCTGAAGGTAAGTGAGTTTGGATTAGATTCCATCCGAAAAGGGATTTCAATTTTCCTGAAAGAACGGGAAATATAATATAAATAAACATTTTACGTTTAAAAAACCAACTGTTATTGGTTCAAAATAAAGCATTTTATGATGAAAAAAACAATTGTATTAAGTTTGCTGATGAGTCTGTTTGTCGGACTTGTTTCGGGTCAACAAACCCTTATCTACACCCATCAGGACGTACTTTTTAATCAAGGGAGAGAACTTTTCAATCAGCGTAAATTTGCTGCATCCTATCGTAGTTTCGAGGAGTTTCTGAAATCGGCCGAATTGACAAAAGCCGGTCAAATTCAGGAAGCCGAATACTATATTGCTGCCAATGCTTTTGAGCTTCGGCAAACGGATGCTGCGGGCAAGCTCGAAAATTATTTATTCAAACATCCGTACACTCCATTTTATGATAAAACAAATGTGATGCTTGGTATGCTCGAATATGAGAATAAAAGGTACGCAAGTGCGCTTACTTACTTTGGTCAGGTGAATGAGGATAGGTTGGGACAGCGCGAACGCGTTGATTTTATGTTCTGTAAAGGATATGCTTCGCTCGAAACAAAGAATTATGTGCAGGCGCTCGCCATTTTCAAAGCGTTGAAAAATATGAACTCCCGCTACAACCTTTCGGCTACTTACTATTATGCCTACTCGGAATATACCCTTGGAAATTATGCTGCCGCTTTGCCCGATTTTCTAAAGATAGAAGAGCACCCGGCTTATAAAAACTTAGTGCCTTACTATATCATTCAAATTTATTATGCTCAGAAAGAGTACGATAAACTTTATGAACGTGCCGATAAATTGCTTGCAAATAATCCCGACAATAAAAACAATGCCGAGATATACCGCATTATGGGCGAAATTGCTTACAGCAAAAAAGAATATGCCAAAGCCATTGGTTATTTTAAGAGTTATGAAAAGCTTACGCCTCAGGTGTTGCGTAACGATATGTATTTGATGGGTTTATCGTACTATAATACAGGCGATTTTGCCAATGCAGTGTTGGCATTATCAAAAGCAACCACCGAAAAAGACGAAACCACCGAAAATGCCTACCTGCATTTGGGAAATGCTTACATCAAATTAAATAATAAAACAAATGCCCGACTTTCGTACGAAGCGGCGTTGAGATCGAACTTTAATAAAACAATACGCGAAGAAGCGCTTTTTAACTATGCGCTGACGACTTATGAAACCACAACTGCTTTCGGAGAGTCTATTAAGGCTTTTGAGCAGTTTCTCGCTGAATTTCCGGGTTCAAAATATGTTGATAAAGCATATGATTATCTGGCAACTGTATATATGACTTCCAAAAATTATGCTTCGGCATATCAATCCATTCTCAAAATTAAAAACCCAAATCCCAAACTCGTTGAAACAAAGCAATATCTGCTTTATCAGCTCGGTACAGAAGCCTTTGCACAAAATAACCTGAGCAAAGCCATCGAATATTTCAGTCTGTCGCTTCAAAGTTCGTCCACCGGTAAATATTCAGCCGAAAGTTACTATTGGCGTTCCGAAAGTTACTACCGCAGTAGTCAGTCCGATAAAAGTATTGCCGACTTAAAATCATTTTTCTCAAATTCGTATGCACGATCGAGTGTAAATTACAAAACTGCAAATTACGCATTAGCTTATGCTTATTTCTCTCAGAAAAATTATAACGAGGCGCTTAACTGGTTTCTCAAGTATGTTGATTTGGAAAATAATCCCGGAGCAACCACCTATGTCGACGCCTTCAACCGCATTGGCGATTGTTATTTTAATGCACGTAATTTTACAAAAGCCGAGACTTATTATTCGCGGGCTTCGTCACTGAGTCCGAACACAGGCGATTATGCAGCTTTTCAAAGCGCTTATGTAGCTGGTCTTCAGAAAAACTACAGTACTAAAATTAATCGCCTCGAAAGTCTTATTTCGAAATATCCAAAATCAGAATACATTGATGATGCTTTGTATGAAATTGGCCGGGCGTACGTTATGCTCGAAAGCGATGCAAAAGCTATTTCTACTTTTCAAAGACTGTTGAGCGTTCAACCCAATAGCAAGCTGGCGCCTAAAGCAGCCCTCGAAACAGGTATGATTTATTTTAATCAAAATAATTACGATCAGGCCATAACAGCCTATAAAAAAGTGATTTCGGCTTATCCGGGCACCGAAGAATCCTATACGGCGCTCGAAAGTCTGGAGTCGGTTTATATTGAGAAAAATGATGTGGCTTCATATTTGGCTTATGCAAAGACCTTGAATATGAAAATCGGATCTAATGCAGCAAGTCGCGAAGATTCAATCTCATACATTGCTGCCGAAAAACAATACATGAATGCCAATTACACGCAGGCAATTAAAGGTTTGCGTTCGTATCTGAATAATTATTGCGCCGGAGGAAGGTATTGTACAAATGCGCAGTATTATCTTGCCGATAGCTATTATCGTTCCAACGACAAAGACAATGCGCTGGCTGCTTATCAGGCACTTCTGTTACTTGCCGGAAGCCAATATAGCAAAGAGGCAACCACCCGATGTGCCGAAATTACCTACGATAAAAAGGATTTTAGCTCATCCCTGCAATACTTCAAACAGTTACAAATGATGGCGCAGTCCACCGAAGACCGGAACATTGCCCGTTTAGGTATTCTTCGTTGTAGTTATTATTTAAATGATCATCAAAACACTGTCACAATCGCCAATGAAATAATAGCAGACACGAAATCCGGTGCCGATGTTATTTCCGAAGCGCGTTACAACAGAGCCAAAGCCTATATCGCACTTCGTCAGACAGCTCAAGCAGTGACCGATTTGAAAACTTTAGCGACAGACACCCGCACATCTAACGGTGCCGAAGCTAAATACCTGTTGGCAAATCTGTATTTTGAGCAAGGTAAGCTGACTGATGCTGAGAATGAAGTAAACGATTTTGCTAAAAAGAATACACCGCATCAATTCTGGCTCGCCCGCAGTTTTGTGCTGTTGGCCGATGTGTATATTCAGCAAGGCAACGATTTCCAGGCCAAACAATATCTGTTGAGTTTGCAGAAAAACTATACGACTGCTGACGAGATTCAAACCCTGATCACTGAACGGCTGAATGCAATTACGCTGCGCGAAAATCAAAGAATTACCAACTAACCAACGATATCGAATAAAAGGAATTGAAATACTTTAAAAAGAAAGCATGATGAAAACATCAAAATATATAGTATCCGCTTTGTTAGCTATGTCGGTAGGGGTAAACGCACAAACAGTTGACCAAAATGTCACTGTGGAGCGGGAATATAAACCCATCATTCAGGATGCCGGGAAAATAATTTCTGTTCCCGAAATTATTGAACCCAATGTAGAAAAAACAGCAGCTAAATATACTGAGTTTAGTTTTCCATTGCCTGTGGGGCAAAATATTCAAACGCTGAGTGCGGCCGAACTTGAACATCAGCGACGTAACAACCCGAAAGATGCATTTGTGCGTATAGGGCTTGGAAACAACCTCAACAATCAGCTCGATTTTGCTTTGCCGGTATTGAAAAAAACAGACATGCGCCTGGATTTAAAGCTGAATCATTTAGCAACTTTCAGCAAGGAAGCACATTCAACCACACGCGCTGCTCTGGAATTCAACAATAACTATAAAAATTCAGAGTTTTATGCCGGTGTAGGATTGGGGCACGAGTACTTTAAATACTACGGCGAGCAGTTCGATATGACGGGCACTCCGAAGGACCTTACTTCGCTGAAGACCGGGATATACGAAGAACTAAATTTTGTTAGAGTCAATCGCACCGCCCAGCTTTTTTCGCTTAACAATATCGTCAATGGTGCTGATAATGATGTTTTCTGGCGTTTCAATGCTTTTGCAGGCATGCGTTCGTTGCCGGCAACTGAAACTATTCGTTACAAAGCCGAAATTCAGTACCGGCTTTTCGATTCGCGCAACGGACTGACTGAGAATATTATTCACAGCAAAGCCAATTTCAATACACCTAATGGCAGAAACAGATCGGGCATCGATGTTGAAATGCAGAATATGATGTATAAAACCGACATTGCCAATACCGTTATTAATGTGTGGGATGCGTATACTGTTTTCTCGATGAATCCCTACTACAGCATCGAGCGCGAGCGCTGGGACATACGTTTGGGAGTGAAATCAAGCTTTTCGTTTGTTCATGGCCGCCCGTTCAATCCATCTCCCGATGTTTCGTTCGAATGGAAAGCTGTTCCTGAATGGTTGGCATTTTATGCCGGAGCCGGGGGAGGTTACAAAGTGAATACACTTGACGGAATGTTCACCGAAAATAGGTTCTTGTTTTCCGACCTTCGGGTACAGGATACCTATACGCCCGTAAGTGCTTATTTCGGAGTGAAAATAAAACCTGCTTATAACTTATTGTTCGATGCTTATGTAAATTATCAACGGATCGACAATCAGTACTTTTTTATAAACAAAGATTATGCATATTCATTGCTTTCGTCAACGCTTTTGGCCTCACCCAACGATTCGATCATTTATACGAACAAATTTAATGTGGTTTACAGCGCTGCCACACTCGTTAAAGTAGGGTTGCGTGCCAATTTCAATCTACGTAACGTTGTGTATGTGCAACTGAAAGGGGCCTACAATGGCTGGAATGTGGAAGATATAGCCATGGCCTGGAACAAGCCTAAATTCGAAGCCGACCTGACAGCTGATTGGCGCGTGACCCGCAACCTGAATGTGACCTCTAATGTTTTCTTCGAAAGCGAACGATTTGCAAAACTTGGCGAGCAATCCATGCGCATGCGTCCGAAAGTAGATATCAATTTAGGAGCATCTTATTCTTATCTCAACTGGTTTACGTTGTTTGGCAAGGTAAATAACCTTACAAACAACAGATATCAGGAATTTTATGGCTACGAAGTACAGGGAATGAATGTGTTGGTAGGCGCCTCATTTTCATTTTAAAAATTAAATATTCAATACTCAAAAAATGCCGGCAGGTCGTTGGGTCTGTCGGCAAATTTTTTAATTAAAAAAATCAATACAACTTATGCAATTCCGGTTTCAGCAACAATTGACAGCAATCATTCTTTTGTTTTTTTGTAGAACAACCCTTTCGGCACAGGTACGTACCGGCGCTGAATGCACTGAGGCTTATCTTCCTTTGCTCAAAGGAAAAAGTGTGGCTTTGGTTGTGAATCACACCTCAGTTGTTGGTTCTACACATTTGGTAGATACACTTCAAAAATCAGGAGTGAAAATTGTGAAAATATTAGCGCCCGAGCATGGATTCAGAGGTGAAGCGGCGGCAGGCGAACATGTAAACAGTACCACCGATCAGCGTACGGGGTTGCCCATTGTGTCGTTGTATGGCAGCAACCGGAAACCCACAGCCGAACAAATGGCGAATGTTGATGTTGTTTTGTTCGATATACAGGATGTTGGCGCGCGATTCTACACTTATATCAGCACGATGCATTATGCAATGGAGGCTGCTGCCGAAAATGGAAAACAAATGATTGTACTTGATCGTCCTAATCCCTGCGATTATGTGGATGGTCCGGTGTTGACAGATGCTAAATTTATGTCCTTCGTAAGTATGCATGCCATCCCACTGCTGCATGGCTGTACGGTGGGCGAACTTGCGCAAATGATCAACGGCGAAGGCTGGCTGAGCAAAGGCGTGAAATGCGATCTTAAAGTTATCCCGCTCAAAGGTTGGAAACATCGCCAGCCTTATTCGTTACCTATCAAACCATCGCCCAATTTGCCGAACGACCAGGCCATTGCGCTTTACGCATCGCTTTGCCTTTTCGAAGCCACCGAAGTGAGCGTCGGGCGTGGCACTTATATGCCTTTTCAGGTCATTGGTTTCCCGAATCCCGATTTCGGCTCGTTTACATTTACTCCCGTGGCCATAAAGGGTTTTGATAATAAACCACTTCAGAAGGATCAGCTTTGTTATGGAGTTGACCTTCGAAAAGCGAAAGATCCTAAAGGTTTTTCCCTTGCCTATTTTCTCGATTTTTATAAAAAATCAAAACCAGACTCAGCATTTATTTCCCGACCTGCATTCTTTGATAAACTGGCTGGAACAGATGTGCTGCGGAAGCAAATTATAGCCGGACTCGACGAGAAACAAATCAGACAAAGTTGGCAGAACGACCTGAATAAATACAAAACAATCAGAAAAAAATACCTGATGTATGCCGAATAATGCATCGGGGATGAGCAACGCTCTCTCCGGGCGGTTATTTCAGCTCAAGTTTATTGATGCCTTCGAGTACTTCGAACACGATAGGGCAGGTGTAGGCATTTTTTACCGATAGTTTATAAATCTGATAAAACTTTTTGCGGTCGGTGTGTGGATATTCGCGACAGGCTTTGGGGCGCGACTCGTAGATAGAACAGTAATTGTCGTCGCCCAGAAACGGACAGGGCATCGACTGAAAAACAATATCTCCATCTTCGTCGGTGCGCAGGTAGCGTGCCATCACATCAGCAGCTTTCATGCGCAACGCTTTGGCCATGCGTTCCACATCTTTGTCGGTAATGCGTGGGCCAAGCGTACGGCAACAGTTGCCACATTCCAGACAATTTGTTTTGGCTGAGACTTTATCGTGTAAGTCATGTATTTTCAGGTCAAGACTTTCAAGTTTCTTTTTGTTCTTATTGAAGAATTTTATCCACTCAGGTTCGTTTTTCCGGGCGGAATAAGCCAGGAGCGGAAAGTCGAATTTTTTATACATGCTTCAATCAGTTTGTTTTACCGGAGGGCAAAAGTAGCTAAAATGAGTTTAATGTCAAAAACAGTTTCGACTTCCGTAAAAAAAACTTATCTTTGCAACCGTTTTACTTATTAATTTAATAAAAAAATGAGTCTATTAAGTAATGTACTGGGACAATATGATGCGCCCCAAAAAGCAAAGGACATGGGCGTTTATCCATATTTTCGCCCTATTGAATCGGACCAGGATACAGTTGTTCAAATCGATGGAAAGCCTGTATTGATGTTTGGATCGAATAGTTATTTAGGATTGACAAACCATCCAAAATTAAAAGAAGGTGCTATTAAAGCCATCGAAAAATACGGAACCGGTTGTGCCGGATCCCGTTTCTTAAACGGGACGTTGGATATTCACATTGAACTGGAAGAAAGGCTTGCCAAACTTGTACACAAAGAAGCAGCATTGGTGTATGCCACTGGTTTTACAGTTAATTCCGGCGTTGTTCCATGTATTACTGGTCGCGAAGATTATTTGATCTTCGATGAATTCGATCATGCCTCCATTGTTGAAGGGAAAAGGCTTTCTTTTTCGAAAACTTTGAAGTACAGGCATAATGATATGGATGCATTGGAAAAACTTTTGAAGAAATGCGATCCCGACAAACTTAAAGTAATCGTTACAGACGGTGTTTTCAGCATGGAAGGCGATGTAGCCAAACTGCCGAGAATGGTGGAACTGTCGAAAAAATACAATGCTTCCATTATGGTGGACGAAGCGCACTCACTTGGCGTATTCGGGAAGACCGGCGCCGGAGTTTGCGAACATTTCGGAGCATCGAACGATGTGGATCTGATCATGGGTACATTCAGCAAATCGCTGGGTACGATAGGTGGATTTGTGGCATCGGACGAAAAAATTATCAATTACCTTAAACACAATTCGCGTACGTTGATTTTCAGTGCTTCTATCACTCCGGCCTCTACGGGTTGTGTGTTGGCAGCGTTGGATGTAATGGAAGAGGAAACATGGCGTAAAGATGCACTTTGGGCCAATACACACAGGGCGAAAGCAGGTTTTCTTCAAGCCGGATTCGAAATCGGGCCTACCGAAACTCCTATTATCCCATTGTATGTGCGCGATAACACAAAAACATTCAAGCTTACCCGTATGCTGATGGACGACGGTGTTTTTGTAAATCCGGTAGTTTCGCCGGCAGTACGATCGGAAGATTCGCTGATTCGCTACTCGTTGATGGCTACACATACTTTTGATCAAATCGATGAGTCTATCGAAAAAATTTCGAAGGCTGCACGTATGCTGGAAATTATTCCATAATACCGAAAATCAGAATAAATAACTGGAATAGAACGGATCTTGAAAACAGATTGGTTCTATTCTTTGTTTGTATATTGATACCTTATCGAATCGATGTATGGATGCTTTGAAATATCGGTTGCCTGCATGCTTTGGCTTTCCTGTGGAGACAACAGAGCCACACTAAACCCCGAACTTCTTATTAAAAAAAAACAGATAAAAAAATGATTACAGTATCAAATCTTGCTATTCAGTTTGGCAAACGCGTATTATTTTCGGACGTAAATCTCAAATTTACTTCGGGCAATTGTTACGGTGTGATTGGCGCCAACGGAGCCGGTAAGTCAACATTAATCCGTATGCTCAGTGGCGATCTGGATCCTACCCGCGGCACCATTCAATTTGGTCCGGGCGAGCGCCTTTCGGTATTAAAACAGGATCACTTTGAATTCGACGAATATACAGTGCTGGATACAGTAATGATGGGGCACGATGTGCTTTGGAAAATAAAAGAAGAAAAGGATAATATTTATCTGAAAGAAGATTTTTCGGATGCGGACGGAATACGCGCTTCGGAATTAGAAGATAAATTTGCACAACTCAATGGCTGGAATGCCGAAAGCGACGCGGCATCGCTGCTTAGCGGCCTGGGTATAAAAGAAGATCTGCATTACCAGTTGATGAAAGAACTGAGCGGTATGGAAAAAGTGCGTGTGCTGCTGGCCCGTGCGCTTTTCGGGAAGCCGGACAACCTGTTGCTGGATGAGCCTACCAACGACTTAGACGTGGACACAGTAATGTGGCTCGAAAACTACCTGGCCAATTACGAAAACACTGTACTCGTTGTGTCGCACGACCGTCACTTCCTCGATGCAGTAAGTACGCACACCGTGGACATCGACTTCGGGAAAGTGCAGCTCTTTGCCGGTAACTATTCGTTCTGGTACGAATCGAGTCAGTTAGCGCTTCGTCAGCAACAGAATCAGAACAAGAAAGCCGACGAAAAACGCAAAGAGTTGGAAGAATTTATTCGCCGTTTTAGCGCCAATGTGGCTAAATCCAAACAGGCAACCAGCCGTAAAAAGATGCTGGAGAAACTGAATGTGGAAGAAATTCAACCTTCGACGCGTAAATATCCCGGTATTATATTTACCCCTGAACGCGAACCGGGAAATATGGTACTCGAAGTAGCAGGATTGGGCAAAACCCTCGAAGATGGTACCGTGTTGTTCAAAGATGTGAACTTTAATGTGGAGAAAAACGATAAAATCATTTTTCTTTCGCGCGATCCACGTGCTATGACGGCCTTTTTTGAAATTATCAATGGTCATGATAAGGATCATGAAGGTACTTACAACTGGGGTATCACCATTACTCACGCCTATCTGCCGCTTGACAATTCGGAATTTTTCAATACCGACCTGAACCTTGTGGACTGGCTGGGACAATACTCGGATGACACGCTCGAATCGTTCATTCGTGGCTATTTGGGCAAGATGTTGTTTACAGGTGAAGAGATTTACAAGAAAGCAAGCGTGCTTTCGGGAGGAGAGAAGATGCGTTGTATGATAGCGCGCATGATGCTTAAGAATGCCAATGTGATGATACTCGATTCGCCGGCCAATCACCTCGATCTTGAATCCATTCAGGCGTTCAACAACACGCTTGTGAACTTTAAGGGGAACGTTTTAATGTCGTCGCACGACCGTGAGTTTATACAGACGGTGTGTAACCGCATCATCGAACTCACTCCGAATGGAATTATAGACAAACAAATGGATTACGACGACTATGTAACTTCGGACGAAGTGAAAGCCGTACGCGAACGCCTTTATAAATAAGTAAAGCGTTTCATTCCTTCATAATATCCGAAACAGCCGCATTGATTTCAATTCAATGCGGCTGTTTTGGCGTATTATAGTTTGTGTTAGCGACAGTTTTTATATGAGAAGGGGCATAATCTGACTGAAAACAGTCCATTTCAATCAAGTTTGGGTCCGTTTTCGCGAGAAACAGTCCATTTCAAACAAGTTTGGGTTCATTTTCGCGAGAAACAGTCCAAATCAATCAGGTTTGGGTCCATTCCCGCGAAAAACAGTCCAAATCAATCAAGTTTGGGTCCGTTTTCGCGAGAAACAGTCCGAATCTATCAGGTTTGGGTCCATTTTGGCGAAAAACAGTCCGAATCTGTCAGGTTTGGGTCCATTTTGGCGAAAAACAGTCCAAATCAGTCAGGTTTGGATCCGTTTCCGCGAAAAACAGTCCAAACTTGTCAAGAAACGATTCCTTCTCGCGAAAAACGATCGTTATCGGTCGGATTTTGGTACTGACTTTTCTTTTTAGTCCTACGGGCAGGGCGATATGGGCTATTGAAAGGGCTGTAAACAATGAAAGCCGGATTCACATCCCGCTTTCACTTCAACAATAATCTATTATATTTAACTTATTATCTGATAACAACCGGCCAACCGGTCTTTGTCCATTTGAGTTTGTCGATTCTCAGCTTTGGTTTGCCGTCGTCGTGTGCATCGTAGGCATGAAAAATTAAATAATCATTGCCTTTGGTGCTGAGTACAGCGTTGTGGCCAACTCCATGCCAGTCTTTGTCGCCTTCGAGCAAAATAGTGCCTCCTCCTTTGTACATTGGCACTCCGGCTTTATCAACATAGGGGCCAGTGACCGTTTTCGAACGGCCAACGATCATTTTATAGGTGCTGTTCACCCCTTTGCAACAATAATCGATAGAGGCAAAGAGATAATAGTATTTTTTTCGTTTAAAAATAAACGGAGCTTCGATAGAATTGCCTCCAGCATCGACGGGATTGCCTTCGATAGCGGGTGGATTGGCCATGTTCGGGTCGGTTTTGCGCGAAGCAATGGTTGGAATGAGCCGGATATCCTGATCTGTGCTCTTTGCGTCGGGCGAGAGCTGAATCAGCTTGATTCCGTCCCAAAACGAGCCAAAAGCGAGATAAGGTGTTCCTTTTTTGTCCACTATCAGGTTAGGATCAATTGCATTCCAGTTGGTAACGCCCGGTACCGACTGAATTACAAGTCCCTGATCGACCCATTCGAAGGCAGGATCGTTGGGATCGAGCGTTTTATTGATAGCCAGTCCTATTGCCGAGGTGTTTTTGCCAAAAGCCGAAACAGAATAGTACAAATAATACTTACCATCGTGCATTGCAATGTCAGGCGCCCATATATGTCCTTTGAAACCGGGAATAATATCCACAGCCCATTGTGGTGGCCTGGCAAAAACGGGCGCTTCCCGCTTCCATGACTTCATATCGGTGGAAGAGAGCACGCTAATGCCGTAGCCTGTGCAAAACAGGTAGTAAGTGTTGTTCTGCACTATCATTACGGGGTCGTGTACCGAAGGCATGTCCTGCGCAAAGGCCAGCCGGGGCAGCAACAGGCAAAACAGAAGCAGGAACCGGCAGTTCCACTTCTGCTTCGGGCCTGAAGCGCTGCGTTTATTGATCATTTTGTTTGTTCTATTCAACACTTTGTTCTTTTTTTATTGAAAAATGTCCTTTATATAATGAGATGTTACACCTTATTGCGACTGTTATAACTTAATCACATAAAGATTGAACGACTTAGGAGCAAGTTCCACCTCCAGGCTGCTGCCTGTCACCTTTATTTGTTGCGTAACGGGTACAATGGCATTTGGTTGATCGAGTGTATTTTCCAGATCCTGATCGACCGACTTCAAAATTGTGTGCGTAGCATTGCGTTCGGCAGCTTTCAGTCCTTTGAACGAATAATTCACTGTTTTTGCGACATCAGAAGTGTTAGCAATTTTCAGAATAATTTCGTTTTTGGTTTTATCCAGCGCCGAAGAGGCATAAAGTCCATCCTGTCCGGCAAGAGGCGCTTTGTTTTCGACTGTTGTCAGCACATTAGTGCCCACATTATGTCCGTAAAGTTGCTGAACATAGTAGTTAGCAGACCGAACACTCCTCATATTGTCGAACCAAATGAGGTCGGGTCTCCATTGCCAACCATCCACATGTGCAAACAGCGGAGCGTAAGTACACATCTGCACGATATCGGCGTTACGTTCGAAACCTGTCATGAAAGCGGCTTCGCTCAGGGCCGATTCGAAATTGTTTTTACGGTTAACGGGATGACAGGCGTACTCTCCGGCAAATACCTTTGGCCCTTTGCGGTCGTAGTTGTCATATCGTTTTGCATTGGAGAGGAACCATGCAGGATCTTTGTAATAATGTTCGTCGACGAGGTCGGCTTTGAGGCGTTTCATCTCATTCCATCCGTATTCGAAGTCTTTTCCATCGGGACTTGGTCCGGACGAGCCGATTACTTTAATTTCAGGATGTTTAGCGCGTATAGCTTTCAGGAAAGGCTCCAAACGCTCAGGATACAGGCTGCCCCACTGCTCGTTTCCAACGGCAATGAGCTTTAATTGGAACGAAGCGGGATGACCCATGTCGGCACGGAGCTTTCCCCATTTCGTATTTACATCGCCATTGGCAAATTCAATCAAATCGAGGGCGTCCTGCACATAAGTTTCCAAATCGCACACTTCAACATGCGCCTTATGGTCATGGTTTTGGAACTGACAGGCAAGACCGCAACTGATCACAGGAAGCGGTTCGGCGCCTATCTCTTCGGAAAGGAGGAAAAACTCATAAAAGCCCATGCCATAGGATTGATAATAGTCGGGGAAAAAGCGGTGTGGGAAAGTATACTCCCAGCGGTTTTCGTTCAGCTTGCGGTTTTCGACCGGACCAACAGAATTTTTCCACTGGTAGCGGGTTTCCAGATCGGTACCTTCCACAATGCATCCACCCGGAAAGCGGAATACCCCCGGTTTAAGGTCGTAGAGCGCTTGTGCGAGGTCTTTGCGCAATCCATTC